>JBGCFE010000056.1:0-6652 GCA_045106775.1 Halioglobus sp.
AGTCACAGACAATTCGTTCTTTGCGCTTGTGTTGTTTGTCTGTGTATCGGGCTTTGCGCTGTACATGGTTTTTTTGCGCCGCGTGTTACGTGAGCTTGACCCAAGCCAGGTAGTGCCCGAGCGCGTAAAACACGCTTTCGATGCCTTAGCCGAAGGGGTTCTCATTATCGATGAGCGAGGAGACATTGTGCTGGCCAACGATGCGTTTCATGAGAGTGTGGCGGCTACCAGCGATTCTCTGATGGGTCTTAATGCAGGCTCCCTTAACTGGACAACCTACCAAACAGATGCGGCGCTGCGTCCTGAAAAACTGCCCTGGAGCAAAGTGCTCAAATTGGGTGAAGGTGTGATTGGAAAGAAAATCAGTATTCACTATGCCTCCGACCTGGAGCGTTCGTTTGCAGTTAACTGCACGCCGATCCTGGACGACAAGAAAAACGTAAGAGGTGTGATCACTACTTTCGATGACATTACTGAGCTTGAGCGAAAAAACGAAAAGCTACGTAAAACGTTAGATCACTTAAAGCAGACCAAGCACGATGTCGACATGCGGAACAAAGAGCTTCACCACCTTGCTACCCGTGATGCTCTAACCAACATACTCAATAGGCGTTCCTTTAACGAAGCCTATGAGCGCGAGTTTCAGGAGGCTTCAGAGCAGGGTAATGACTTAGTGTGCATGATGATCGACATAGATCATTTCAAACGCATCAACGACAACTACGGCCATGGCGTAGGCGACAAGGTGATTCGATTTGTGGCCGATGCGCTAGGTAAGGAAATTCGAAGTGGTGACATCTTAGGCCGCTATGGCGGTGAGGAATATTGTGTGGTGCTACCAAACTCTTCTGCGAGTGACGCCGTTAGTATTGCTGAGCGCATGCGCGAAAGAATTGTGGCGGGTGATCCCGAAATGTTCACTTCGGCGATTCGCATTACTGCCAGCATTGGTTTGTGTTCTATAGAAAGCGAATCCAATAGCAAGGATGATTTGCTAAATAAGGCAGATAGGGCGCTTTATCTAGCCAAAGAAAGTGGGCGCAATAAGGTGCTCGTATGGGAAGAGCAACAAGAGCCGGAGTCCAGTAACGTTGTAGAGCTGTCTGAGCAGCGTATAAATAGGGACGCCGCCGAGAGTTCACTTGTGGGTGAGCCGACCAGTCAAGAACTAGATGCATCGGCGCGAATAGCGCAGTTGGAGAAAATTGCAGAAGAAAAGGCCAAGCAACTGGATGAGTATGTGGCGTACGATCCGCTAACTCACTTGCCGGAACGAAGTCTCTTTCTAGACAGGGTAGAGCAGGCGCTGGCGAGGGCCCGACGAGAAGGCAGCGTTATGGCGGTGTTGTCACTTGGGCTCCAAAACCTGAAGCGGGTGAATGATACTTTGGGCTACGACAGCGCGAGAGAGTTTTTAACGCAAACGGCAGACCGTCTTCGTGGGGCATTGCGCGAGCCAGATGCGATCTCGGTTTTTTCGAACGACGCGTCACAAACGTCGATTTCCAAACTGAACGAAAGCGAGTTTGGCATTCTGCTGCCGGCTGTCAAAGACAGTGAATCAATTGCCTGGATCGTGAAACGTGTGTTCGATGTATTGCACGAGCCTATGTATATCAATGATCACAATATACTCATCAATATGACAATGGGTATTGGCGTTTACCCTACAGATGGCCAAACAGCGGGCGACCTTATTCGCCAAGCCAGTGTCGCACGCTATTACGCCGAGCAACAGCCGGGTATAAATAACGTGGAATACTTTTCGCCCGATATTAATCGCATTGCCAATGAGCAGCTCCGTATGGAGAGCCAAATGTCGACGGCGATTGAAAACGAGGAATTTCGAATCTTGTATCAGCCCAAGATCAGTTTGGGCAATGGTGAGATTTCAGGCTTCGAGGCGCTTATTAGATGGGAGCATCCAACTCAGGGTTTGTTGGCACCCAATGAGTTTATTGATATAGCGGAGCGCACGCGGCTCATTAACCTGATTGGAGACTGGGTGTTGGTAACGGCCTGCCGCCAGGTGAAAGAGTTTTCCGAAATTGCCGGGCGAGATTTGAGTTGCGCTGTAAACGTTTCACCCGTTCAGCTATCGCAACCGGATTTGGCGGAGCGCTTTATTCGCATGATTCAGGAAGAAGGTGCGAATCCAGAATTGATTGAGCTTGAGCTGACTGAGAACTGCCTGCTGGAAAACCTTGATCAAACGTATAATACGCTCGCTAAGTTGCAGTCATACGGGATCAATATATCTATCGATGACTTTGGTACTGGTTATTCTGGCCTCAGCTACCTCCGAACATTACCAATTAACATCTTGAAGGTTGATCGCTGTTTTGTTGCCGATATCAGCAGCAATGATCACGACAGGGCGATTGTAAAAGCGATAGTGAGTATGGCGCAGGCACTGGATCTAAGGGTGATTGCAGAGGGTATTGAATCAAGAAAGCAGTTGGAGATGCTTTCGGAGATGGGTTGCGAAGAAGCGCAGGGCTACTTCTTTGGCCGGCCTTCGGAGCCTGATGTAGCCAAAGGCTTCTTGATGCGATCTCAGGAAGTGGCAGACGCCGTCTAAAAAATGTTTTCCCGGAATCCCTTTTTCCGTGTTATCCCGATTGCCCTGCGCTGCACTGGCCTGATACGCGCTTGCGATAGATGTGTACCTGAAAATCAACATAGCCAGTGGGTTCGTGGTACCAATCAATCTCTAGTGGCGGGCAGTTGAAACAGCCAGACGGTGGGCTCCGAACGATTCTCGCCTCTCCAAAACGCTTGCGCTTGTAGACAAGTCTGGCTGAGTGGAAAACCAGCGCCTCCTGTCCGCAGGCAGGTTTCACAACGCTCAAATTAAACGCCTCTTTACCTTTATCACCAATATTTAGACTGTGTGAGCTTTCGTAAAACAGTAGATCAGGAGCCGTTGCTTTAGTGACGGGCCCATGATGAATTTTGGACGGTACTAACGTGTTGCTCGAAGCAGATGTTAGCGCCACAGTGGACTGCGAGAACCAATACAAGCATAGACTGAAAAGTAGCAGGGCATACCTATACCGCATGACAAGAAGTTCCCCAAGAAGTAGGCCCTAAGTTTAGACGTTAGTGGCGTTATCAGTATCCCCTGTATTGGGGATCGATTCTTCTTTGGGCACAATGATCTTTACGCTAGTGCCATTGTTGCCTGTTTCAATGTCGATCTTGGCACCTGCGTTCTTGGCGCGGTACTGCATGTTGTGCAACCCGCGGCCGCGGCCTGCGTTGCCCTCAAACCCTTTGCCATCGTCTTTTATTTCGATATACACATCGCCGTTGGTTTCGCCGGTTCGCATGTGCACGTTGGTTGCCTTTGAATGCTTGATAACGTTGGTTACTGCTTCTTGCAGTATGCGCATTATCTGTAGCGACCTGTCTGGGCCTAGCTCCGCAATGGCAGGTATATCTTGTACTTCCCAATGCACTTGAATGCCGCTTTGGTCTAATGCTGGCTGCATTCGGCTGCGTAGCGTGCCCAGTAGCGATACTAGGTCACCGTCTACCTCGTCTAACGAATCAATCATTAAGCGCAGATCTAGCAGTGCATCGTTTAGCAAGCCCTGCAACTGGTTGGCGGGTAGTGTTTCTGACTCACTCATCGCCAGGGCCGACACCAATTGCCCACCGACACCATCATGCATGTCGCGCATGATGCGTTCCCTTTCACTTGCTAACGCCTGCGAGCGTTCTAGGCTGGCTAATTGTTTGTAGTTTTCTTCAAGTTGTTCGCGCTTTTTTTCTACTCTGAGCTCCAGAGATTGGTTAAGTGCTTCGGAGTCGTTCAGCGCGCGCGCAAAACGGATGAGCAGTACGACCGTAAAGCCCAGCAGTAGTATTGGGGCTGTATATTGAATAAAAAAGCCATGCTCGCGTGGCAGCCAGCCGTTTGCACGTAGGGTGTCATGCAAACCCGCCAATAAAATTGGGCTGCCAGCACACATGCCAATAAAGTACTCGGGGTTCCAAGAGCGCCACCACGCCTGAAGTACGCGAAAAGCAGGGTAAGCACCCAGTGCAGCGGTGGTGGTTAACCAGATACGTTCGGCATACCAGATAAAGGCTTCATCATTGGGCATGATGATCAGCAGTAAACTTGCTACTAGCGCTACAACAACAACGATACGTTCAATGATCGGGTGCTCTTCATCGATATAGCGGTGCATTGCCAATACCAGGAACACTACAAACCAGCCCAGCGTAAGGTGCCTGAATGTTTCCCATAGGCGCGTTGAGACGGGAATTTCAACGACGATAAGGTTCAGGTTGTGTAAGGCCCATGCAAGACTCATGGCGGCGAACCACACGTGAAGCTTGTCCATTGGCCGCGTTATCCAGTGGCCTAAAATGAGAAACGCCACGAGCACCAGGCTAAAGTTGATGCTCTCAACTGACCCTACGCGCAGTGCATGGTTGCGGTTGTAGGCGGGAGTGAGCAGCTCTTGGGGGCCAAGATAGATAGGCCCGAGGTAGCCAGGGCTGCCTAAGGCGGGGGCAACGTAAAGTGAAAATCGGTTAACCCCATTGCGCAAAATGCCACTGGGTATTGAAAAACTAAGCGGCCTGGCCCAGTTACGCGCCACGGGCTCTTCAAAACGCCCGCCGTGGCCAATCGCCTCTCCGTTCAACTCTGCTAACACATTGGAGGTTACCCTTGGGAGATACATCATCCAAAGGCGATTCGGGGGAACATTGAGTTCTAAGTCAAAGGTGTACCAGCCGTGTTGAGTGTCTACTTCTGATTGTCGCCAGTCGTGTGGCAGATATGTTTGCGTCCAGCATGGGTCGTCGGCAGCAGGCTCTTGGGATGCTTGTGTAGGGCAGAAGTAAACAACGTTTGTCTCAAGCGCTCCTTCAGGTGGTGCAACAGAGAAACGATAAAACAACAGAGCGGCGGTGGCGGCAATGAGTGCAAACCCGGCAATCAGTAGCGTTGGTGTCCAGGGAAATTCGGCTGGCCTTTGTGTGTTGAAGTTCACTGCGCTGTGTATTGTGCGTTGCTTTAGTCGAGGTCAATGTAGCGCAAATTGAGTGCTTCAAACACCGCTTCGCTGCGTGAACTCACCTCCAGTTTGCGGTAGATGTGCTTAATGTGTGAACTCACAGTATGAAAAGAGATATTCAACATCTTCGCTATCTCGTTGTAAGTAAACCCTTTAGCTACCGCGGTGAGCACATCGGTTTCACGCGCTGAGAGAGGCGAGGGAGGGTGTGTTGTCTCCTCCTCAGCCGCCACTGGGTTAGTTTCAGCTCCCTGCTCGCTGGGTTGGAACCTTCGTAGCAGATGCCTTGCAATGGAGGGGCTTATGGGTGAGCCACCGGCCATCAGCTGCAAAACAGCGTTGCCGATGTTCTCCATCGAGTCATCTTTTAGAATATAACCTGCAGCGCCTGCCTCGAGAGCGTTAATAACATTGCGCTCATCCCCAAAAACAGAAATTACCATTGCCTCGATTGGCTCCGGATAACCACGTACCTGACGAATCAGATCTATCCCGCTGCCGTCGGGTAACCCTAAGTCTGTGAGTAAAACCTCAGGAATTTCTTGCTCTAAGAGTGCCTGCGCCTGTGCAAATGTGGCGGCAGCGCCAAGTAATTCCAAGCCGTCGGTTTGTTGAATCACGCCGGCCAGTCGTTCGAGAGTGGGTTGGTTATCTTCTACCAGTAGTACTTTTGTCATGCCGCTTAGTATAGAGCATGCGCCGTTGGTCTCCATGCGTAATGTATCCCCAATTCATGGGATATGGTCAATCCGCCTTATCCCCAAGAATGGCGCCTTCATACAAACTTGGCTTTGGCCAGTGTGCGTAGTCAGGGAGCACTGTTTTGGAAATACTGTCATGAGAAGAGCAGCAACCTCCGGTGAGAGCCTATGCTTGGCAGCACCCAAACGCGCGTTTCGCCGGCGTATTGTTGCAGGCGCTTTGTGTGTGGGTTTAGCACAAGTCGGCGCTGCTAGCGTCTGGGCGGCCGATGCAGACGCTATTGAAGCGTTGGGTACCAGTTTTGATCAGACTGTTGTTGCGCCTGACGACACTCTAGTTTTTCAAGTGAATCGGTTGCCAGAGGCCGCACAGGGCGAGCTTCGTCTGGTATTGGGGCGCACTGATGTGAGTGCAATGTTGAGTGCAAGCGCAGATGCTAACGGCGGTGCCAGTATCACCTTCACCCCCGGACTGTTTGAACTGCCTGAGGGAAGTAGTCAGGCCAAGCTGTACCACGTAGATGTGAATGGCCGCTGGGTTGAGGTGGGGCAATGGGCAGTACGCGTGGCGCGTCGGTCAAGCTTTACCGAGTCTGAAATCACACCCAGTTTGGTAATTGGTGTAGAAGGCCAACTGGATGAGGGGCACTCGGGCGATGCGCAGGCTCCGAAACCAAGAACCTATCAAGATGGTTCTTTGCAGGCGGGTTTGCAATCCAGGCACGTGCGGGAGGATCTGGAGTTGCGCTCATCATGGAATTTTACGGGTGCTTCGCGTAATGAGAAAACGCTGCGTTTTTCTGAGAAAGAAGACTCAGCCTACAATGTGGATTTGGTGGATTTTCTGCTGGAGCTGCAAAAAGGCGATACGCATGTCTCAGCGGGGCATGTGAGTTATGGCCGTAACCCGTTGCT
>JBGCFE010000057.1:0-3774 GCA_045106775.1 Halioglobus sp.
GTAGGTATAGCTTTTGGTCTTGGTTTTTCCGGCGCCTCCTTCGAGTACGCGTTTCACTTCCGAGTCGGCACTTTCGATCATGCCCTCGTAGATCATTCCGGTGCTACCGTCGATTGAGATGTAGTCGCCTTCTTTCAGTTGGGTGTTGCCCGCTGTTAGCGTGCCCTGTTCATAGTTGATCTTTATGTCGTTTGCGCCGCAGACACACACTTTACCTAGTTGTCTGGCGACCAGTGCGGCGTGTGAGGAGACGCCGCCGCGAGACGTGAGGATACCTTGCGAGTGCAGCATGCCTTTCAGATCGTCGGGTGAGGTTTCTGTGCGGCACAACACGACACGGTTGCCTTTGCGTGTTTCGATTTCTGCCTTAGCTGCGCTGAATGCAATGCGTCCAGTTGCGGCACCAGGGCCCGCGGGTAATCCTTGGCCAATGAGCTTTGCTGATTTTACGGAGCGTGGATCGAAGACGGGAACGAGTAAGGAGTCGATCGACTCCGCAGGAATTTTCAAGAGCGCTGCTTCTCTAGAGATGAGTCGCTCTTGTTGCATTTCGACGGCAATTCGAACCGCCGCGAGACCAGTGCGCTTACCGTTGCGCGTTTGCAGAATGAAGAGTCGGCCCTTTTCGATGGTGAACTCGAAATCTTG
Source organism: Halioglobus sp. (assembly GCA_045106775.1). Classification (GTDB taxonomy): domain Bacteria; phylum Pseudomonadota; class Gammaproteobacteria; order Pseudomonadales; family Halieaceae; genus Marimicrobium. The sequence continues at coordinate 649 of JBGCFE010000057.1, forward strand.
CATATCTTTGAAATGCTTCTCGAGTCGGCTGCGTACTTTAACGAGATCTTTGAAGCTCTTCGGCATTTCCCGTTCAAGTTGGGCAATAGCGTTTGGCGTACGAACACCGGCGACCACATCTTCCCCTTGTGCGTTAATCAGATACTCGCCGTAGAATACCTTTTCGCCATTTGCAGGATCGCGAGTGAAAGCAACACCGGTGGCGCTGTCATCACCTGCGTTACCAAACACCATTGCTTGTACGCTAACGGCGGTGCCCCATTCGGACGGAATGTTGTATTGCTGACGATAGAGGATGGCGCGTTCGTTTCTCCACGAACCAAATACAGCACTAATGGCTCCCCAGAGTTGTTCCATAACATCCTGCGGGAATGTAGTTTTGGTTCGTTTTAAGATGAGTGCTTTATAGCGCGTGACGAGCGCTTTTAGTTGTTCAGTGGTCAGATCTGAATCGAGACTAACTCCCGCTGAACGTTTTAATTTTTCGAGTTCTTTGTTGAACGGGTCTTCTGCGGTTTCGCCCAGCGCTTCGACCCCCATTACGACTTCGCCATACATCTGGATGAATCGGCGATAGCAGTCCCACGCGAATCTCGGGTCGCCAGATACCTCGGCAAGACCACCGACCGTTTGGTCGTTCAGACCCAGATTGAGAATGGTATCCATCATGCCGGGCATGGAGTCTCGGGCGCCCGAGCGAACTGATACGAGGAGTGGGTTAGTGGTGCCGCCAAACTTTTTGCCCAGTTGGCTTTCGATATCTTTAACAGCAGCGCTGACGCCACGATCAAGAGATTTTGGGTAGCTCTTATTGTTGTTGTAGTAGTAGCCACACACTTCTGTGCTGATCGTGAAACCTGGTGGTACGGGCAAACCAATTGCGGCCATCTCTGCGAGGTTTGCGCCTTTGCCCCCCAGCAATTCGCGCATGGTAGCGTTGCCGTCTGTTTTCTTGCCAAACGCGAAAAGGTACCGTGGTTTGGCGTTGCCCATAGTTTGTCGTTTCTTTGGCGCTTTTTTTGTCGTCTTCTTTATCGATTTCTTTATCGATTTCTTGGCGGGGGTCGAATTGAGTTTTGTCATTGCGAACCGTGCTCAGTCAGAGTTGTTTTTCGCCTCGGTCAAGCATTGTGTGCCCTACGACGCGTCAACCGTTAAGTGTGCATAAAAAAGCGCGCTTGTTCTATGACGGAATTGTGAATACCTGTTGCTGGATTGCTGTCGCGGCAGTCTGACACTAGCGAGTGCTTGCTCGATTTTCTCGGTGATGCTTAGATGTTAATCACTACAAAATTGTAGTGAAATTTTAAAGTTCGCGGTGGAGGAATGATGACTCTACAAGTTTTAGTGGTCAGTAAAGGCCACGACTATGATCACGATTCGTTTCGCGACATGTTTGCCTCGTTTTCAGACATTGAAGTAACGATGGTTGAGCACCCTGCAGCACAAAGTGTGCTTGCCTCAACGCATGTTGATCACTACGACGTAGTGTTCTTTTACGATATGTGTGGAATACCCGGTGTACCTTTGCCGCACGATAATGCGAGTGCGAGTGGTGCACCCACTGCAGAGTATGCAGCGGCGTTGGAAGCGTTGGTTGCGTCGGGTACAGGCTTGCTGTTGGTCAATCACGCGACGGTGAGTTGGGCGAACTGGCCATTGTGGCGAGAAATCACAGGCTCGTCTTTTATGCTCTCTGGCGGGGAGTTGCGTGGCAAACAGGTTCCTGGCTCGGGTTACCGAGGCGGCCACGGACCTTTGCAGAACGCAACGATCAAACTGCTGCCACAGATCGAGCACCCTGTGCTTGCAGGACTCGAAGGCGGGTTGAGTATCACCGACGAGCTCTACCTTAAAACAGACCTTTATGGCCCACATGTGCTACCGCTGCTACGGGGCGACTATGAGTTTTTAGTAGAGAACTTTACCGCGCCACCCCTTGCGCCAGCCGAAGAACAACGCACGTGGCAGCACCCACCGGGTAGTGATCTGATTGTCTGGGCAAATGCGGTGCAATCTTCCCCAGTAGTAGTGTCTGATGTGGGCGATGGACCATTGGCGTTCGAAAATCCTGCCTATCGACGGCTTATCAGCAATGCGCTCCACTGGCTTGCGACATCAGAAGCCCGAGAATGGGCGGCCCGAATAGCGGCTCCCGAGTAGCGGGTTCGGTCGAAATCTGGCGATGGACGTGTTGCTCGGATCTCGCGGCTTACCGATACCGTATGGTTGTTGAAATGCTGTGATACAGTCTCAGGGCATTAAGTCTGGGGAGAGAAAATGTCTGAAGTGGCCGTTCATGAAACTAACAACACGCATCTAACGGGTAACAATGCTCCGGTATACGAGGAAGTAACCGCCGCTGACCTTGAAGTGATTGGCGAGATACCGACTGATATCAATGGTAACTTTCTGCGCGTAGGACCCAATCCATACTATGTTCCCGACCCCGATCGTTACCACATCTTTGATGGCGACGGCATGCTCCACGGGGTGCACCTTAGCAATGGCACTGCCACTTACCGTAATCGATTCATTCAGTCGAAAGCGCTGCAAGAGGAACGTGCTAAAGGCGAGTGGATTTATCCAGGCTTGAATATGTTTTGTGACTATATTGCGAAAGGCGAAATGTCACCCGTTAAGAACTCTGGAAGTACGGCAATGGTTTTTCACAATAATCAGCTGTTTGCCATGATGGAAGGCGGCACGCCGTATCGCATTTCCCTTCCAGAACTCGACACAGAAGGCGAGCATGATTTTGATGGCACGCTAACCCACGCCTTCACGGCGCACCCCAAGGTCGATGCGCAATCAGGTGAGATGATGACCTTTGGTTATGGCATCACGCCTCCGTTTCTCACCTATTCAGTTGTTGATAAAGGTGGGCGCGCGGTACACACCACCGAGGTGACGATTCCGAAGCCGATCATGATGCATGATTGTGCCATCACCAAGAACTACACGATTTTTCCAGACTTACCGCTGACCTTCGATTTCGAGAAAATGATGGCCGGTGGTGGCTTTGTGAATTGGGACGCTGGCAATGGTTGCCGTATTGGTATTTTGCCTCGTGGTGGGGACGACACGTCGATTCGTTGGTTCGATATTGAAGAGAGCTTTCTGTTC
>JBGCFE010000058.1:0-41708 GCA_045106775.1 Halioglobus sp.
TGCGGTCGATGCCGACAATGGCACCGTTGATATCAGCGTGATGGGCGAAAACAATATCTGGGGCATGCACATGCAAGGCTCAGTACAACTCGAACTACCCAAAGGAGCCTAGGCCGTGGTTGCTAACGTAAAAGATAAAGCGGTGATTGTAGGCATAGGCAACACCACCTTCTCGAAAGATTCTGGTGTATCTGAACTCTCCCTTGCTGTGCAAGCGGTAAAAGCCGCCATCGACGATGCTGGCCTTAAGCCCAGCGACATCGACGGCATGGCAACTTTCACCATGGACACCAACGACGAGATTGAAGTGGCTCGCGCGCTAGGCGTGGGTGAGATGACATTCTACGGCCGTTCACACTACGGCGGCGGCGCAGCTACTAGCTGTCTGCATCAGGCCACCATGGCTATCGCAACAGGTATGGCCGAATGCGTAGTCGTTTACCGTGCACTGAATGGCCGTAGCGGCCACCGTTTTTCTGGCGGTGTATCCGGTGACATCACTACGGCTGATGCGATCCACTGGGGCTGGTACATGCCCTACGGCCTGTTAACACCTGCCAGCTGGGTTGCCATGTTCACCCAGCGATGGATGCACAATACCGGCGTCACCAAAGACGCGTTGTTCGAAGTTGCGCAATCTACACGCGTATACGGAGCTAACAACCCTGCCGCTGCCTTTTACGGCAGAAATTTTGATCGCGCTGAATACGACGCCGCCAAAGTCATTGCAGATCCTTTGCAACTGTTCGACTGCTGTCAGGAAACCGACGGCGGTTCTGCTGTCATCGTCACCACACCTGAGCGTGCGCGTGACCTGAAACAGCCGGGCGTTGTTGTGAAAGGTGTTGCTCAGTGCGCGGCAGAAGATCAGGAACAGATGACATCGTTCTACCGCGAAGAGTTCGCAGGTATTCCAGAAATGGAGCGCTCTGCAGAAATGGTTTACGAAATGAGCGGCCTGTCGCCAGACGATGTGGATGCGGCGGTTATTTATGACGCATTCTCCCCCATCGTTTTGTGGCAGCTAGAAGCCTGGAAGTTCTGCGGTATGGGTGAGTCGGGTGATTTTGTTGCCGATGGTGCGTTGCGTACTAACGGGCGCCTGCCAACCAATACACACGGCGGGCAGCTCAGTGAAGCGTACATTCACGGGGTTAACGGCATTGTGGAAGCGACTCGTCTGGTGCGTGGCACCTCGGTGAATCAGCCAGCTAAAGATGTGAACCATGCGTTGGTGACGTCTGGCGTTGGTATTCCTACTGGTGGGGCTATTTTGGGCAAGATGGACTAGCTGCGAAGTAATAGTCGGAGCTGGCTCGGAAGGCTACGATTATCGAATAGTGTGTTCGATCTCGGCGGAAGGCACCAAGACTAGCTTCGCTTACTCGGATTTTCTGCCCGTCATCCCGGCGGAAGGCATCCAAATTCGCTTCGCTTACTCGGAAGGCTGAGATACTCGACGCAAAGCGAATTTGGATGCCTTCCGCCTACCTGTAAACCAAGTTTTCGGTATCGGTGCTTCGCTGCTGATAATTCGTTCGAGTCTGTTTTGCGGAGACTGATATCAGGCCCCGAGGGGATAAGCCCTCAGCGCGAATATCTCAGCCCGCTGAGCACTGAGGGCTTATCCCCTCGGGGCCGGAACCAACGCTCAATCTCCAAACATCAAACCTCAAAGCTGAAAGTTCAACTCAACTGAAGTCCCCGCCGGGTCAGTCACAAACAACTGCAACTGATTAACCTGCGGCGACTCCAGCTCTCCATATTCAACCCCATTAGCCTCAAGTCTGGAACGCATACCATCCAAGTCTGTGCACCGTAGCGCCACATGATCGAAGTAACCCGATTTGTCGGCGCCCCTCCCAGGGTCTTCTATCAGGTGCACTAGAGGCTCGTCACCGCTATACAACCAATACCCCTCAATGCCGAAATCGGGACGAAAACCTCGCTCTAGCCCAACCACATTTTCATAAAAGCTCACGACAGCTTCTAGCGTATCGAGCGGTGCAGCAATACTGAAATGGTGAATACGCACAGCGTTTTTCATCTTGACCTTCCTCGTTTATTGGCACAGGCGGGGTACTAATCCCCGTGTTTTTGTAACCTAACCTACAGTTTATAACTAAAAACCAGACCGATTCTTAAAGAATATCTGCAAATGGCCGACAACGCTCATGGAACCCTATCTTTGCGAGCAAACCATGAATACAAGAGAAAAAGCACTGCTAATCAACCTGAACGACGCAGCCTATGGCAGTTTTGCTGAAATTGGCGCAGGCCAGGAGGTTGTGCGCTGGTTTTTTCAGGCTGGAGGCGCTGCCGGAACCGTTGCCAAAAGTATCTCTGCCTATGACATGAAAGTCAGCGATGCAATCTACGGCGACTGTGAACGCTACGTGGCGCGCGATCGGCTAGAGAGAATGTTAGAGCTGGAGTATTCACTAAACATAGAACGACTCACAGAGGAGCGTGGCGCTGACACTATGTTCTTCGCATTTGCAGACACTGTCTCAGCGCGCAATTATCTCGGCACCAACGAATGTCACGCCTGGATGGGCGTACGATTTCAAAAGGAGCCGGGCGCCGAACCCAGCCAGATTGTGGTGCATATCCGAATGCTCGACAGTGCCAATTCATTGCAGCAAGACGCAATCGGCATTGTCGGGGTAAACCTCGTTTACGCCGCGACATTCTTGGCCGACAAGCCTGACGAGTTTCTTGAATCGTTAATGAATGACCTAAACAGAGATCGCGTAGAAATAGACATGGTGGAATTCTCGGGTGATGCTTTCGAATCCGTTGACAACCGCATAATGAGTTTGAAACTGGTGCAATTAGGCTTTACCGACGCTGCGATGTTTGCCGCAAATGGCCGTGTTTTGCAGGCCAACGAACATTTACGCAAACAAAACGTCGTAGTGCATCGAGGCCGTTTTCGTCCGCTTACACACGTGAACATTGATGTGCTGCACTGCGGTGAACGCCACTTTATGCGCGACAATCCTGAAACCAACCCAATGGCCATTATGGAAATGACCATGCACCAACTTTCAGCCGACGGTGACGTCTGCCTTGAGGACTTTATTAGCCGGGTCGACGTGCTCGCGGCAACGGGGCACACAGTTCTTATTTCAAATTTTCTACTTTTTGAATACCTAGCGCGCTATCTGCGCCGCTGTGGTGTGGCAAAAACCGGGTTGGCTATCGGAATGGACGTCGCTCAAGCGCTCTTTGCAGAAAAGGCAGAGACAGGCAGCGGTGGCGTTCTGGAAAGAATGGGACAACTGATTGGCGCCGATTTAGCGCTTTACGTATACCCTTATCTTTGCCAAGAGACTGACAAAATTCGCACTGTGAATGACCTAGAGCTTTCTCGTAACAGCAAGCGCCTGCTCTCTTACCTACTGGACGTTGGGTCTGTGAGAGCGCTGGATAACTTCAACCCCGACGTGTTGCACATTCACTCACCAAAGGTTTTAGAGCGTATCGCTGCAAACGATGATAGCTGGAAAGAAATGGTGCCAGCCAGCGCGGCAGAAATCATCGCCGAAAGAAAGCTGTTTCTGCACAAGTAAAGTGCCAACTCGCAATTAGCGCTAAAAAGGATAGCCGGTTATCTGGCGAACCTTGCCGTACAGAGGCTCCAAACGGGGATACATCTTGAGATACACGTCCTGATAAAGCTGGTTGTAGAGCTGTACGTTATCTGGATTGGGCATGAATCGCTCGCCGACGTGCGTCATGTTAGCCAGCGCTGACGCATAATCTGGATACAGACCAACGCCTACCGCTGCATTAATGGCAGCGCCAAGACCGGACGTTTCATAGGTATGAGGCCGTTCCACTGGCAAGCCAAAAATATCTGCCGTAATCTGCATCACTTCATTGCTTTGCGAACCACCCCCCGATACGCGCAACGTTTTAATCGTATGGCCGCTGCGCTTTTCAAAGCGCTCCTTGCCCTCGCGTAACGCATAGGTAAGCCCCTCGATAATCGCGCGATAAATATGGGCGCGGGTGTGCACATCACCAAAGCCAATCATGGCCCCTTTCGCTTCTGGCCCGGGCTCACGAATACCCGGCGACCAATAGGGCTGAACGACAAGCCCCATGGATCCGGCAGGCACAGCCTTCAGCAAATCTTCGAACAGCGTTTCTGTTACCACGCCCAACTGTTGTGCCAAGCGCGTTTCACGCAATCCAAACTCACGCTTAAACCAATTCACCATCCAATAGCCGCGTTGCACCATGGTTTCACTGTTGTAGGTATTGGGCATTGCCGCTGGGTAAGCGGGTACGCGCTTAATAGTTTCGATGTATTGATGACTAGTGCTATTAAACGTCGCGGTCGTGCCGTAGCTCAGGCTACCTGTATCAGGAGTCAGACAGCCCGAGGCCAGCACCTCGCAGGCTTTATCGGCGCCTGCTGAAATCAGTGGTAGCCCCTCGGGAATACCTGTCTCTTGCGCCGCTTTGTGTGTAATTGCTCCCAGCGATGACCCTGCAGGCACCAGCCTTGGCAGCTGATCAGGCTGAATCGGTAAGGCACGCCACTTCCAATCCAGGCTGCCAGCCCAGTCCTGTTTTTTGAAATCAAACGGCAGGTAGCCCACTTGGCTAGCGACGGAATCGACATACTCACCGGTAAGACGGTAGCTGTAATAGCCAGACAACAGTAAAAACTTTGCGGTGTTCTGCCAAACTTCAGGCTGATTATTTTGAATCCAGATCGCTTCCGATTGCTGCCGGAAAAAACGCACAGTCTCTCTTTCACCGGCTAGCGCCAGCAGCGGGCCCCATGCGCCCATACCCGACAAATTGTGCTCTAAACGCTGATCCAGCCAGACGATGGCGGGCCGGAGCGGTTCACCCAGGGCATCAAGATTAACCATCGTTGCGCGCTGCGTGGTGACAGACACCGCTTTGATGGTCGACTTGTCGCCATCCCAGGTTCGCCACAGCAGATCACAGGCTTTGCACAGGTTCGTCCAAAAATACTCTACATGTTGCTCTGCCCAGCCGGGATTTTCTGAAAAGTAGGGTTCTATCTCGACCTTGCTCTTGGCGACAATCTGCCCGTTAAGATCAAAGATTAATGCGCGAACGCTCTGCGTACCGTTATCAATCGCCAGCACATATTGCTCACTCGTACTCATGGTAGCCCGTAACACCGTTGCCAGATACTTTCGTAGCGCGTGCGCTCCTGTGCCCAGCGCTCCTCCTCCCAGCCTAGCTCTTCTGCGCACATCACTTGCAGAGATTTAAACAATTCAGACGCACCATTGGGGAGAATAGAACCAAGGCGGGTTCGCCGCAAAAGAAGATCGTCTAGATGCGCCACCGCCTCATTACGCAGCGCCCAGCGACACTCAGCAAGGCAAAACAGCGTGCCGGGTATTTGTAGTCGTTCGGACTCGCTCGCTTCCTCCAACATCCGCTTGGCAGCATCGCCGTAGCGCCCTAACAGACGCCTACCCCAATATTCGTCATTGCTGGGCAAGTCCGCTGCAGACACAGTGAGAGGCGCAAACACCGCTGTGTTATCCGGATCCTCCTCGATAGAAGGTAACGTGCCATTGGCAGCGCGCAAAGCGTCCAGAGCAATCAATCTAAACGTCGTTAACTTGCCGCCGCTCACTGTTATCAGCCCGTGATCATTCCAGACAGCGTGATCGCGGCGCTCCTTTGAGGGATCCTTAGATTCTTCAGAACCAATAACAGGCCGCACACCCGACCACGTTGAGACAACATCATCACGCCCGAGCTTGTGTTGTGGAAACAGCGCCTCAAGTGCCTCCAGCAAATAGTCTAGTTCCTGCGCGCTGATCGCTGGCTCTTCATCCAAGGGTGCAGTGTGATCCAGATCGGTGGTACCCACCACTGTGGTGCCCTCCCACGGAAAAACGAACACGGGGCGTTTGTCCTTTGGATGAAACAAAGTAAGCGCTTCTGGCGCCGGCAACCGCTCAGCGGCAAACACCAGGTGGCTGCCCCGCAGAGGCCGAATACGTTTTTCAGGATTAATTTCATTACGAAGCTGGTCAGCCCATGCGCCGGTAGCACTAATGACCGTGGGACAATCGAGCTGAACGGTTTCATCTGTCTCGACGTTTCGCAGCCGCAACCCGGCCAGCTGGCCCTCAGAGAACACTAACGAATCAGCCTTTACATAGTTTAACGCCTCACCGCCAGCGGTCTGCGCCTCTTGCAGCACCCGTAACACCAAGCGCGCATCGTCGGTTACGGTATCGGTATAGTACATCGCACCTTTCAAACCGCGCTCGTCCAGCCCTGGGTAGGTGCACGCTAGCGACTTGTTGGAATGGTACCGATGGTTTTTTATACCGGCCAAACGATCGTACAGTTTGAGCAACAATGTAAACGGTAAGCGCCCGGGGAACTGACCTTTACGCAAGGTGAAATAGTAGCCCATTCGATCGATCAAACCGGGCGCTTCACGCAACAAACGTTCACGCTCCTGCAACGAATGTTTGGTCAGTGCGATGTCACCCTGAGATATATATCGCAGCCCACCGTGCACCATTTTTGAGGAACGACTAGAGGTACCCCAGGCAAAATCCTGTTGCTCCACTAAGAGCACGCGAAGGCCTCGCCTGGCCGCTTCTCGCAACACACCGGCGCCGATAATGCCCCCGCCAACCACCACAAGATCGTATATGCCCTCACCCGCTAACAGCGAATCCCACACCTGCTGACGGTGGGTAAACCCTGCGCGTGAAACCTCAGTGACCGATGGCGCTGAATCTGGTGACATCAGGGTAAAAGCTTACCGGGGTTCATTTGCTGGATGGGATCAAACTCTTCTACCAAGGCAGCTATCGCGTCCAGCCCTAGCTCACCTTTTTCTGCAAGTAAATAAGGTGCGTGATCTTTGCCAACACCATGCTGATGGCTAATGGTGCCACCCGCGCGCAGTATCGCCTGCGCGCCTGCTGCTTTGAGTTTTTCCCAACGGGCGTGGGTCTCCTCATAGGTTTTTCCGCAGCGGAAGATATAGGTGGTGTACACGCTAGAACCCTGCCCATACATATGTGAAAGATGCGTAAAAGCGTGCACTGTCTCGCCTTCATCTTGCAGCGACTCAGAAATATCCCGCTCTATCATTGCCGCGGCCTCAGGAACCCGCGCCCAATCAACGGCGGTTTCCATAGTGTCAACAGCGTACCCTTTGTCCCATAGACCATGGCGAAGGTACGGCGAGCGAAAGCGGCTGTGCTCCCACTTCTTGCCTAGCGCCGGCCCCGCGCCAACAGCACCCGACGCTTTGGCCATACGTTTGGCAATAGACAAAGCCGCTTTGCACTGTGCTTTTGTACCGGTGACGCCGAAGGTAAACATCACCTTGCCCTCACCTGCTCCGCGCGCTTTAAGGTATTTCTCAAGTAGGGCAATTACGTTACCGCTGCCGGCTAGCTGCAACTGCGTGAAGGTTTCTACCGCGTTACTTAACCGCATCATGGAGAGCTGCAGCTTGCTCTGAATCATACCGCGCACCGCATCTAAGGCGATTTCCCAGCTGGGGAAGAACAGCACATGAAACGCTTCGTGCTCGGGCAAGGGTGTAATGCGCGCTTTCACCTCGGTGATAATACCCAAACGCCCCTCTGTGCCGAGAAAAAACTCTCGAATATCCGGCCCGGCGGAGGTCGCGGGAAAGGTGGGTATGTCTAACGTACCGTTCAATGTCTCGATTCGCCCGCCAGCAAACAGCCCCTCAATGCGGCCATAGCGCAGAGACTGTTGCCCGCTAGACCGGCTAGCCACCCAACCGCCGATAGTAGAAAGCTCCCAGCTCTGCGGGAAGTGGCCTAGCGTATAGCCGTGTTCAGCTAGCTGAGCTTCGACAGCAGGGCCGGCGGTACCTGCACCAAAGGTCGCTATTTGGCTCTGCTTGTCGAGGTCCATCAACGTATCCATGCGGGTCATTGCGATGGTCAACACTGGCCGGCCATCGGACTCCGGGTTGATATGCCCCACCACGGAGGTTCCGCCCCCATAGGGAATCACATCCAACTCTTGTTCTTTGGCGAGTGCCAGCAAGGCCTGTACTTCCTCACTGCTACGTGGAAACGCCACCGCATCAGGAAACGCGCCAAACTCGCCACTGCGCAGTGCCAGCCAATCCGGCAGGCTCTGGCCTCTGGCGTGGCGCAGGCGATCTTCGGGGTCAATGCTGTAGAGATCATTCGCCTCAAGCCTCGATACGGGCACCTTCGCCAACACGTCTTCCAGGGTTGCATCGGGCAATACGTTTCCTGGGCCAAGCCGCCCGCTCAAAAACGCTAGCGCGGCATCATTCAATGCATAGTCCAGCTCGTTATCGTCGTCGCCCCATCCGTTCCAGCGCTTCATTACCTAACCCCAGCTATCAAAAAAATCGTTTGTTGCATGCATGGGATGCACTATAGTTCATAACGTATTAATTTCGCACCATTGCAGTGCCGATTGAACACGCGAATTGGCAATTTTTTAAAACCGCTAGTTGGCTACTTTCTAGACAAACATAAAAACGGAGAACACCATGGGATTTTTCGATTTCTTTAAAGATGCAGGTGAAAACGACCTCACCGCCAAAGCTGAGATCTCTGAGGATCGGGTTAACGCGATTCGCCAGGAGCACATTGAGAAGAATATCGCGCAACTGGATATTGAAGGCGAAGTGGTCAGCGTATCCGTTGCCGGCGATGTTGCAACGCTACGTGGCACTGCACCGAGTCAGGAGGCGATGGAAAAAATGGTGCTGTGCGCAGGCAACCAACACGGTATTGGGCAAGTAGATTGCCAGGTAGAGGTAGATGCGCCACCTGCTCCCGCCGCGCCTGAGCCCGCGCCAGCCGCTGCTGCCGAAGCTCCGGCCGCTGAACCCTCTCCAGCGCCCGCCGCACCAGAGGCCACCTTTTACACAGTTGTCTCAGGTGACACACTGGGTAAAATCGCCAAAGAGCACTATGGCGATGCCGGTAAGTACCCGGTCATTTTCGAAGCCAACAAGCCAATGCTGAAAGACCCTGACAAAATTTACCCAGGGCAAACACTGCGCATTCCCGCGCTCTAGCCAACCGGTAACAAAAAAAGGGGCCGCATTGTCGCGGCCCCTTTTTTATGCTGCATAGACTTTGGATTCAACGCGTTCTGGCAATTCTTGCCGATGTGACCGCACTGCGCAGCCCCTGGCCGTTGGTAATGCCTGTATCCACAGAGCCTTGCTGCCCGGACGCTATGGTTCCTTTCAGGCGATAGCTCTTCTGCCCCGATACCTGCTTCCCAAACTGGTCAAAATACGCCGCGGCCACCTCTACATTTGTTACCGGCACAGGCGATTTATTGATTACCTGAATGCTCACCGTGCGCCTGCTATTGAGCACCAATCTCGACTGCAAATACTTGCCGGGATTTTGTTCCAGATCGAGCCTGGCCATTGACGCCAAAGCTGATTTGCCAATGTCAGAACCTGAGGATGCGGCGGATTCGTAGTACTGCAGTGCTGCGTTGCGATTCCCGGCTACCAGTGATAAATCACCCAACGCTTTTTGCGCATTAGGCGTCGGTAATATTTTATTACTCTTTTCGAGGGAGCTAATAGCGCCTTTCACATCACCCGATTCACGCTGGGCAAACCCTTTTTGAAGATGAAAGGCAAAGTAGTCTGGGTACAGCCCAATCGCTCTGTCGTACTGGCCAATCGCTTTCTTGAAACTTTTATCGTTCAGCGCAAGGTCACCCTTAAAGCCATGAAATTTTGCTTCTTTGGGCTGCAGCTTTATTGCCTTGTTGATCAAGGATTCTGCTTTCGCGAAATCTTTGTCTTTAGCCGCTTTGAGCGCATCGTCAGCTGCTTTATAGGCGGGTTGATCGCGAAACAGTGGCGCCATCGCTTTTTTATACTCGGCCTTTCCGTATCTTAAACCTGGCGCAGCCAACCGTTTTGCCGTTTCCTGATTGCGAGCCACACGTTCTTGCGAGGGCGGATGCGAGGCAAACAGACCATCTAACCAGGAGCTGCTGCGGCCCTCCGACAATCGCACGAAGGTTTGCTGAAGATCGACTGCAGCCTGCGGGTCATAGCCTGCTCGCACCATGTACTCCATGCCATACAAATCAGACTCCAGCTCGGCATCACGACCAAACTTCTGCGTAGTCAGTTGCAGGCCCAACATCGTTCCACCGGCTATCAAATCGCGGTATTCATTGTTGCCAAGAGCAATTTGCGTTGCGATTAAACCGCCCTGCATCAGCATGCCGCGCTCCTGGCTTTTTGCGCCGTGGCGCGCTGCTGCGTGGATTATTTCGTGGCCCAATACTGCGGCAAGTTCCGCTTCACTGTTTAACTCGGTCAACAACCCTCGGTTAATCGCCATCTTGCCACCGGGCATTGCCCAGGCATTAGGCACTGAACTGTTGAGGACTTCGATTTCAAAAGGCAGATCACGATCAGACACTGCAGCCAGCTTTGACATCACCTTCTGCACGTACTGCGTAACCGACGGGTCTACCACATAGTCGCCGCCCTGCACCTGACGCGTCGGAAAATAGGCCTGCTCACCCATTTTGATTTCGGAACTGGTAGAGATGAACTGCAGCTCTTGCTTGCCAGTCACCGGATTAGTACCGCAGGCAGCAAGTGTCATGGTGAGCGCGAGTGCACAAAGCGCACGAACAGCGACCATGGGGCGGTTAAACACAGTAGCGCTGATAAGGCTTAGGGAGCGTTGTCTGATAGTAGTTCGCATAACGGCGGTGATGGCCCAGAGGGCTGCACCTACCTCCTTCGGCTGGTGTTTATCAAAATGAATGAGCGAAGTCGTGCCTTTATTGTAGACCCCATCGCCCGATTCACAAAAACCGCGCCCGTGTTTTAGGTGCGCGAGCTTTAAACGGTTACAGCTTTTTTACATGTAAAAGATGATCATCTCGTAGATAAGCACTGGTCGCTCATCCTGACCTACTACATGGACGTGCTGCTCCATAACCATTTTAGTGCCTTTGGGCGATGCGCTCACTTCTTTGATTCGGCTACGACAGCGCAATGAGCTACCAACTGGAACTGGGCCAGTGAACCGAAGCTTGTCAGAGCCATAATTCAGCATGTTGTTAAAACCGGTGAGCTCATACGTGGCTGTACCGCGCATTTTAGGCAGCATCACCAGAGACAGAAACCCGTGGGCTATCGTGGTACCAAAAGGACTGTCGGTCTTGGCTTTTTCCGGATCTGTATGAATCCAATAGTCGTCGCCTGTGAGGTCTGCAAACTGATCAATCAGCTTCTGATCGACCAAGAGGGCCTCACTCCAACCACCGAATTCCTCACTCACCAGAGTTTGAAGAGCGTCTATATCGTCGTAGGCGTATTGCTGCATTAGGTTGCTCCAAAAAGGGCCTTCTGGCCAATTTAACTAGGGCCGCCATAGTACACACAGCCCGCCCTACTCACCAATGAGCATACGGCTTAAAGAGCTATACCACCTTGGCATTCTCTGAATAAAAACGCTGTCTGCGAGGGCCGAAAAACGGCAAAATAGCGGCCGACTTTTCACTCACGCGTTATCTGAGGATTCATCATGCCTGAAGCTGTCATTGTAGAAGCTGTTCGTACCCCTATCGCCCGCGGCAAACCCGGCGTTGGCGATCTGTGCGATTTCCACGCCACCGAGCTGCTGGCGCTCTCGCTCAACGAAATCGTAAACCGTTCTGGCCTCTCTCACAGCGACGTCGAATACCTCGCCGGCGGTTGTGTAACACAGGCAGGCGAACAGGCGGGCAACATTACACGTAACGCATGGCTCACGTTGGGTAAAGATTACACAGCCGGTGGCACCACTCTGGATAACCAGTGTGGTTCAGCACAAACCGCCAACCACGTGATTTCTTCAATGGTGGCTTCAGGGTCTATCAACATTGGCATCGCCTGCGGCGTAGAAGCCATGAGCCGGGTTGGCTTGGGCGCAAACGTCTACAACGGTCCGGGCTACTTCGTGCCAGAGAGCTGGCCGTGGGACTCAACCCCCGATCAGTTTTCCAGCGCGCAGCGTATTGCCGACAACCGCGGCATCACCCGTGAAATGGCCGATGAACTCGCGTTTAACTCACAGGCACGCGCCAAAGTGGCCTGGGAAGAAGGCCGCTTTGACCGCGAAGTGTTTGAAGTTGACGCCCCTATCGTGGGAGAAGATGGCAAGCCAACGGGCGAGACACGCAAGGTCTCCCGCGATCAAGGCCTACGCGAAACAACCAAAGAAGGTCTGGCGAGTTTGAACCCAGTGATGGAAGGCCAGATTCACACCGCAGGTAACTCCTCACAAATCTCTGACGGGTCAGCCGCTGTTCTGTGGATGACCGCTGAAGAAGCCAAGGCTCGCGGCCTAAAGCCACGCGCGCGCATTATCGCTGATTGCACCGTAGGCACAGACCCCTACTACCTCCTGGATGGGCCTGTTGATGCGACCGCCGCATTGTTCAAGAAAAGCGGCATGAACATGGGTGACATTGATCTGGTTGAAATCAACGAAGCCTTCGCCTCAGTAGTACTGTCATGGGCACAGGTTTACGAGGCAGACATGGATAAAGTGAACGTCAACGGCGGCGCAATTGCGCTGGGCCATCCCGTAGGCTCCACGGGCGCACGCTTGATCACTACTGCACTGCACGAGCTGGAACGCGCTGACAAAACCACCGCCATGATTGCGATGTGCTGTGGTTCGTCCATCGGCACCGGCACGATCATTGAGCGCCTTTAATTACGCAATCAGTATTTAACGATTTAACCATCCAAGACAGAGAACTGGGGAAGACACATGGGAGATTTGACAGGCAAAGTCGCCGTCATTACCGGCGCAGGCCGCGGCTTGGGCCGCGAAGAAGCCATGCAACTGGCCAAGCAAGGCGCTCGCGTCGTTATCAACGACATTAACCTGCCTGACGCTGAAGAAGCTGCACGCGCAACGGTTGAGGAGATTAAAGGTTTTGGCGGTGAAGCGACTGCCGTATTTGGCGATTGCGCCGATAGCGCTGACGCAGAAAACCTGATGAAGACAACGCTGGATACCTACGGCGATATGAACATCTTCATCAACAACGCCGGCTTCTGCCGCGACAAAACCATTTTTGGCATGAGCGACGACGAGTTCGACTCCGTGGTACGGGTTCACCAACGCGGCCACTTCGTCAATATGCGCAACGCCACAGCCTACTGGCGTGAAAAAGCCAAAAGCGGCGATGCGGTGTATGGCCGTCTCATTAGCACCTCTTCTGAAGCTGCTATTTACGGCTCTGCAGGCCAGCCTAACTATGCATCGGCTAAAGCCGGCATCATCGCCATGACGATGGGCGCGGCGCAGCTGATGACCAAGTACGGCATCACCTGTAACGTGATCATGCCACGCGCACTCACCGACATGACTAACAGCGGGCAAACCGCTGAGATGTTCCAACCGCCTGCAGATGGCAGCTTCCACATGTTTGACGCTGCCAACGTGGCGCCACTGGTGGGCTATCTTGCCTCGGAAGAGGCAGGGCATATCTCCGGTGAGGTGATGGTTGTCTGGGGTAACGAAGTCTCTATCGTTGAGCGCCCCAAACTCAAAACGCCTATCGTTAACCCCAAAGGCGCTGAGAAATGGGAAGTGGGCGAGCTGCACAACGCTCTGTCTGGCCACTACGATGAAAACTACGTGTCTGTCTGGGGCGGCTACTCCGTTCCGCCGGTTTAACCTCAAGCCAACTTGGAAGACACACTCGACATCCAGGCCCTGACCGGCGAGCGCAAAGGGCCTTACAACAGCTTTAACGCCGTGAGCCGTGTGCAGGTTTGGCAGTGGTGCTCAGCGATGGGCGACAACAACCCCCTGTATCTGGACGATGCCTACCGCAGTGCGGTGGGCATCGACCGTCTGGTGGCTCCGCCGGCCATGATGCAGATGTGGACCATGCGCGATGTTAAAGATAACTACGCGCCAGGCTCAACCGATGCTCGCCCCTACGAAGTATTTGATGTGCTCAAAGCGCATGGCGTATTGGGTAACGTGGCGGTTAGTTATGACATCACGTTCCACCGTTTGTTAGAAGAAGGCGATCGCTCACATCACTACACAACAATCTCCAACATCAGCGATCTCAAGACGACGGCACTCGGCCAGGGCTACTTCGTCACTGAGCGCGTTGAGTATCTTGATCAAAACGAGAAATTGTTTGCCGAAGCGTTCATCACCTACTTTCAATACACCCCTGCTGCAACAGAGAATGAAACGGCAGAACAACCTGCTTCTGAAGCGCAACAGCCCAAGCAAAAAAATGCGGCGCCGACCGCTGCGGAGGATTGGCAACCACAATTTGGCGATATCGCCTACAGCACGCTCAGCGAAGGTGATGCTCTACCTGAGCTGGCAATACCCATCACCCACAAATTGATTGTGAGTGCGGCGATTGCCACACAAGATTTTATCGACGTGCATCACAACGCGCCTGCTGCCCGCGAAGCTGCGATGCCCGACATCTTCATGAATATTCTTACCACCAGCGGCCTATGCGCGCGTTATCTGAGCGACTGGGCGGGCCCCGCCAGCCGCCTGCGCAAGCTAAGCTTTAAATTACTCGCGCCAAACACACCCGGTGACACAATGGTTATGCAGGGCCGAGTGACGGCTCTGGAAAATAATAACGAGCCTCTAGCCAAGGTAGAATTTGCCGGTAAAAATAGCCTCGGTTTCCACGTTACCGGCGCGGCCACCCTGGCATTATCAGAATAAACTCGTTACGTCTTTTATAAAGGAAGCACCATGCAAGCAAAACGCTTTGAAGGAAAAGTTGCCATCGTTACCGGCGGCAGCATGGGCATTGGCCGCAGTACCTGCATACAGCTAGCCGCTGAAGGCGCCCATGTGGTCGCCTGCGCTCGTCGACGCCCAAAGCTCGATGACCTCGCTGAAACGATTACCTCGAATGGAGGGAGCTTTACCGGCGTTGAGCTAGATGTGGGTGATGTAGAGGCGTTTGCCAAACTCATTGAAGATACGGCTAAAGAACACGGCCGCTTAGATGTTCTGGTCAACAACGCTCCGTCTGTTGTCGGTGGCATGGTCGTTGATCAAGACGTGGAAACCTGGCGCGCGAACTTTGGCGTTTCTGTTGAAAGCGTGTTTATCGGCGTTCAGGCTGCGATGAGAATCATGCAGCCACAGGGTTTCGGCTCCATCGTCAACGTGTCTTCTGTCAGCAGCCTGCGGGCGGGCATTGCCTCTGGCGCCTACTCCGCAGCAAAGGCAGCTGTTAACCAGTTTACGCAGTGTGCAGCCATGGAAGCTGCGCCCTACAACGTTCGCGTGAATGTTGTCGCACCCGGCGCTGTAATGACACCGGGTCTTGAAGCATCAACCATGAAAAACAAAGCAATGCAGGAAGCGATGGCAGGTTCTATACCTATGCTACGCATTGGCCTTCCTGAAGAAATGGCAGAAGCGATTTGTTTTCTGGGGTCTGACGCGGCGTCGTTTATTACCGGCGTAGTGCTCCCCGTTGACGGCGGAAAGACGCCGCAGATGCACATTCCTGACTGGGATCTCACCTCGCTGGACAACCGCAAGTAATACGCGTCGGCCCGGGCAACTCTCGCCGGCACTGCGCTGACGGAGAGTTACTCCGCCTCCGCCCTGCGCGGCCACTTATAGGTGTCATAGAAATCCGATAGACGTTCTTCAATAGCCTCGTGCGTGAGGCCGAACTCGTCGGTGCTGTACTCGAAATTTGTCTTGTGCGCCTTTTCGCGCGCCTCCTGCTTCTCAAGGTAACTGTCGAATGCAGGGCTCAGGGGCATCCCCAGATCCGCGTACGCTTTGGTAATGGTGGCTCTAGGCGAGGATGTAAGCTCTCGGTAATCGATAATCGCTGAGGGAGTGTTCAGGTTTTGCGCCAGCACCTTTGCTGGGTGCGTAAAGCTTTCAAAAGACACCTCCGTTAGCATCTCTTGCGACACGGCGTAATCTTCCGGCTTCCAGCCCTTACCTTTCCAGCTCACTTCCACAAGCTTCAATACGCTGGGTATGCACTCACTGGGGTTACGCATTAACACAATAATGCGGGCATCAGGAAAGGTATCAATCAAACTCTGCACCCAGCCACACATCACCGGATTTTTACTAAGGTGTACTTTCTGTGCACCGGGGCTACCACCGCTAAGCACCAGCTGCCGCTTAATGCATTCGCGGTAGTGGTGCAGCCACCGTCGACGTTTTTCAATAGGCATTTGATCGACATGGAAAATATCGATGATATCCATCATGGGAATATCCAATGACCATTGCTGTGTGACAAATGCACCGCGCATTACAAACTGATCTTCCTCAGAATTCCACAGACTCATGTCGTGCATATGTCGGTAAGGGCCGAAGGTTTTATCATCCCAGGCAACCAGCCGTTTATTAACGCGATCTTTCAGTAGCTTGTCGTCGATAAACCCAAGCAGGCGTATAAATTTCTTCTGCAGCAAAGAGGGGAAGAACATCTCCCAATAGAGAAAGTAACTGAAGGTATCGCCATCGGCTGACAAGAGCCGATGCGCAAGCGTGGTGCCCGAGCGCGCATGGCCAACAATGAACACTGGACGCTCAACGCGCTGTCGCCACAGGCTAGGAAACAAAACGTAATCTAACAGGAAACAGGCAGCGTTAAACACGTAGCCCAGCGGAACCAATACCAGTAACCGGAACAGCATTTTCCAGCGGCCACCCCACTCTTTCAGGGACCAAACATGCCGCACAACGCGCCAGTAGTACTGCAAATCAAAATACATGGTTCAAGACTCCACTAGACTCAGATACACCCATAAACGCAAAGAATCGGGCCTAGGTAGCAGGCGTTAACGCCACCGGCATATCTTTGAAACCATGGATGCTATTTGAACGTATATAAACAGGCTCACCTGCAGATTCGATACGCTCAAAGTGCGCAAAAAATTCCTCAAAGAAAATTCTCGCCTCCATACGCGCCAAATTGGCTCCTAAACACAAATGAATACCGTGCCCGAATGCCAGGTGCGGGTTTTCCTTACGCTCAATATCGAACGTCATGGGGGAGTCAAAAACATCCTCATCGAAGTTTGCGGAACTGTAGAGCATGACCACCCTATCACCCTCTTTGATTGCCTGGTCGCCAATCTGCGCTCCGGCAGTCGCGGTGCGTCGAAAATAATGGAGCGGGCATGTCCAGCGCAGCATTTCCTCTACCGCCGCAGGCAGCAATGAGTGATCGTCGCGCAGTTTCTGCATCAACGCGGGCTGCTTTAACAGCTCATGCATACCAGTGCTAATGAGGCCCCGCGTTGTTTCGTTGCCAGCAACGGTGAGCTGAATGAACAAAGACGCAAACTCCATCTCAGACACTTTCTCGCCATCGACTTCCTGGTTAATCAGTAGCGAGATCAGATCATCTCCACCGGCATCCTTGCGCTCACAGGCGAGCTGAAACCCGTAAGTGCCCATTTCAACGCTGGCCTGATTGATGGATTCCGGTGTGCCGCCTAAGTCGGGGTCTGTCCCAGAAGTCTGTAAATCTGACCATTTGCGAATGGTTGGCCACATGTCGCGCGGAATTTCCAACATCGAGCAGATCACTGCCGTGGGCAAATCCCCCGACAAGCTCTCGACAAAATTCACCGTGGTGGGCTCGGTGATCTGCTGCATCACATCCTGTGCGATCTGGCGAACGCGCGGCTCCAGCTCTGCCAGTAATTTTGAAGTGAAGCGCGTGATCACTGCGCGGCGCAGAGGCCCGTGCTTAGGCGGATCCATACCTAGCAACTGGTTTTGCGCCATCTCCAGAATGTCGGGTGGCAAATCATCCACCATCACAAACCCTTTTTGCGCAGAAAACGTTTTGAAATCGCGCGATACCGCCACCACATCTTCATGCTTACTCAGCACCCAATAACCGTGGCCCTCCGGATGCTGTTGCCAATGAACCGGCGCATTTTCGCGCAGCCAGGCAAACTGCTCGTGCGGAATGCCATGGGTGTAGTTATCCGGGTTGTAGACATCGATTTCCACGTGTGTGCTCCCTGATCAGCCCTGCAATACGTTGGGGCGTGGCAAGCCCTGCTCTTCACACATTGCTAGATAGAAATCGAGCGTTAGCTGGCCATCTACTACTGACGTGATGGTGCCATCGGCATCCATATTCACATTCGAGCCATACATCTGAAACCACACCTGCGTATCGTCTTCCACCGATTGCAATGTATGCTCCGAACCTGCCGGCTCGTACAAAAATGAACCGGGTCGATTCACATAGTCATATTCTTTGTAGCGCCACGCACCCGCTCGGGTATAGGCATAAACGGGGCCGGTATGACGGTGCTTATCCACTTCATATCCGGCTTTGAAAATATTCTCAACGATCCATAAACCCTCCTGGGGCTTTACCTGAATCACCTTCAACAGGCTGCCATCGCCGATATCCACAAACGGCAGATCGTCCGCGCCAATGTGTACTGATTCCTGCATGCGTCGCTCCTCGCTAAATGCTCAATGTGGTGACAGTGTAGCGGCCAAGCCGAAGCTCGAACAGAGCCCAAGTGCCTGCGCAAAAGTTTATCCGCAGCGGCTCAATTTGTTACGCCGAAAGCGGCCTGCTGGCAGGTTATCGCACCCACTGGCAGGCGGCTGGCCTATACTGTAGCTATCTAAATTCACACAACAGATTCAACGATCAATAAAGGGAAAGACCTATGGGAAGGCTTGCAGGCAAAGTAGCAATCGTAACAGGGGGTTCGCGCGGCATGGGTGAAGCAACGGTCAGGCTCATGGTGGAGGAAGGCGCCAAAGTACTAATTGGAGACGTGCTCGATGAACCCGGTGAGGCACTGGCGGCGGAACTGGGCGACGCAGTGCAGTTCACACACCTGGACGTGACCCAGAGCGACCAGTGGGCTGCCGCTGTGGCACAGGCTCAAACCATGGGCAAGCTGCAGGTACTGGTGAATAATGCCGCCATCGTTATGCAAAAAACGATCATGGATACCACCGAGGAAGATTTTCTGCGCATTGTCAGCATCAACCAGTTAAGCGTGTTTCTGGGCATGAAAGCCGTGTTCGAAGCGCTCAAGACTAACGGCGGAGGCTCGATTATCAACATTTCATCTATCGACGGCATGCAATCCAAAAATTCGCTTACCGCATACTCCAGCACGAAATGGGCAGTGCGCGGCATGACCAAGGCCGCGGCTATTGAGATGGGCAAATTCAATATTCGCGTCAATTCAGTACACCCTGGCGGGATCTTCACCGCGATGCACCACAATGACTTGATGACCCAGGAAGATGCAGATGGTTTCTACAAAAATCACGCATTACCCCGTGTCGGCCTGCCTAAAGAAGTCGCAGCGCTCACGGCCTTTCTAGCGTCTGACGAGGCCAGCTATAGCACCGGTTCAGAGTTTTTGGCCGATGGCGGTTGGAGCGCAGGCATGATGAACGAAGGCATGCCACAGTTGTAGCATTCGCCTAAGCCACGCCCACTAAAATTCAGAATCGATTCAAGGAGAGACAGCATGTTTAGCGGAGTTACCTACGATTACGCCGGCGCCACTGTTTTGGTCACCGGCGGAACCAGCGGGATTGGCCTTGCCTGTGCGCAGGGCTATCGAGAAGCAGGGGCAGAAGTTATCGTCACCGGCCGTAAGAGCGCTGCGGCCGATTACGACAGTGATCTGACGAACATGGCGTATCGCCAACTGGACGTTGCAGATCGGGATGCCCTCTTCGCTCTTGCGGGTTCACTAACAAAGTTAGACATCTTAGTGAACAACGCCGGGGGCTCTCAGGGCGACGAGTGGAGCGCTGACGGCTTTGATCAATCGATTGCGGTGAATTTATCTAGCGTGTTCCATCTGAGCTCTGCCTGCAAAGATCTACTGGCCGCGAGCGAACTTCCGGGGGGCGCAAGCATCATCGGCATCGCTTCCATGACGTCCTATTTTGGCTTTGAATGGACACCGGGCTACGGCCCCGCTAAAGCGGGGCTGGTGCAAATGATGAAAACGTTTGGCATGAGCTGGGGTGCACTGGGAATACGCGCCAACGCCGTTGCAGCGGGCCTCACCCGCTCCAATCTTACTGCGCCCATGCTCGATAACATGCAGGACATGGTCGACGAAACCCTTAAGCGACAAGGGCTAAAGCGAACCGGGGTTCCAGAGGATATCGCCGCAGCAGTACTGTTCTTAAGCTCGCCAGCCGCCGCCTGGGTGACCGGCCAAACACTTCCCGTAGACGGCGGATTTACGACGGGAATGAACTAACCCCTGTCAGGTGAGTCTATACGACCACTTGCCACCTACTGTAAGCTTGCTCTCACTTTTGTAGAGGGACACACCTACTATGAAAACGTTTTTTGCGTCACTTGCCGGCTTTATCATTGTTGCCGGCGGCCTCGGGTATCTGTTCAAAGATTCACTGTGGGAGACCGCCCAGCAGGCCATTACCAAAGACATGTTCATTGCAGCAGATGCAGACACATTTGACCCGGGGCTAGCGATTGGCGCCATCTTCCCGCCAATTCGCGCAATCCACCAGGGTGAGCAGATTAGCAGCATCGAGAACTTCTCAGGTGACAAGGGGCTGCTTTTTATAGCCAACCGTTCAGCCAGCTGGTGACCCTACTGCATGGCGCAATTCGTGCAATTGCAAAATGAAAAGGAAGCCTTTAGCGAGGCCGGTATCGGCCTGGTGGGGCTCACCTATGACACGCCGGAACAGCAACAGGCGTTCGTTGATAAGAACGCGATAACCTATCCATTTTTGTCGGACATCGACGCCTACACTGTTAAAGCGTTGGACATTCTCAACGCCGAGTATGCGCCCGGCGACGGAGCCTATGGAATACCGCACCCCGGTATATTCGTAGTAAGGTCAGACGGTACTATCGCTGGAAAAGTATTCGTAGACGGGTATCAAAAGCGCGTGACAGCGACCGCCGTTTTGGAATACGCAAAGGCCGTGCTAAGCGAAGGCTAACCCGTGGGGTTAGCTTTGTCCCGTAGCTCATCCAGTAGTGCTTTGGCCTGTTTGCGCTCCGGAAAATCCGCTTTCTTCTTACGCAAGAGTTGCCTCAGGCTTTTCATCGCCGTCTGCGACTTCCCCATGCCCGCGTTAATCATCGCCTCATGGAAGCGCAGGCTCATGTTGTCGGGCGCCTGCTCAAGCGCACGCGCTATCGCAACGCTGGCGCTCTCATGCTCACCGTTCAGATGGGCGATCACAGCAAAGGTATCTAAAACAGCCGCGCGTTTTGGTGCCAGCTTTTTCGCCTGGCGTACATAAGTCAGCGCCTGCTGCGGTTGATCTTTCCGAAGGTTCCACGCGAGGTTGTTAAGCGCAACAATATTGTCTGCATCTCGCTCCAACACGATGCGGTACTGTTCGTTAGCCGCCTCGACATCAGAGGTTTCGAGCCGGCCGGCAAAGGCCAATCGGGACGCATTATCTGCCGGGCTCATGATCAACCACCCTTTCAAGACCTCAAGCGCCAGATTCGGTTGCTTTGCGTCGCCGTACAATGTCACCAGAGCCATCATGGTCGCTGAATTTGGGTTGTAGGCATACTCCTCGCGGGCCATGGATATCGCCTCATCAATCTTTCCCTGAGCCAGCAGTGCCTCGTAGCGCAGGCTGCGCACCTTCTCAGAATGTTTCTGCAGCCCGGTGAGAGACTCAAAAAATCCTTCAACGTGTTGCGCCCTACCCCGATCGATGTAGTAGCGAGCCAACCCCAGACGCGGTTCAAGCGCGTTAGGGTGTATATCCATGGCCTCCCGTAAGCGATCAGCCATTGTGCCATTGCGCCCCTCGCGGCCTTCCAGAACAGCAAGAGCAAGCATGGTTGGCAGATGATCAGGGTGCGCCCGCAACACGGCATTGTAGTGCTCGCGCTCTTTCTTAACGTTTTTAGCCTTTCGCTCTAGCTTTGCCAGATTCAAATTAGCAGAGGGATCTCCTGGCTCCCGTTTCAGTGCCTGGTTGAACATTTTGCGCGCGGCTTTCTCGTTGTTAACCGCCACCTGAATCAAACCAAGTACGTTGTGGGGCGCTACTCCGGTTAGATCGCGCCATTTGTAAGACTCACCGGCCGCCACTGCATCTTTACGCTTATTGGCCTTAAGATGCGCAAGCACACTCAGTACATCTTCGCGCGGGAACTTCGCCAGAGGCGCCAACGAGCGCTGCACGACGTCTTTTGAAGATGACGCCAAAGACGATGTAAACAGCCCATCGGTAATTTGTAACTCCCCAAGCTCAACATCAGGTAGTTGCTTATCGATCCAATCGAAGGTGTGCATCGCGAGATCCGCGCGATCATCTAGCAGTAGTGCGTTGGCCATAATATGCAGCGCACCCAGATCATTACTATTGAAATCCAACACTGGCCGCAGTACGGCTTCCACTTCAGGTACTGCACCGCGCTGCAGGAACAACACCGCAAGCAAGCGGCGCCCTTCTACACTATCAGGGCTCAGTTTCAAAAAACGTTTGGCGTAGGTCTCTGCCACTTTTGCATCGCCGTCGATCACGTGCGCAACCGCGAGATAGAAAAGCATAAGCGGGTACTTAGGCGCCGCTACCTCGCCCAACGAAAGCATGGTAATCGCATCGCGGTACTCTCCCGCGCGAAACAGCAAAAGCCCGCCGATATAGTTGCTGCCCGGGTGATGCACGGCAATATCTGCCAGAGCCGCCGCGTCGTTTTTGGCCGCAGCGTAATCGTCCATCTGAATATTAACCAGACCGCGAGAAACATAATCGGCAATCGGTGCTCTGGCCGTCTCGATAGCCTGAGTAAACGCATCACGGGCATCAGGCAAATGCAGCGCGCGCCAGTGCGCCTGCCCTTTCAGTCGCCAGGCTTCATCATTGCCCGGTTCTGCAGCAAGCACCGCTTCGATCATTTCTAAGGCCAGCGCACTATTGCCGTTCAACGCCTCAAGGCGTGCCTGCGCCAGCTGTGCATGCGAGGATTGTGGTGCCCGCTCTAACGCAAGCGATACCAGCTCTTGCGCTAACTCGGGCTGCCCCTCAAACAACGCCGCCACGCCCTGCACAGACAACAGATGCCCGTAAGCTTCGCCATTGAGGTCAGGCGACGCAAGCGCCATCACCTCATCGAACTCACCCAGTGCAAGAAAGCTCTCTGCCAGCATGGGAAGCACTGTATTTGCCTCACAACCAAGAGACAGGGCTCGCTCTAACTCCTTCTGCGCATCGAGCATGTTTCCAGTTTCTAACTCCAGCCTGCCCAGCAGGCAGCGCGTTTCGCCATCGCTGGGGTTGAGCTGTAGCGCATTTTTTAGCTCCACGCGGGCAGAATCGTAGTCCGCCTCAGAAATGTAGGCCTCTGCACTACCACGGTAATCTTCAAGCGTAAGATCTTTAGAACAGCCAGCGAGACAAACCGTAAAAAGCAGGATAAAAAAGGTGCGCAGCATGGAGTCTCCGATAGTTACAGCGATGTCGCGACCAGTGCGGCTCAGCAGTATTTTTATAGTTGTAACTACCGAGGTTCTGGTACCCCCATTGTAAGCCCTCAACCAGTAGGCGCAAACGAACCCGCATAATTAGAGTACGATTTATGCGCTGGACTCCGTCAGGAAATTTTACAAATAGCTAAAGATCGGGAGGCTAATGCTGAGTAACTCATTGATTTGCATACGGTGGTACAAATATTGCTTAATTCCACAGAATAGCTACGGATATAGCTAGTAGGCAATCACGAAGTGTTCGAAGATACGAGTACCCAATGACTCTCGGCGAAGGCAGGCCCACTGAGAGAACAAACGGTTAGACCCTAACCAATAATAAGACCATGGCACAAAGAGGAACCCCTCGAATGAAACTAAAAACCGGATACGCTCTCGGCACCCTCGTCCCGTGTCTAGCGCTTAGCCCAATAGCCTCTGCTATTACAATGCAATTCAACAATGGTTCAGGCAGCTATATGGCCGGTGGTGTGACCGGTACTGCCACCACTACCGGAGGAAGCCTCTTTTACAACGGCGTTGAGAATGCAATCGGGGTTGGCTCTAACGTATTCAATGGCGCCCTCGCCCAGGGTGAATCGCTCACCATCAACTTCAGCCAAACTGTCACCGTGAATGAAGTGTATTTTCGTCAGTGGGAAAACCCGGGCATCTTCTTTACTTTCGATCAGGTGGTCTTTGACTATTTCCCCGGAGGACAGATTACCTTTACCGATAGTGGTCAAGGCGTGGTTCTTTTAGATTCGTTTTCTGCGGGCGGTTTGGATATTGATGGTTTCACGCTAAACCCCAACACCTTCGCTAGCGCCTTTTATCTGCACAGTCTGGAGTTCGATCTGATTGAGCCCACAGACCCTACCGATCCTACAGAGCCTACGGACCCTACGGATCCCACCGACCCAACTGATCCGACCGGTGAAGTCCCGCTCCCTAATAGCCTACTCTTACTGGGTACTGCATTAACCGGCTTGGGCATTAGCCGTCGCCGACGCGAGCGGAATGCGCGTAAAGGCAAGTAATCAGCGGTAAAACCCGCTATTAGATCAACGAAAGCCTCCAGACTTGGGGGCTTTTTTTGGCCTAGTATTTGAGGGTTTGCAAGAATGGGCAGGAGCAGCTTAGAACGGAAACAACCGCGGCAATAGCACAATCACTATTGACGAGTAGACCAGAGACACAGGCAAGCCAGCACGCGCATAATCCCTAAACGCATAACCCCCAAGGTTTTGCACCATCAGGTTAGTGGTATAACCATAGGGCGTAAGAAAGCTTGCACTGGCGCCATAGGCAACCGCCATCACAAAGGGCATATGGCTAACGCCGTAGCTCTCTGCAAGACCGAAGGCAATCGGAAAGCTAAGCGCAGCGGCAGCATTGTTCGTCATCACTTCGGTGAGAATCAACGTGCCCAAATAAATCCCTATGAGCGCGCCATACGGCCCCAATGCAGAGAGATTACTGTGCAGCGTGTCAGCCATTACCTCGACCAGCCCGACATTGGTAAGGGCCTGAGCAAGGGTTAGCGCTGCGGTGATAATCAGCCAAAGTTCGAAGGGGAAACGCCGGCGCAACTCAGAGGCACCCACAACACCCAGGCCCATCATACACACCAACAAAAAGGCCACGCCCTTGATAAGCGGCACAATATCCATCGACGCAAGGAGTACGACAGCAGCTAGCACAAAGGTCAAAAAATAATTTTGAAACGGTGTGGTACGCGGCTCACCAACAGATTCATTGACAATCACGAAGTTCTTGTCGAGGTTTTTCCGCTCATTAAAATCCGGGCCCACCGCAAGCATCATACTGTCACCGGCCGCGATGGTGATGTTACCCAGCTTGCCAGAAAGCCGCTTGCCGCCGCGACGCATGCCAACCACGGCTGCATCGAACACAGATCGAAAGGCGCTCTCTTTCACAGTGCGCCCTTCAATGGTTGCGTTTGGCATTACAATCACTTCAATCATATTTTCACGTAACAAACCCTCTTCAACAGCAAAGAGCCGCAAACCATCAAACTGTTCGAGGGCCTGCACGCGATTGATATCGCCCGAGAAGATCAGCTTATCGCCGGCCTTGATGCGCTCCTGAGGAGACACCGGCGTAATGAGGTAGTTACCGCGTACGATCTCAACGAGGAACAAATCCTCAAGATCACGAAGCTTGTTAGCGAGAATGCTTTTGCCGATAAGCTGGGAGGTTTCACTCACTTCGACTTCAATCACGTATTCATTGATGTCGATGGGTTCTGCGCTGCCCGTGGGCAAAAAGCGGGTGCCGATCAGAATCGCAAAAAACCCAATCACCGTCGCCGTAGCGCCGACAACAAAAAAGTCGAAAAAGGCAAGACCCTGGCCCGTAGCATCTTCAAGAAAACTACTCACAATAAGATTGGTAGAGGTGCCTATGAGTGTCATGGTGCCACCGAGAATCGCGGCATACGAGAGGGGGATTAGCAGCTTCGATACTGGGTGATGCTTATTGGCTCTCACTGTATGTGCAAGGGTCGCAACAACAGCGGTATTGTTTACAAAGGCGGAGAAAAACGCTGTAGCCGACCCAAGCCGAAACAGGCTACCGACATAACTGGGAGTAATAAGCTTGCCAGAAACACGCGATAGCCACGACAGCTTCTCCAGGCCCGTGGATACCAATAACAGCAGCACTAAGGTGATAACACCCGTGTTAGACGCCTTAGCCAGCACATCGGAGGTTTCCACCAGGCCCAAAAAATAGGCAGCCAGCATTGCCACGACAAACACCAGCACGGCCTGAAACTTTGTGAAAATTAGGCAATAAAGTAGGCCCGCAAAAAGCGTCGCTACCAGCCACTGGTCTAACATTGATTGCCCCCTACCTATTATCCTGTAAGGATAGCCGCTCATAGGGCCTTGTCACAACACCTTCAGTCACTGCATGGTTTTAGCCGGGCTATGCAAAATGGCTCTGCGGGACTCTCTGGTTCAAAACTACGACGGGAAAAAGAGCACAATTGGGTTGCAACACAGCATGCGTAAATTACGTCTTCTTACATTCGGTGGTATTGCTGCAGTAATGGTGATACTGGCAGCCCTCTGGGAGCCACTGCAGCAGCACTATCACCGCTATCTCGTCAGAGATATGTTTTTGTCTACGGCTGAGAATACCGTGAACGTTGGGCCGGCGCTCAACACGCATTTTCCCGGCCTGCAAGCTCTGTCGGCGAATGGAAACGTAAGTCTGCTGCAACCCTACGCAGGCACAGAAGGCACTGTGCTGGTCATATTGCGCTCGATTACACAAAGCGTGTACTGCGCAGAGCAGCTAATCCAATTGGAGCACTCTGAAGCGCAATTCAAAGCCATGGGGTTAGCGTTAGTGGCGCTAGTGCAGGATGATGCCGACCAGCTGGCAACGTTGCAACGCCATAGGTCAATGCAACTGACACTGCTTAGCGATCAACAACAGCTCTCGGTAAAAACCTTGGGACTACTCACTAACAATACGGTGCAACCGGGCGCGCTAATCATTGACGCCGAACATAAGGTTGTCGATAAAATTTTCATGCGCAATCCAGAGCGGCGCCTCGATAGCGCTGCGTTACTTAGACGCGCGCTAAAAGCCTTAAACGGAAAAACTAGCAGAGTTGGCAGGCACGCGGCAGACAGTGTTACCATCGCTCCAAACACCGCATTATGGCCCGAGCCACAGGGCACCCAGAGCACTCGTTAAATGTCAGATAAACCGTCCAGCACTAATAGCGGCGAGACACCGGCCGCGGCATCCGTTACCGCCCACAATCGCTCCCCAGCAGACAACGGCTCACCCACAGACAAAGGTCCCAGCAAACACGCACAACGCTCTGCCAGCACGCGCCAAAAGTTTATTGATACAGCCCTGGCGTTGTATGCAGAACGCAGTATCGATTCAGTATCGGTAAATGAAATCACTATTGCAGCGGGGCAAAAAAACCGCAACGCTCTGCAGTATCACTTTGGCAATCGCGACGGTCTGCTGCAGGCGATCATTGATCAGCATTCAGAGCGAGTGCGCGAAATACGAAGGCCACTACTACAAGGGCTGGGCAAAAGCACCAATCCAGCGCAGGAAGCTGCCAACGTACTGATACTGCCGCTCATTCAATACGCAGAACAAGGCGTTCAGGGAGTACACTACGTAAAGCTGTTATCTCAGCTGGGCGCGCTGAATAGCCCAACAACGAATCCCGGCGCGCATAGCACGGTTTCTTTCCAACCCGAAGTCGAGTTAGTAGATGTAACCAATGCGGCCATCGGCCATTTAAGCCAGGAAGAAGCAGGCAGGCGTTTGTTTCTTGTGGTCACTATGACGTTCCACGGCATCGCAGATATTTGTCGTGCACACAACGCAGACACGACAGAATCTCACGCGCTGCGCAGTGCGCTATTTAAGCAAATCACAGCCTCGGTTGTAGCAATTCTATGCGCGCCGGCGTTAGAAACGCCCTAAGCCGTTCTTCCAGAAGTAGAGCCGTAGCGTTCAACATGCGCATCAAGGGCGGCAAGAATACCGTCGTGCCGCATCGCAATAATATCCCGATAGTCGTCGTGCGTGATGATATAAAACGTTCCTTCCCTCACCGCATCTATGACCTGCTCGCCCACTACCAGCGGCGATATGCCCTGAGCAACGTCAGGCGCTGGTTGATCATGCTCTATGCCCGAATCCATCGCCTCTGGCCTAACGGCGGAGGATTGGGTAATCAAGTTCGTATTCACCAGGCCTGGGCACAACACCGACACACCCACACCATGCTCTGCCACTTCCATCACCAATGACTCTGACAAGCCGACAATGGCAAACTTGGTGGTGGTATATAAGCCCTCGGGTGGGCCCGAAATGAGACCTCCCATAGAGGCTGTATTCACTACATGCCCCTCGCCCTGCTCTATGAACAGCGGAGTAAACGCTTTCACGCCGTGAATAACACCATACACATTGACGTTGATAAGATATTGCCAATCTTTGACGTCAGCCTCTGCCATTAACGCCCCTATCCATACGCCGGCGTTATTGCAGAGCAAGTGAACGCCACCGAAATGCGCGACCGCTTTATCGCGCAGTGCTTCGACTGATTCCAACGAGGAAACATCAACCTTGGCAGCAAGCGCCTTGCTACCCAAGTCATCGGCAACGGCCTGTGCTTTGTCCCAATCAATGTCGGCTACAACCACGCACATGCCTGCCCCGTGGGCTGCTCGCGCTATACCCTCTCCTATCCCGGAGCCCGCTCCAGTCACTACTGCAACTTTGCCTTCTAAATCTTGCATACGTTTCCCTTTATTTTAGTTCTGGCAATCAACAATGATTTTTACTGCCAGCGATGT
Organism: Halioglobus sp.; assembly: GCA_045106775.1. Classification (GTDB taxonomy): domain Bacteria; phylum Pseudomonadota; class Gammaproteobacteria; order Pseudomonadales; family Halieaceae; genus Marimicrobium. The sequence goes on from JBGCFE010000058.1 coordinate 28,882, forward strand.
ATCACGCGCCATCGCAAATGCTTCGTTGAGATTAGACAGCGCAAACCGGTGGCTAATCAAGGGTGATGGATCGACCTCACCACTATCAAGCATCGCTATCACCTCTTCAAACTCGTTTTCGTACCCCATCGCGGGAACAATCGAAACCTCTTTGGCAAGCAGCATCACCAAATCAACCGTTGCCGCTTCTTTATGCACGCCGGTCAGACCGATCCGGCTCCCTGGCCCAGCAATAGCGACAATCGTTTCAAACACACTGCGCACGCCGGTGGCCTCAAAAATCACATCTGTGGCGGGCATGGGCATTCCGAAGAAGGAGCGCTTACCATGCCGCTCAATCAACGTGTCCAACAGCGCTTCGTCATCAGCCCGAAGCGCTATTGCTCCGAGCTTTGCCGCGAGATCAAGCCGCTCCTGCGCAAGGTCGACCATGATCACGTCTTTGACGCCGCGATACTGCAGCGCCAGCAGCATACACAAACCGATGGGCCCCGCCCCATAAATAACCACTTTGTTATCGGCTTCAACGCAGAGTCGATTCAAACCATGCTGCGCAACGGCAAGCGGCTCTACCAACGCGCCATAGGTCGAAGGCAGTGTCTCGGGCAGTTTAACCACGCTGCCAGTATCTGAAGCAGCGTTGCGTACCAGCAGCAGCGGCGAAAATCCGCCCTCGCCTCCGCCATTGCCAATATTGTTGCCGTTGCTCATTGGTTGCACAACGACGCGATCACCCACCACAACGTGTTGCACGTTGGCGCCAGTTTCACTCACTTCGCCCCACAATTCGTGCCCAAGCGGCATAGGCGTATCAGGGCCCATTAAGCCACCCATTGAGAGATACCCAAGATCAGAGCCGCAAATGCCACATTCACGCACCTTTACCAGAACATCATCTGGCCCGCAGGTGGGGGCCGGAACAGCATCAACGCGAAGATCGTCTACACCGTGTATGTGTGCCAATGGAATGCTGGTTTGAGATGAACCCATAAATCAATACCTGTTGCGACAAAGGAAGACTCTGAAACTTATCCACCGACAATAGGCCAGCCAGCTTGAGAGCGTCAACACACTCGGCCGGTATATTGAACCGCTGAGAGTCATTTGCACTGCACGTTGGGTTCAGTATGACTGTACTATGGCGGCCAAGAATCGCCGCTGCCACACTAGACCCTGTAACGGACCTACTTTCAAAAAAAAATACTGGACACTGAATGACCGAAGGCGACAAAGACAGAACCGCTGGTAACACCTCAGACGCAACCAGCACGCCCGACGAAAACGTGACCACGGTAGACTGGCTGGTCGCAGGAGCCGGTGCAGGCGGCATGACCGGCGCCGTTGTGGCTCATCAACTGGGAGGCTCTGTACTTGTTGTCGAAAAGGAACCTCTGTATGGGGGTACCACAGCCAAGTCCGGCGGCGTGATTTGGATACCCGGTAATCATGACCAAAAAAATGTGGGCGTTACTGATAGCACTGAAGACGGCTATCGCTATCTAAAGGATCTCATTGGCACAACCGTTCCCGACGCGCGAATACGTGCCTATGCAGAAAACGCGTCCGAAATGCTCAAATTCATGACGCAGCATAGCCGCGTAAAATACAGCGCACTGCCCGCTTACATGGATTACTACGAAAACAGCCCGGGCTACAAAAAAGGTGGCCGGTCAATGGACTGCGAGCCCATCAACTTAAAAGAGCTCGGCAAAGAGGCTGAGCATATTCGCATAGGCCACTACGACGGACTCTTACTGCCGTTTAGCATCACCGTTGTGGAGGGCCGGCGCCTGCAAGACATGGGAATAGGCTCATACCTATTGGGTGCAAAGTTGCTTGGGCGGTATTTGTTAGACATCCCTGCCAGGCTTCGAAAGCAACGGGACAACCGCCAGGCCCTCGGCACCGCGCTAGTTGCCCGCCTAAGGCGATCATTGCAAGATCGAGACATTCCCCTGTGGTTGAATTCGCCCATAAAAGAGTTGCTAGTGGAGGATGGTGTCGTCACAGGCGCTGTCATCAATCGTAATGGTGACGCTGTCAGAGTGCGCGCTACAAAGGGTGTGCTGCTGGCAACCGGGGGCTTCTCCAACAACGGCCCCATGAGAGAAAAATACCAACCAAAGCCCACTAGCACACAGTGGACGGCTGCAGCACCTGGCTCTACCGGTGATGCCATTACATTGGGCGAATCTGTCAACGCCGCGCTGGGCTTTATGGAGTGTGCCTGGTGGTCTCCTACCTATAGAATTCCAGACGGTAGAGTGCTTGCATTGATCGCAGGAAAATCCAACCCCGGCTCCATCATGGTTAGCAAACAGGGCAAGCGGTTTGCCAACGAAGCACAGCCCTACGAGGACTTAGTCAAAGAGCAATACGCCGCCAATTCACGCGGCGAAGAAACGATGCCGTGCTACCTGATATTCGACGCCAACTATCGACAAAAATATGCCATCGGACATATCAAGCCGGGCAAAGTCGAGAGCGACAGTAAAATTCCCCAGGAGAACTTTGACAGCGGGCTGATTGCCAAAGCAGAAACGCTCCCGGCGCTAGCGCAACAGCTGGGTATAGACGCAGACAATCTGGTGGCGACAGTAGAAACGTTTAACCAGCACGCGAGGGTAGGCGAAGACCCAGAGTTCCATCGGGGCGCGAACGAACACGACAAGTACTACGCCGATAAAAAAGTAGGCCCCAACCCCTCGCTGGCAGCACTCGATAAAGCACCTTTCTACGCGTTACGGTGCGAGCCCGGTGACTTAGATACAAAAGGCGGGTTAGCCTGCGATGAACGCGGCCGGGTATTAGCGAACGACGGCAAGGTCATTCAAGGCCTGTATGCGGCGGGTAATGCCAGCGCAGCGGTGATGGGCAATACTTACCCAGGCGCCGGAGCAACCATTGGTTCTGCTATGACGTTTGCTTATCTTGCCGCTCAACACGCCTTTGATGCACGGCACCCCCAGGAGAATGACCATGAGTGACCACAAGTACGCATTCCAGCGCCCAGGTAACTACGCGCGTGGATGGCATGTTGTGCTGTTCTCGCAAGAGTTAGCGCGCGGTGAAGTAAAAAAGCTGCATTACTTTGACAACGACTTCGTCATCTACCGTGGCGAGTCGGGCAATGTTGCGATATTGGATGCTCACTGCCCTCATCTGGGCGCAAACCTGGCCAGTGGCGAAGGACGTATTCTGGGCGACAACATCGCCTGCCCTTTTCACGGCTGGACATTTGACCCAACCGGCCAGTGCGTAGACATTCCGTACGCCAAGTCAATTCCAGAAAAAGCCAGGCATGCACTCAAAGGGTGGCCAGTGTTAGAGCAGTATGGCTATATCGCATTGTGGTATGACCCAATGGGCGGCGAGCCCGAAAGCTATCTGCCCGAAATCCCGCAGTGGAATACCGAGGGTTGGGGGGACTGGAAATTCAGCCGCTCGCGCATCCAGGCAAAGCCCTGTGATGTCATCGAGAATATAGTCGACATCGCCCACTTCCCTCACGTGCATGGCGGCTTTGTCAAAGCGTTCGAAAACCGGTTTACCGACAGAAGCGTAACGCAGCTATCGACCGTCAAGCGCAGCCCAGACGCTAAAATGATCATTCCTGACGGTGTGGAAATGGATCTGGAAAGTTCGCGAAACGAGGCCGGCGAAGACGCCGACGCCTGGGGTGATGCCACCTATCACGGCCCTTCAATCATGTACTACTACACAGAATCGACCAGCGACGAAATGAATTTTAAAAGTTGGTGGGTTAACTGCCACACACCCATTAACGAGAATGAAGTCGATCTGTGCTCGGCAGTCATTGTAAGCAGTATGGATGGCTCAGCGCTGGATGCAGAGTTTGCCGAACTTTATCCGCAGATGGCGCACCTTGCCTTTGGGCAAGACGTAGAAATTTGGAAGGACAAAGTGTACCGCGAGGATCCGATTCTCTGTGATGGTGACGGGCCGATTAACAAACTGCGGAAATGGTACGAGCAGTTTTATCTGCCACGGTAAGCGCTCTAACCTGCAGAAACACAAAAGCCGCCCGTAGGCGGCTTCCAGATCGAACTAAAACTATCAGCTGTCGTTGCTGGCCCGCGGCTTAACCGCTTTTGGCGTAGCCAGACTTGGCTGCCCGCTAATACCAGACTGAACAACGTCGATTTTGTTGCCTTGCTTCAAGAAAGCCCGTGTTTGCTCTTCAATAGACTCAGAAGTCTCAACCGCTGCAGGCGCCTTTTTCTTGGCTGCTGCTCGCATTGCCTTACGTGCCATAATTTTGCCTTCTTCTAGTGGATAGCCGGCTATTATACACAAATAAAGGCTCTTTTGTGCGCTGTTCAGGCGTCTTTATAGTCGGGAGGCCGTTTTTCGAAGAAGGCGATTCCCGCCTCTACCGCATCTTCTGTCATCGAAAGCAGCGCCTGGTGGCGATCCTCCATTGCCATAACAGCCTCAAGGCTGGAAGCATCCACGCTGACATTCAGGGCCTCTTTGGTCAACCGCAGCCCCATTGGGGATGTGAGTAATAAATCATCCACCAGGGCTTGGCCAGCCTCCTCCAACTGCTCGTCTGGCACCACTTCGCTGACCAGGTTAACGGCAAGTGCACGGGGCGCATGAATAAAGCGGCCCGTCATCAGCAACTCTGATGCAACGGATGTACCCACCAGGCGCGGTAAAAAGTAGCTGCTACCCATATCGGCGCCGGTAAGCCCGATTTTTATATAGGCTGCATTCATCTTGGCGCTTTCACCGGCAATACGCATATCAGACGCTAACGCAAGGCTAAATCCGCCGCCGCAGGCAGCGCCCTGAATCAGGCTAACAATCGGTTGCGGAGCACGGCGCATAGCAAGGTAGATTCTCGCTATTCTGCGCTGTAATTTAAAAATGGTATGCGGGGTGCGCGAGTTCTCTGCAAAAGCATCACCGCTGAGGTCCAGGCCAGCACAAAAATGACGGCCATTGGCTTGTAGCACGACCACTCGTGCGTCTTCGCGATCACGTAAGCCTTCAAAGTACTCCGCTAGAGCATCTACCAGCTGTGCGTTCAGCGCGTTGCCTACATCTGGACGGTTAATCGTTACCCACTCGACCGCGCCGCGCTGTTCTACCAGCAGTACATTGTCATCACCCATACGTCTCAACCACCTCTGCTTGCGTATTTCTCTACTCTGAAATTTCAAAGGCTAAAGAGAACCTTCTCTTTAGCCTGACACGCTAGTTTATACCCATCGGCACTATCTGCTAACTAAATTCGACCTTGCACCTTGTTCCGCGCGGCAGAGGTTTAAGGGGCAACGGGCTTTGAGTATGCTTATCACAAACCTCAACAAAGGTAGATGAAGTGACCAACAACCGCGAAGGCTGGGATGCGCTGTTAGCCGAATTACAGGAGCGCACAGAGCGCGCACTACAGATGGGCGGCAAAGGCAAAATAGAGCAGCAGCATGCGCGCGGCCGCCTAACGGCACGAGAGCGCGTAGCGTCACTCTGCGACAACGATACCTTTTCTGAATACGGCGCTCTGGCGGGCGGCAATCATCCCGGCGGCGATACTGCGCTGGCGGCAGATGCATTAGTGGCAGGGGTCGGAAAAATCGGCGGTAATGCTGTCGTCGTCATCGCCGAAGACTTCACTGTGAAAGGAGGCTCGATTGGCCACCCCAATGCAGCAAAAAGAACGCGCATGGTGCGCCTTGCCATGGAGCGCCAGTTACCGGTTGTGCTGATGCTAGATGGTGCCGGAGAACGTGCCGGCAATCAGTCTGAGCGTTACCCCAACACGCCCAATGATCTGCAGCTAGTCGCAGATTTAAAAGGGCAAGTGCCAGTGGTGACTCTGGTGCTCGGTGTTTCTGCGGGCCATGGCGCACTGACCGGCGCGTTTGCAGACTTAATTATCATGACCCAGGGTTCGGCTATGTTCTCCGCTGGCCCACCTCTGGTGAGCGCAGCACTTGGCATAGACGCCAGCCCCGAAGAACTCGGCGGTGCCGCTATGCACACGCGTGATAGTGGTGTTGCGCATAATCTGGCGAGCAATGAAGAAGATGCTTTTGCGATGGCACGCTACTTCCTTGCCCAGCTACCAACCGCCAGCGGCGAAGCGCAACGTACCGACAAAAGTGCGCCAAGCGCTGAGCCCAGAGAACTTGATGCGCTTCTAGACCTCATACCTACGCAGGCAAATCAGGCGTACAGTATGCACAAGGTGCTGCAGGAAATAGTCGACTCGCAGAGCTTGTTTGAATTGCAGCCCGCCTATGGTGCATCGCTCATCACTGCACTTGCGCGTATTGGCGGCACGCCCTGCATGGTCATTGCTAACCAACCCACCGTGCAGGCAGGCGCAATCACTACGCAGGGTGCCCGCAAAGCGGCTCACTTTATTGAGGTGGCTAGCAATTTCGGCCTGCCGCTAATCTGCCTATTAGACAATCCCGGAGTGATGCCAGGCCCAGAGGCCGAACGCAGCGGCGCGCTAAAAGCCGCTGCGGAGATGTTTTTGGCGCAGCGTCGGTACTCGGGTAATAAAATTGTCGTCACACTGCGCAAAGCATTCGGCTTTGGCAGTTCGGTGATGGGCATGAACCCATGGGATAAACAGTCGGTAAGTCTCGCGTTACCCAGTGTGTCGCTAGGCGGCGTACCGGCCATCGGTGGCGCTGAAGCTGCCCGAGCATCGAAAGAGGAGGCACAGCAGATGGAAGCCGCACAGTCAGGGGCCTGGGTGCCCGCCGACGCCGTGGCCTTCGATAAAGTAGTTGCGCCACAAGCGCTACGCAACGAGATTATCGCTGCGCTAGCGCGCTAGCTACCGAAAGAGTTGGCACTGGTAATGACAGACTCAAGGAATCGTGCCACCATTGGCGCCCTCTTTCAGGCCTAAACCAGCGCTATTTTGAAAAACGTAATCCCCATCTGTCATCTGCTACTTTGCCTTGGTATTGGCCTGCTCCTGAGCACTGCAAGCTCCTTCGCCAATACTGCGCCGTACGACTACCCCATCACCGACCGCTTTGTCTCGACGGTAGTAGGCACACCCTCGCAGTTTCAGGCAGATTTACCACACAGTATGCCGCTCACCAAACGGCGGTTGCGCGTATTTCCAGAACGCAAAGTGCCCGATGTACTGTGGTATGCCCGTGATCTTCTCTATTCCGTTGCACTGCAGAGCAAGCCAGCACCGCTGATCTATATCATCGCGGGCACCGGCGGCGGCCACGACGGCGAAAAGAACCGCGTAATGGCCAAAGCCTTTTTTCAGGCCGGATTTCACGTCGTCTCTCTGTCTTCGCCCACTTACCCCAACTTCGTCGTTGCCGCTTCCAGCACCGGTGTAGTCGGACACTCTGAAAAAGATGCAGCTGACCTCTATCGCGTCATGGAGATGATCTGGGCGGGGCTGCGCGCTGAAATAGACGTTACGGCATTCCACCTCAGCGGCTATAGCCTCGGCGGTTTCAACTCTGCCTTCGTATCCAAGCTCGATGAACAACGGGGCGTGTTCAATTTCGACAAGGTTCTGATGATTAACCCACCGGTTTCTCTCTACAACTCAGTCTCAATTTTGGACCGCATGACAGAGAACATCCCGGGCGGCGTGGATAACTTCAACCAGTTTGCAGGCCAACTAATGAATGGACTGACCCAGATTTACACGCAAACGGATGACGTATTCGCAAATGACATTTTATACCGCGGTTACCAGGCGCTAGGGCTCAAAGACGAGCAGCTGGCAGCACTTATTGGTACTTCCTTCCGTCTTTCATCTGCGTCGCTGGTGTTCGCGGCCGATATCATGGCGGACTTCGGCTACATCAAACCACGTGGGCTTGTACTAGACCGCAATAGCGATTTAACGCAGTACGATGGCTTGGCTACGCGGCTCAACTTCACCGATTACTATCACGAATTTTTCTATCCCTATTACCGCGAAGAGTATCCGCAATTTTCGCGAGATGAATTTATTTCTGCTATTAGCCTGCAATCGATCACGCCCTACTTGCGCAAAACCCAAAAAATTTCGCTCATGCACAATGCTGATGACGTTATTCTGTCGCGGGGCGACATTGATTACTTAACCGAGGTGTTTGGAGGCCGCGCAAAAATCTATCCCTATGGCGGCCACTGCGGAAACCTTGCGCACCGGGACAACATCGACCACATGCTCAATGTATTCAATGCGAGCCTAGCGCCATGATCCGTTTACTCGCTGCTTTTACTCTGTCGACCCTGCTCTGCGCCTGCGCCAGTGGGCCGCCCACAACAACCAACAGCCAGCCCGCTCTGACGCAGCAAAACTATCCCGAGCCGGTGTTTAGCGCCGAGCGCATTCTGCCAGAAGACTACGATTTGGCAGCAGTTTACGACCCCTGGCAAGGCATGAATCGCCGCATTTACAATTTCAATTACCGGTTTGATCAAGCCGTCTTTTTGCCTGTGGTGAATACTTGGGAGGCAGTTGTGCCCGGCATCATCCGTAAAGGGGTGCATAATTTTTACCGCACCATTGCCGATGTCAATACGATGATAAACTCGGTGTTACAGCTGAGCCCTGGAAAGTTCTTTGACAGTACCGGGCGCGTGTTTGTGAACAGTACGTTTGGCCTGCTGGGCCTTATCGACGTTGCCTCGGAAATAGGCATACCCAGACACGAAGAAGACTTTGGGCAAACCCTGGGCCGCTGGGGTGTAGGGCGCGGGCCCTACGTCGTTCTTCCGTTATTGGGTCCCTCGAACCTGCGTGACAGCCTGGGCCTTATCCCCGACTTTGCTGTTGAATCTATCGCTCAGCAGCCCATTTTTCCGGATTCTGTTCGGCCAGTGAGTACAGTACTTGAGGCCGTGGATACCCGCGCTGACACCTCGTTCAGATACTACGAAACAGGCTTCACGTTCGAATACCGTATGATGCGCTGGCTCTATTCCACCAAGCGCGATCTAGACGTATTGAAATAGGCATTGTCTTGTTAAAACCGTTCATAAAGCCAAACCAAAACCTACTAGCCGCTCTGCTGCTTCATTTCAGCAGGCTGTTGCTTTCATGCGCAGGTATTGCGCTGTGGAATACTCAGGCCTATGCGATTGAACCCATTAAGTTTGGCACCACGCAGGCGTTAACGGGCCACTACGAAGACTTTGGTGTGCAACAGCTTCGTGGGCTACAAATGTGGGTGGAAGACGTCAATGAGCGCGGCGCGCTGCTGGGTAGGCCTGTATCCCTCACGTATTACGATGATTACTCGCGCGATGCCGGAACGGTTAAAGGCTTCCTTAAATTACTGGCAGAAGACAAAGTCGAATTTCTTATCGGTCCGTATTCTTCCTCGCTCACGCTGGAAGCCAGCTTAATCGCCGAGCAGTTCGGCGTGCCCATGGTAGCTACGGGGGCATCATCAGAAGAAATATGGAGCCGCGGCCTACAGAATATTTTTGGTATCGATACCCCTACTGGCAATTATCTTCAGGGGTTTACGCTGCCAAAACAGGTGGGTGCAAAAACAGTCGCCCTGGTTTACGCCGACACTGAATTCCCCAGAGAAGTTGCACAAAGCATGCGCAAAAATGCGCAAGCAACTGGGCTTAAGATCGTACTCGATGAAGCCTACCCACCACCCGAGCGCAACTTTTCAGCTCTGGTAAACAAGCTTGCCAAGGCAGACGCTGATCTCATTTTCGGTGCCTCCTATCTCGAAGACAGCGTAGCGCTCACGCGCGCATTAAAAGCAAAAGGCGTCAAACCAAAGATGCTGGCATTTACCGTTGGTCCGGCGTTGCGAGAATTTGGCGATCTTTTGGGTGAAGATGCCGAGGGCATCGTTGGCCTGGTGCAGTGGCTGCGCAGCATTAGACTTCCAGGTGCACAAGACTTCGCCTATCGATATCGCCAGCGTTATGGCGAAAACCCCGGCGTGCATGCAGCCATTGGTTACAGCGCCGGGCAGGTAATGGAAACAGCCATTCGTTTGGCAGGAACGACAGAGCACGCCGCCGTACGTAAACAACTTCGCACAATGTTCTTTCGCTCTTTGCTAGGCAAATATCAAGTGGATGAAACCGGTCGACAAATTGGGAAGCACAATTACGTGCTGCAGTGGCAGGACGATGCACGGAGACTGGTTGCGCCGCGCCAGCTGGCTGAGAAAGCGCTTATCTATCCGCTGCCCTAGTCGCGAGTCAGAATACTAAGGTTCATCTAATTCTAAGGTTCATCTAGCGCCTCAAGATAAGGGTCTATGTACTTTTCATCCCAGCTTGGCTCTAGTCGCTTTACCTTTAACAGCAACACCTTGGCATGCGCAGTGTTACCCAACTCTAAATAGGCGCGGCCCATCCAATACAGCGCCGTCGCATTATTCGGATCTTTTCGTAACTTTGGCTTTAGAAACGCCACCAACTCAATGAACTTGCCAGATTCAAAATGCGAAACTGCTAAATCACGAATAGACTCACCCTGTTGAACCTGGTGCATATCGCGCAACCGAAAAGCAGCCTGCACTGCACGGATAATGAGCATCAAGCTCAGCAAACACGCAATCGCTAATACGCCATTGCGAATAAGAACGAGTTCATTGATTATCTGTAATTCTGAGGGTTCCATGGCTACATATTAACACTGAACAATACACCTGGGGCCAACATCATTCCCCAAGTGATCGCTAGTTTTACGCGTTACGAATTGTCACTCCGCCATCGACTAACAACGTTGCCCCGGTTATAAAACTGGACGCAGGTAAAGCTAGGCTCAACGTTGCGTGCGCGACCTCTTCCGGCTCGGCGTAACGACGCAGCGCGGTTCTACGGTTAGCAAAGGTCTGTTTGTCATCCTCAGGAATACCGTCTGTAATACCGGTACGAACAGGCCCAGGGCACACACAGTTTACCGTAATACCTTCTTTGCCTAGATCTACCGCCATTGCGCGGGTAAGGCCCATAGACGCGTGCTTGGCCACTACATAGGCACTGTTAAAGCGAGTAGCGCCGTGCGCTTCGGTAGAGGCAACATTAATAATTCGCGGATGCGCCGCCGCGCGCAGCCAGGGCAGCGCCGCTCTAATAGCCCAGGCTTGGGCAGTAGCCATCACCGCGAGTGATTGATCCCATGAGTTTGGGTAAAACTCAGTATCAATCTCTGCCGGAATAGCGAAGCCCGCGTTATTCACCAATATATCGATTGCGCCAAGCTCATCAGCCACTTTTCGAACTGCCGTCTCAACGGCGTCTCTGTCTGAAAGGTCAACGGTTAGCGCCAGGGCCTGACCCCCTACGCCCCGAATTTCTTCGGCCACTTCAGCCAACGCATCTGCGTTGATATCAATGATTGCTACACGGGCGCCCTCGTCCGCGAACAAATGCGCCGTCGCCCGGCCCATACCGCTGGCAGCACCGGTCACAATCACAACAGACCCGCTTACGGATCGGCTTAACTTACTCAATCGAGACATCAATAAATTTCCTCAGTAGTTCACTCGTTTAACCGGGTTCATCTAACAATGGTTTAGGGAATGTAGACCCAAAAAGGTATAATATCCCGCCGGATAGAGATTAGCAGGCAAGCTTACCCTACATTCAGAATTATCCAACGCTGCAGATCAATGCTATTGAATAAGTTCTAGGATCATCTGACATTCACAATACAGCTAGGGTTCGAAACTAAAGAAACTAGCTAGATGCTCCTCGCTTTTCGACAGAGTTCATTCACCTGACTCAATAAATGGGCTCGACAACTTGCCGTCGCTCTGTAGACGCTTCTTGTCATAACCCCACAAATACCCTAAGGTAATCAGTATTATGACCGCCCAGTCAAATAGTACAGTGGCCATCAATGATGGCATGAATGGCTACCAGAGACGCCGGTTGGAGACTCGCCGTGTACTCATGGATGCCGGCAAGGCGCTATTCGTGGAACGTGGCGTCGAACAAGTGTCGATCGATGCGATCACATCGAAAGCCGGCGTGGCCAAAGGCAGCTTTTACAACCACTTTGAATCCAGAGAGGCGTTGTTCGAAGCCTTGATCGAGGCAACCCTTGCCCAACTGCTCGAAAAAAGGCCGCAGATTAGCAGCGATATCACTGACCCTCTGGAGCAAGGCCTGGCCCGCACCTGGTTTTCGCTGTACACACTACTCTCTGATCTTAGCGCTTGTCGTTTGTTGTTGCAGGTAGGCCAGGTAGGGGCCTACGGCGCCATCGACAAGATTCTACGGGTGGTGCTTGGGGAAGACCTGTTGCACGGTGTTGCCCAGGGCAGCCTTGCACACATTGATCGCGACTTAGTACTTTCAGCTTACTTTGGCGTGGTCACACGAACCATCGGCAACCTGCTAACGCGCGAAGACAAAATAGACCCAGAAGATGCCGCTGACCAACTCACCGAGCTTTGCTTTGCCGTGATGGGCCTACCCCACCACGCGCCACCGCACTTTGGAGAAGCCGCTCAGTAACAACGTCCATCGCCATGAATAAAGAAGCCATCAAAAAGAAGTACGCCCAGGAGCGCGAGAAACGCCTGCGGCCCAATGGCGATGAGCAATACTTGCGCATGCACGGCACACAACTGGCCGATCCCTATACCCCCTTCAAAGAACGCCCGCCGCTTGAAGACCACGTCACGGTGACGTTCATCGGTGGGGGCTATGCTGGTCTCGTCACCGGCGCACGACTATCTGAGCTGGGAATTAGTGATTACCGCGTGGTAGAAAAAGGCGGCGACTTTGGCGGCACCTGGTACTGGAACCGCTATCCAGGTGCTATGTGTGATACCGCGTCGATGATCTATATGCCTCTGCTGGAGGAAACCCATTATATGCCGAAAGAG
>JBGCFE010000059.1:0-4002 GCA_045106775.1 Halioglobus sp.
ACTCTGCGTTTGTCTCTTTGACGTCTCACGAACCGATATCCGAGCAACTTGGTAAGTGCGTGCATAAATTCTGGCTGATCGTCCGGACTTTTGAGGAACACAGGTCATTGGATCCTCTCTAAAGGGATAGCCTTAGAAGAGCCGGCAATGTTCCCCGCCATAGGCAACAAACGCTGCAACAGCAAAAAACAAGCGATTGCCGAATTTACAGTTCGCGGACGAAACCGGCCTTATGTATCAAACGCACCAAGCGTGCGGAGACCTGCCATGAATAGCGGAGGGGATAGGTAGGGATCGGGCCGTGCTGGGCGCGGCGATAAAGGCGTTGGCCTTAGGATTGGTTCTCGGCAATTCTGAGCCTTTGAGTTTGAATTTCAACTGGGCCTTTCCTTTCAGAGACGGGAGCGCCAGCGGTGATGCCCGCACCGTTGTTCTTGATGTGGATTTGCGTCACATGAAGCCGGTGGCCGTACCCGCTGATGGAGCTGCATTCATAACCTACAAAAACAGCCAGCCAAAACTCTCTGACGTTAGCCTCTGGGGAGTTCAAGGTATGGTCAACGGGCGAAAGACCCATGGAGTTTGGCCCGAAAAGGCTGCAATCGCTGGGGGCAAGGTGAGTGCACATCCAGTCAAAATCCCCTGCGTCGTGGGCATTCATCATGTTGCTGGAGAATTCCTCACTCCACTTCCAGATTTCAGTAGAATGGCATTCGGGGCGGGGCAGGATTACAGGTCTTACAAAGACTCCTTTTGCCATTGTTTTGCCTTTGTTTTTCACAGATACGCTGACTTGAAGGCTGCGCCAAGTAGTGTGTTCATAGAGGGTGTCCTGCACGTCAACGGAAACATCCAGCCAAGCTCGCGCCTCGTCACGCATGATTTTGTTGGCAGCGAGCGCGGCTTCGGAGGCGTCGGCGGTTCGATCAAGCGTACCTCTCAGATAGTAAATGCCGAGAATGGCAACGCCCATTCCGATCAGCGAAGCGAGAGACATATAAAAGGTCCATCGCGCCATTTCCTGCTGCGCATACAGGTCTTGTCTGGCGTTTTTCTGCTCTTGGCTGGACTTTACCTGGTCGGCCACACATTTCACCAAGGCAGCTCTATCCCCTTGTCGACAGGCGAGAAGCGCTTGTTTTTTAGCATCATTGTAATCGGCGGTGGTCTCTACCTGATTGCGACCGGCACTTACCCCTTGCCTCTCACCAACTAGGAAAACCACTACTACAGCAAGCGCAATGCATAAGCATACTAGCCCGCCCTCTACAACCGTAGTTCGGTGATCCCTATCACTCTCAGACATTGCAACATAAACGCTGCTGAGAACTTCCCGCGTGATAGCTTGTTGGCAATGTTTATCTCTTTTTCAGTGATTCCAATTGCCGCCAGCTTTTCAACAAGTTGAGCGTAAGTCACCCCTTTGCGTTTCAACTCAGACTTGAGCAGGTTTGAGGCCATTGCCTCCCATTCGTTCTGTGTGGGCATACCGCCTCCGATAATTTACTAACATTTACGTTAGTATCCTATTGTAAATGATATGCAACCCTACTATGTATGTTAGGAACATAACGGATATAGTAGAACAATGGCCCAACACTTCCTCCTTTCGGCAGCTTCCCGCACCACCAGCCTGCGTGCGATCTACAAAGCTGGCGAAGATGCGGCGTATGAGACGTTCTGTCAGATGCGCTGGCCCGAGACGGATGGTGAAGCGGTTTGCCCCGTCTGCTCACACCATGAGACGTATAAGATTAAGACACGCCGCAAGTTTGAGTGCAAAAACTGCAAGCACCAGTTCAGCGTTACATCCGGCAAAATCTTTGCATCGCGCAAGATGGACCTTGTGGACCTACTGGCCGCGCTCTCCCTGATTGTGAACGCCTCCAAGGGCATTAGCATGGTGCAATTGAGCCGTGACCTTGATTGTCAGTACAAGACGGCTTTCGTGTTGGCGCACAAGCTGCGTGAGGCGATGGCGTTGGAAGTTCACACGGGCGAAGTTCTGGAAGGCCATGTTGAAATTGACGGTGCTTTCTTTGGAGGTCATATCCGCCCAGAGAACGCCAAGAAGGACCGCAAGGACCGCCGCCTGAAAGAGAACCAGACAGGCAAGCGCCGCGTCGTGATCGCCCTGCGTGAGCGTGAGGGTCGCACGCTGCCTTTCGTTGGCATGTCTGAGGGCGAAGGCGTTGCGCTGGCGAATGAGAACGTATCGCGCATGGCGACCATGTCGGCTGACGAAGCGGGGCACTGGGATGCGCTGCACTTGGGCCACCACGTTGACCGCGTGAACCACAGCGAGATTTACAGCGACGATGGCAAGCACACCAACATGGTGGAAAGCTTCTTTGCCCGCCTGCGCAACATGGTGCGCGGCCAGCACCACCATGTGTCACCGCAGTACCTGCACCAGTATGCGAACCACGCCGCTTGGCTTGAGGATAACCGCCGCACCGATAACGGCACGCTGGCTCAGATTGTGGTCAGCAACTCAATGGCCGCGCCTGTGTCGCGCAACTGGAAAGGGTACTGGCAGCGGGCGGCTTGATCTCGCCGGTTGGCCCACATTTCGCCATATTTCTGGGGTATTGCAGAGCACACGCGAAACATGTCACAATCAAGTTAACCAGATGGTAAGTCTGGTTGGATAACTTACGTGACAGTACAGGTCAGAGTTACGGGTCTCCATATGGTGGGTGGAATGAAAAACAACACAGATTTATCAGATCGCTTTATTCGAGGCGTTTTTTCAGGGTTCTTTGTGCTGCCTCTCTTGATTCCTACTCACTTCAACCCGTCCGTGAATAAAAGTTCTGTAAAACAATCGTGGAGTCGTGTTAACGCTTACCTTAGTCATGGGGTCAGTGCAGTAAAGACGACAAATGAGCGAGCCAAAAAAGCCAGCTAAAACTGGTGAGATAGTACCGGATAGCCTTAGATCTGAACTTGAGCAACGCCTTGGTAGTATTGTGCAAAACAGGTCGTTGCCGCAAGCTGTGGATAGCGTCGTGGCAGTTCTTTCAGAGCATCGCTACAGTGAAAGTAAGCTACCGTCTGCAGATGAGATGCAGAGGTTAGAAGCCGTTATTCCTGGCGGCGCTCGCGAAGCTATTGATATGGCGAAAACAGAGCAGAAATTCACAATTGATGAAACCGCGAAAAATAACCGCAGAACATTCATTGTAGACCTTCTAGGCCCCATTTTTGGTTTGATCGCCCTCCTGTCGCTCATCGGCCTATGCATCTTTATGGTAGTAGAAGATCAAGCTATATATGCGGCGGCTGTGGTTGGCGCGATAGGCGTTTCGGCAGCGGTATTCTTCCGCCCACAAAAAGAGCCAAAAGCCCAAAATCAAAAGAAAAAATAGCAATCATACTATAATCCGCCACAAACACCCATCCGGCCCAAAGTCCTGCGCCACATGCCCGTCCTTCTGCGCCCTCTGGATGGCGTCACGCACCCGCTTTAGCACATCGGGGTACATGTCATCGCCCCAGCCCTTCGCGTCCATGATGCGCGCTGCTATCGCCTCATCATCCGCAGGCGCTTGCCGTAGGGTGTCGAGGATCGTCAGCTTCAACTCATTGCGCCCGAATAGCTGCTTGTACTTGCCGCGCGCTGGTATGGCCTTGGGGTCGTCCTCATAGCCGCACAAGACCAGTGCGCGGTCTATGGCGTCCAGATCCGCCTTGAGGGCATCCGCCGCCTTCTGCGCGACCTTATGCTGGCCTGCTAAGTCGCCGCGTTTCTTGATTAGACCGTGAATAACGATTGATTGTCCCATCCCCGCATTATGGATTCACGCGGGCCGATTGTTCAGCTATATTGTTGGTGCGTTTGATACATAAGGCCGGACAAAGCGCCATTTCGCTGCGTATGCACCAATGGCCGCTTAGTTATCTAATTGCTCTAAGCGGCTCTCCAGTTCTCGCACCCTCGGCCAATGTGGATGGTAATCATCAATGACAATCGGATGACTGTGGGTTCGGCCATCCAGC
>JBGCFE010000006.1:0-132484 GCA_045106775.1 Halioglobus sp.
AGGTCCTTACGGGCTGATATGGGCGCGAGCATTCTCAACGTAGAAAGGCACGCGTTGGGGCCCAAAAACACAAGACGCCTACCTTCCCTCAGCGTTTGATTCATGTGCTTTTCGAGCAAATCGAGAAAGTCTTCCTCGGGATAGAGGTGCGTTTGCAGCTCATAGTCCACTGAGCCAATAATGTATAGCCAGTGCGGGTTCTTCGCCGATTCATCTGGTACCAGCTCGGAGGAGCCGATGGTTGCCGATGTCTTTACATCGGAAACAAGGCTGGGATTAAAAAACCACGAGGAATTGGCGGGCCCCTCAAGTGGTTCATCTTGCGGATCGTGGGAGCAGTAGTAGAGATGAACCGTATCTTTGAGAATATGCGAAGCAATCGCGAACTGCCGCAAGATCCTGAGGTTGCCGCATGTCGCGTTGATCCTGTATTCCCAGGTAAGGTCGGGAATAAGGTCTGTCTCGAACAGACGAAGAGACTCTGGGCCGGTAATGTTTGAGTGGTCCATCTTTGAAAAAATGCCAAAGAACGGGTCACTAGTGACGATTTTGCATTTCCTGTCAGCTAGCAACTGGACGAAGTCGGCCATGACATCGAGGGACAGCAGCTCATGATTGGGCAATATATACCCGGAAAACAGAAAGACGATATCTGGCTCTATTGAATCCACCACGCCGACGATATCTTCTATACAAGTGTACTCCTGCGTTTCGCAGGGTAGGGTGTGCTTGTTGTTTTCGAAAAGTCTGGGAGGCAGTAATACAGTAGACGAACTCACTAACTCGCGACCCTGCAGAAAGTACATTGCAAGACCCAGCTCGCCATAGTCGTTGTTAAGCAAAAACAACAATCGCGGGCTAGAAGTTAAAGAGTGGTTAGCCATAACATTATTAGTCTGAAGTCCGTTTCAGTTCGCCTTGGCCTGTATAGCCTGTGTAAATAGAGTTTGTATGGACATAGGCTCTATAGAATAAGTAGTCTATGCGTTTCTCTGTAGAAATGCGAGGCGTCATGCAGTGGGCCGGTCTCTGAAAAGCACTGAATTGCCGTCTTTTTGTAATTCCATTCCGATGTGTGAAGGTTTACATTAAACGCATGTGCGGCCGAATTTTTTTATGCGCGAATTCGTGACGTAGGTAGCAGTTTTTATCCCTATAGGGTCTTGCATGATTGTTTCAATAGAGACACCGGTTTTTAAAGGTAAGTGGTTAACCCAATGTATAGACTCGGTGCTCACACAAAGCTCCCCGAACTGGACGCTTTCTCTATGCTGGGATGGCGGGGATGAGCAATCGCGCAAGATCTTGGAAGCACTAGATGCTCGGAACCTTCCGAATGTCACAGTGTATTTCGAAGAAAACCGCGGCATAGCCAATGCCCGTCACTTTATCTCAGCGCGCTCTGAGGGCGACTACATACTGCCCCTCGATGATGACGATGTGCTCACCGCCGATGCTGTGGAGAAGCTTCTGGCGTTTGTAGAGGCTAAACCATGGAGCGGCATTGTCAGAGGGCGCCGCAAGTTTATTGATGAAGCGGGCGTTGTAGTCGACGAGGAGCCCTGGTTTCCCTTTGAGCCCCGGCATTATCAGCACGGCATGGTAACTGATGTTTTTAACCATTCGCAGCCCTATTTGATCAAACGTTCGCTCTATAACCAAACCGCGGGCTGGGAAGGGTTTGAAGATTTTATGTTTGCAGGTGAAGACTGCGACATCATTCTAAAATTGGAAGAACTGGCGCCCATTGAGCTGCTAGATGATGTTCTTTACTACTACAGGCTCAACTCCAATCGAGCCAGTGATGCGCTGGAGGTTGCTGGCGCGCACGAGATGTGGAGACGCCTTGCGGACAAAAGTATCGCTCGCATGGGCTTGCCACTAGAGCGGAAGAATGATGTTCCTCCCTATATCTATGGGCGACTGCCCAGGAGCCTCCCCGATAAATCGATGATTGATTTCATTGTTCCCGGCGAAGGTGGGCTACGCGGATTTTTTAAGAAGAAGCGATTGCTTAGAACATTGAAGCGTAATGGAATCACCGAAGATGCTGTGCATTTTGTACAGCGTGACGAGAAGAGCGTTGCGACTATCTACAACGAGGGCTTTCAGCAAACTGCCCGGCCGCTGGTGTGCTTTCTTCATCAAGATACGATTATCAAGGGCTCGGGCTTTTTTGACACGCTGTTGGCCACAATGCATGAAGAGCTGGCAGATATCATTGGCCCCAGATTGCTAAATGCCAAGGGTGCTACCTGTTGCGCCAATCCCTATTTCAATGATGAACTGTTGCCCGAAACTCACAGCGCATCAGCCCAGGACGAGCGTCGGCTAGACGCTGTTTCGGAGGCCCAATGGTTGCCCAATGAGTTTTTGTTGGTTCGACGGGAGGTAATGAACGCCGTGGCAGGATTTGATGCAGGCTACGGCTGTAGCCGCATCGAAAGCGCAGATTTCTGTTTAAAGGCGAGATTCAGAGATTTTAAATGCCTGTATGCAGGCGCGTCAGCGGTTGTGTGCAACACGTTTTCCGATAGCTCGATGCAGGCTGAATTTGTAGGCCTTCAAGCGTTTCATGAAAAGTGGAGCGGCTACGACAGTTTGTTCTGGCGCTAGCGGCTGCGTTTGCCCCGCCGTCTTTTTTTAGAACAGTGTGTAGATAAAGGGTGCTATCGCTGAGCCCTGTGCCACAACAATGAGTCCGCCCAATAACAGCATCACCAGAATAATAGGTGCCAGCCAAAACTTCTTTCGCTCTCTCATGAAGCCCCACAGATCTTTGAGTAGATCGATCATTAAAACGGTTTCTCCAAATTCTTGATGGGGTTGTCTTTCGACATTAATCGATAAGTGTCTGCGTCTGCATCGAGTTTGCGCGACATCGAATCTTTACCGAGAATTTTCATTGTTATCGCCACCGGTGTAAATACGAGATAGAACACAATGCCCATAATCAGCGGCGTCATTATTGCACTCATCATCAGGCCGAATTTCATCCAGGCCCGGTACACACCGTTTAGGCTCATGGGTGCAATTAATGCCCAGGCAATGAGCAAGCTGCCCAACATAAACGGCCAGCGTAGTGCTGTGACAGCCGGGCTTAGGGCGCCCCAGAAATCGTAAGCGTGAAGCAGTGTGATCTTAGAAAATACCCAGGGAAAGAACAGCCCAAACAAAGCCATAATGATTAGGCCTGTGACGATGCCAAACTCTCGCAGACCCTCGCGATCTAACTCTGGTATGTCATGCATAGCCATTAGTCCAGCTCAAACTCATCTTGCCATTCATTGGTGCCTTCCCATTTAGGTTGGTTGGTTTTAGCCAGCAAGAAGTTATCAATTATCAGGTAGTCCATTTCGGTACGCATAAAGCAGCGATACGCATCGTCTGTACTCATTACAATGGGCTCACCGCGCACGTTGAATGAAGTGTTAACCAATACGCCACAGCCCGTTTTTTTATCGAACTCTGTAAGCACTCGATGAAAATAGGGGTTGGTCTCTTTGTGTACCGTTTGTAGCCGTGCGGAATAGTCCACATGGGTAATCGCCGGCAGCTTAGAGCGTGGCACGTTGAGCTTGGCAATACCGAACAGGCTTTCCTCCTCTTGGGTCATTGCGATGCGTTGATCTTCTACAACTGAGGCGACCAGAAGCATATAGGGGCTTGGCCGATCATGGATGAAGTAGTCTGAGACCCGCTCGGCTAACACCGCAGGCGCAAATGGGCGGAACGATTCGCGGTACTTGATTTTTAGATTCATGACAGACTGCATTTTCGGGCTGCGTGGGTCACCAATAATCGAGCGGCCACCGAGCGCTCGAGGGCCAAACTCCATCCGGCCCTGCGCCATACCTACGACGTTTTCATCCGCCAAGATCTCAGCGATTCGCGGGAACAATTTGTCATCCGCAACTTGTTCGTACACGGCACTGTAACTATCTAGTTGCTCTTTGATTCCCTGTTCTGTGAAGCCCGGCCCCAGGTAGGCGCCGCCCATTGAATCTGTCTTATTGTTCGCAGCGCGTGGGCCGTCGTGGTAGTGATGCCAGACAACAGATGCTGCTCCTAATGCACCGCCTGCATCGCCTGCAGCTGGCTGTATCCAGATATCCTTAAACGGACCATCACGTAACACGATGCCGTTTGAAACGCAGTTCAACGCTACGCCGCCGGCAAGGCACAGAAAGTCGGCGCCGGTCTCTTTGTGTAGCGTTTGAGCTAGCCGCATAACCACTATCTCTGTGACTTTTTGAATCGAGGCTGCCAAATCCATCTCGCGCTGGGTCAGCTCGGTTTCCGCCGTCCGTGGCGGGCCTCCGAACAACTGAGCAAACTTGTCGTTAGTCATGGTCAGGCCGGTGCAGTAATTGAAATAGGACATATCGAGGCGATAGGTGCCATCTGCTTTTACGTCGATGAGGTTGTCCAAAATCAAATCGACATAGATAGGCTGCCCGTAAGGTGCGAGCCCCATCAATTTGTATTCGCCGGAGTTGACCTTGAAGCCGGTAAAGTAGGTAAAAGCGGAATAGAGAAGGCCCAGCGAATGCGGAAAATCAATTTCCCACAACGGCTTGAGACGATTGCCTTCTCCTAGCCAGGCTGATGTGGTTGCCCACTCACCCACACCGTCAAGACACAGTACGACCGCCTTCTCATACGGGCTAAAGAAAAATGCAGATGCAGCATGAGATTGGTGGTGCTCGGCAAACATTAGGCTAGGTAGCTCACTTTGCTTGCAGTTTCCCAGTTTGGCGAGTTCACGCTTGAGCGTTGTTTTGAGATAGAGCTTTTCTTTCAACCAAATAGGCATCGCTGCCATAAAAGAACGAATGCCTTTGGGTGCATAAGACAAATACGTTTCAAGCAGCCTCTCGAATTTGACCAGTGGCTTGTCATAGAACACGACATGGTTGATATCAGCCATGTTGATACCGGCTTCATCAAGGCAATATGTAATTGCTTCGGCAGGAAAAGCAGCATCGTGCTTTTTGCGGGTAAAGCGCTCCTGCTGTGCAGCGGCGACTATTACGCCCTCATGTATCAATGCGGCCGCACTATCGTGGTAGTAAGCTGAAAGCCCAAGAATGTAAGTGCCGCTCACGCGCCTTCCCTCATCGCTGCATTCATTAAACGTACTTTTCTATCGCTTTGCGCTTTTAGCAAAAAAGGCGTCTAAGCAAGTCCCAATAATTTCGATGCCATTCTCAAATTCAGTCGTAGTGATAGTCAGCGGCGGCATGAGCCTCAAGTACTTCTGGGTGTGAGAGGTGAGCACACCCTCGTTTTGAACGTGGAGATAAATGTCCTGCATTTTATTGAAGGATGGATCATCAAAGCCGATAGAGAGTAGGGCGCCTGTTCCATCGACTCTAACACCTTTCGATTCGAAACGTGGCGCTGAGAAATAGTCGTAGAACACTTTTTCCAGAGCGCGAGTTTTTTCCGGGAAATCGTGTTGATGCATAAAGTCGATGACACCGCAGGCGGCGGCGCACGCAAGGCTGTTTCCTGCAAACGTACTGCCCGGAAGTGCCTTGTTTACATGCTCGAACAATGTGTTAGCGCAAGCGACGCCCGATATAGGAAACCCATTGCCCAGGCCCTTGCCAAAAACGATAACATCCGGCTTAACGCTGCCCTGGCTAGAGTAAAACCAGCCGTCGCAGCGATTGAAGCCCGTGAGTATTTCGTCGGCAATCATAACTACGTTGTTCTTGTCGCAAAATTTTCGAACTGTTTTCAAAAAATCTTTGTGCAACAAGCGAGGGCCTGAATAGCCGATAACAGGCTCAAAAATAACTGCGGCTAAATCCTCTGCAGGTAGTGCGTTCAGGTACTTTTCCAGAAGCTCAGGCGCATCAGATCCGTCGCTCTCCAGCACTGTTCGGTAAGCCTCGGGTACCGGACCGTAGCAGTCGGGGAAATGCTCAACGAGCTGCATCGTGCCGTGAGTTTTACCGTGAAAATGGTCTCTAAATGACAGTATTGTGTTGCGCCCGGTTGCCTCTCTGGCCAGGCGTAGCGCGAGTTCTATCGCCTCGGCGCCAGTGCTATACAGTGCGGCAACGCTCGTCTGCGGGGGCAGTATGGCATTGATCTTAGAAATGGCTTCTAACTGAGTTTCCGTGGGCAGAAAATTGGAATTCCAGAGCTTACCGATTTGTTCAATCAACCTGTTATTGATGGAGTCGACGTTATGACCACAGCTAACGGAGCCCATTACCGAGTTTAAGTCCAAAAATTCTTTGCCCGTTATATCGGAAATATGACAACCGTTTGCGGATTTTAGAACGATTGGATACTGGAGGTAATGATCGGGGCGAGCGTAGTGAGGGCTCGCGCTTTGCAGGTGTTCGTTATTGGGTGGTTCTGTTTCCATGCCTTATCTTACTCCATAAACCCAAGACACTGGGTGTGCTGTGCTTGCTATTGCGCAGACGCTGTTTTCGCTAGCGTTATTGTGCCGCGAAGGACTGCTCAATCTCGACCCTCTGTGACTCCACAATGCCCAGCCATACAGTTCCGTCTGCACGGTTATCGTTTATCGAAATCGGCGTACTTCCAACGTTTGGCTGGAACACCGCAAGAGTTCGAGCAATATCGACAAACGAATCCTGTTCCTTTTTGTTAGCGGCTAACCTATGTAATTTTACTGCCGCGGCGTTGATTTGATCTTTTGACTGAGGCAATAGTGAGCTGTCCAATACGTGAGTAGCGCTTGTTTTGTGCTGCTTGATAATGGCGACAAATGCCTGAATGGCGCTGACTGCCTTATCTAACGGCATCTCCATCGCCGCTGTAGACAGCGTTCTTGGTACGCTCGGTTCGATTGGTGTCGTGGTTGGTTTATCAGCGCGAACCGCAATGTACTGCGCTATCGCAGAAGCGGCTACAACGTTTCCTTCAGGGTTCCAGTGCGTGTCGTTCATGTAGAGGCAGCGTTCGTCTGCTTGGAAGAACGGGAGTAGATCAAGTGTACTGATACCCAGCGCGGCCAAATCGTTCGCGAGCAATTGCTGTGGCTGTGTGAAGTCGTATTTGGCCATGTCCTGCGGGGTAACCAGCCTCCCTCTAAGCTGTTCACTAATTTGCAGTTCGTCAGGAATGAGAACAACCGTGAGCGGTATGCCCATTTCATCAGCTTTTCGTTTGATACGCCCAATTTGGTTTACTGCATTGACCCGCAGTCGTGGAAGTGAAGCAAAGTCTAAGCTGTGATTGTTCAGGCGAACCTGCGCAATACTGAGCAGGTTATCGGAAAACTCGTCGCACACTTGTCGTTGGGCAGACATGGTGGCGAACGAAACCCCTTGAAGGAGCCTTATAAGATTAAAGTTTTTGTGAAGAAATATTCGCAGCTGAACGAATCTTCCTTCTGCCGCTTCCCGTGAGACTCGCTCGCCGTTTACAACCACGGCAATGTCTTCCACCGAGGCAATTTGGTTGTAGACGTCGTTGCCAACAAACAGCCCGACCATTACTTCATCCGGCGAGTAGTCTGCGCCATAGTGTTCAAAGTATTGCGCGTATTGGAAAGGCGCAGTACCACCAACGGCAGCGTTAATGACTTGTACAGGCGAGTTGTAGGTTTCGTTGAGAATGCGTTCTAGCACCTGTGGGTAGGCGTCTTCCATCTCGACGTTAACGCCCACTGTGAATGAGTCACCCAGCATGAGAATGCGTCGCGTATTCGCGGGCTTCTCCAGCGTCACCTCGTGATCGCGCAGCCCCCGCGAATTGGCGACCGCCGATATTCCCGTCGGGTAGCGGCCGACCGCGCCAGGCTCGTGAGCAAAGCCTGTCACCGGGTCTGATCTGTAGTACATATTGCTGGACATAGACGGAGGAACAGGCCAAAAAAGCGCGAGTAACAGCTCAATCAACGCCACGGTCAACAGGGCGACCAGAATGGGAACCAGGATATAGAAGTACCTTGGCCATTGTCGCTGTTGTTGAATTTGGCCTGATTGCGGTGTGTTTGAGTCGTCCATCCTTGTCTCTCTGCTAAATTCTCAAGCTTTTTTTGATGATAGACATTTCACTCTCTACCGTGGTTCTCCAAGTGGTGCCCTCCGGGCCTTTGGTGTCTAGAGCCAGCTTGCATGGCCCGATACCGTGCTGGAAGAAGGACAACTTTGGCGCCGCCGAGCGAGCAACATCAGCCTGCTCTGCCGTTCCTTTTGCGGCTAGCAGCCTGGCTGCATCTTTCATGCCGCGTTTTGGGAACGACAAGAGCGCTACATCTACGACAGCGCTGCCATCTATTTTATTGTCGGCTACTATTTCGCAGAGTAGCTGAACGATCTCGAAGGCATCCTGAATCGCCGCGTTTGCTTCAAGTGCAACATGCAAAGCTTCAGGCTCAGCTAAACCCAGGAGCCCCTGCCGGATACGCCAAGCCGACTGTAGGTACCTCCCCGTTGCTTTCGTCAGCATATCGCCCGACAGAGTATCCTTGATATCTAAGCGAGGAGGATCTTCGCCGCGATAAAACCAGTTTGAAATACGTTTAGCGTAATCTGTATTCATGCCTCGCAATAAGTGCCCATCGTCGAAAGTGAACCAGGGCTTATCGGCCACGGTGCGTAGAATGCAGCTGAACGAAACGGCGTTCCAGTAGAAAACGTACTCAGCCTCACCAAGCAAAGACTGAAATTTTGCGTACTCGCAATTGGGCAATAGCTCCATGCTGTCTGCGACGGGGCTATGTTTAGCAACCGCCTCGATAACGTCGGGGGGTGCGATGAGGATAGGCCAGCTGCCCGATTTTAGGGTTTCGTGCAGCTTAGATAGCAAGATCGTGCGAAACTTCCGCGAGACGCCTTCCGTTTTGTTTCCGTATTGTCTTTCCTGCACCTTGTGGTCTTCGTTTCCCAGTACAAACAACCAGCGCCGTTTTTTACCAGTGGCTTCGGGCGTTGGTTGATAAGGAGCGTTTTGGCCAGGTGAAAATACGTCTGGGTTACGGAAGTGTAATCGTTTCCCAAACTGGCTGTCTGTTTTTCCGGGTGAGTCCCCGCAGGGATAAACATGTAGCGTTCCCTGCAAACAATCTTGCATTGCATTCAGGGCTGCAACACTTTCGACGACTTGTGATTCCGCGGCAAGCTGAACTTTTTTTATGGCTTTAAAGAAAGACAGGAACGCAGGTAATTTCGGCGTGCTGATTGTGACAAGCTCACTGGGCTCAACGTCGTCCAATAAACCAAGAAATGGATCGCTGGTGATGCAGCGCCACCCCTGTGACTGTGACGACTGCAACAGTGATTCCAGTGCTTGCGTGCTAAGTAAGCGGTGAATGGGGAGCAGATAGCCTGAGAATAGGCCTAATATGCCCGGTGCGGAGCTATCTACCTGTTGGTGAATGTCGTCAACCGAGTGGTAGACACGCGTGCGACCGGGCAGTGCATTAGGGTTTTTCTCGTGCAGCCGTGGCGGCAGCATCAAGGTTGCATTCTTAGCAAGCGATTGGTTGGCGAGCAGATACAAGGCGAACGCTAATTCACCATAGTCGTTGCAAACGACCAGTACGATGGGTGTGGAGCTATCCGTCATCTGCTATGTGTCTAGTACATTTCTTGATGGAGGAGGTTGCCATAGACCTTACGTTCTAGCTTGGCCCAAAGCGGGTTTTTGCGATAGAGGCGCGCCATCTCGCGACGTGAGTACCACTTAGCTAAATCCCTACTATATATATTCGCATTCCTTTGATCCTCGAGGACTGATAGGTCTTTGCCAGTAAGATCCAGATACGGACTAAATGCCGAAACAAAATCTTCTTTTAAATACTCTGTCCTGATCCATCGGTCGATATTCTTTGCGTCATAGTGCTTTAAAAGGTTGTCGGCAGAATTCTCGAAACCTTCTGACTCCATAAACTGACCGTTAAGTAAATGCTGTCTGTTGTGACGAATGGCTGGGTTGCGCTTCTCCGTGTAGTGAATTTTGCTCACGATGTAAGTAGGTAGGCGCCGAATGTTGGCCAGAACTTTTTTGTCGGCCAAGGAAATACCAAGACGTCGCTCGCGCTCTGCAACTGTTTCGTGCCACAGAGGCTTTTCTTGGCTTAAGTCATCGAACGCTATCGATGGATCTGCTTCGAAATATTCAGTGAGTGCGTGGGTGGTTGTTGTTCCAGCGCATTTAGGAAAGTGAAGCCAGATGAAAGACTTTCCAATGACCATGGCTTTATCCCATTCTGAAATCTGCGAGCACTATGCACCCGCAGTAATTGAATAAACTAAAAAGACTGTTAGGGCTACGATATTGAGCCCGCCGAGTATGAATACTGTGCGCCGTAACGGTACAGCGTTTGAACCTAAGTGAACAGATGCGTGAACGATGCGGCTCAATACAAAGGCCCATGCAAAAATATGGACGTACAAGTTAACGCCGTTTACGAGCCACAGTGAAATGACCAGCACATAAAAAAGCACCGGTGCTTCAAACTGGTTTCTGAGGCAGTTGCTTACTTGAACAACGTGATCTGGCCATGCATCGTCGTAAAGCGCTCTTCGCTCCTCATTGACAAGGCCATGCTGCGATGCTTTCGCTCGGGTAATCGCTAGGCGTGCATAGAGAACTACTGTGAGTAGTATCTGTACAGCGACCGGCAAAAACACGAAGTTGTTTTGCATGACAAGTAATCACGCTCTCTAGTTAGGTCGCACGCATTCAGGGCTAGAGGCGGGGTTCATGTTGTTTCTCTCCCACATTTCTTTCTCTTTTTCAGACCATTTGTGGTAAACGCCGGCATCTTCCGGTGCTTCAATGTCAAAGTTAGTCTTGAGTCTTGCTTCAAGCCATTGCAAAAATGCGTGATGGTTGGAGGTTACAGCGCCGCCTTTTGCGTGGGACATATCCCATCGCGCTAGCAGTGAATCACCAAAGTGGAACTCCTGCATTTCATCGCCGCGGTAATAGCGTATCACCGGGTGCAGGAATGCGGCACAGTTTGAGTCGGTTGGATCCGACGGGCCTAAAAATGTAATGCTAGATTCATCGAATTTTTTGAAGCCGAATTCCAGAGTAAAAACAAACACATGATGATCGCTAGTGAGCAAGTTTTCCTTGGCATACTGGACAGGTAGTTCTTCATAAATCGCAGTGCTCTTAAGATCATCAGACACCACCAGCACATCAGACAAATGTCCGAATAGCTGAAATAGTGCCGCTGAGGTGCTAAATCTCGTATACATCCATTCCAGCAACTGATCGAGTTTGAAAGCTTCTTGTGTCTTGGTCGGGTAGGGGGCGCTTTCGTATTTTTCTTCTAGCAAATTCGACAGCGTTCTGATGTTGTATCTGAAGCCGTGAATAAAGCTGGATGCGGCTTGCCTATCGTTACCTGCCATAGCCGCGCCGATAAAGTAGAGATCTGGCGTACTTTCACTCTCCCATGAAGAGCTCATTACTGGGTATTTCTCGTTTTCGGCGATTGCAGGTGCGCAATCTTGCGCAAACATTGTTGGAACGACGTACTTCCAGCCCGTACAGCGGATGATGTAGTCGTATTCACGTGTTAATTTTAATGTGCCTGGAGGGTTCCCGTCGGGGTAGTCGTACTCATGGCTAATTTGGAGAACATCGTTTTCAATTTTTTCAATTTTCCGTAACCGGGGGTTGAGCACTGCATGCATCGACTTGAGCTGATACATATCAAAAATATTGTTGTTCACCGCGCGCACGTTGCCGGCAAAGTGTGTATCCCATGCCATCTTGACAGGTGAGTTCGTCAAGATGTGTACATAGGCGGCGACGCCAGAAAGATAATCTGCAGTCTCGAAGGCGGAGTTGCCGCCGCCGATAATGCCTACCCGCTTATTTTTATACAGCTCTAGATCGAGCTCTTGTTTTTCATAGCCAGTTGCGAGCTCAATGCCCTCTATCTCCGTCGGCATTAATGGCTCTGTTGTTCCCAGGCCTAATAGCAGTACTTTACAGCGGTATTGGTCGCCGTTATTGGTAGTCACAAGAAAGTCTTGCTCTTCGTTACGGGTGATCTTGGTGACAGAACAATCGTAGCGGACGTTCAACGCGTGATGTTGAGAGAAATCCTGTAGATACTGATAGAGAACACCTGCCTTCGGGAAAAGATCGTCAGTGTACTGCGTGAATCGCATTTCCGGATCATCCGATAACAGTGAATTCCAGTCGTGCCGCCAGTTAAATTCTTCTTCAGTGAAATAGTTGTATTTCTTATTGATAGACAGCAAGTTTCGGTGAACCGGCTGGGTCGCGAAAAATGCACCTGCCGTACTTTCTTTTTCGAGTACAACGTAGTCTCGGTTCTTTTTCTTTAAAAAATACGCCATTTGCAGGCCAGCTGGCCCGGCGCCAATGATGAGATACTTTGTAAATACTTCTTGTGTCACGTTGAATAACCCCAAATCTACTCCGTTAGAGTTTGGTGGCTGATCTAGTCGCAGTCAAGGAACCACTGCGCATACCACTTCGGCTAATCTACACTATTTTTAGGCCGTCGCTTGCCGCTGCGGGATTTCGCACAATGAACTCCCAGGGGCTGATTTCTTCACCCTTTCTGACTTGAATTTCAATGACCGCTGGCAATTGGGAGTCAATCGCAGAAGATAGTACCGGTTTTAGTGCATCTGGCGTGCTTACGCGGTGCGCACGCACTCCGAAGCTCTCCGCCAGCATTACGAAATCGGGCGCAGTTAGGTCTGCGCCCACCACTCTGTTTTCAAAAAGACGTTGCTGGTCTCGGCGGATATTGCCGTATCCACCATTGTTGAATACCAGTGTCACTAGCGCGATATTTTCCTGGGCCGCGGTTGCAAGCTCTTGAATCCCAAACATGAATCCTCCATCGCCCACCACGGCCACCACTGCTCGGCTAGGGTTTCCTGCTTTAACGCCAAGTGCTGTTGGAAAAGCGAATCCTAATGTGCCCTGGTAGCCGGAGGTGATGTACGTTAAAGGCTCGTAAACCGGGAACCCAAAGTAAGATGTGTATCCGATCTGGCAAAGATCTTTGATAAAAAAACCATCACGAGGCAGCACTTCGCGAATCACCTTCAGGTAGGCCATTTGCGGTTGTATTTTTTCAATCTGTTTTTGCACTTTCGCTTTTGCGTTAGTAATACGCTCTTGGTGACCTTTGGATTGGAACCCTCGCTGTATCAATGCCTCGAGAAGTGCGTTCGTAGCTTCCTGTGAATCTGCAACAATGCCTACGTGAGGCTCTAGCCGATCTATTTCTGAGGGGTCAATGTCGATTCGAATCAGGTGTGGGGGTGCCTCGGCTTGTGACTGATACGCGCCCATGCCTGTCCAGCGCATGTACTGAAGCTCCAACCGCGAGCCAATGCCGATCAGTACATCCGTCTCTGGCCAAAGCTCGTAGGCCGCTGCTGACGACACGCCCAGCGGATGATCTTCTGACACGATACCTCTTCCGCTGCGAAATGCAGTGACAGGCGCATCTAACAATGTGGCCAGTTCCAGTACAGATTCGTGTGCATGCTGTGCGCCGCCGCCAACCATAATCATTGGGTTGCTTGCAGTCGATAGAAGTGCAGCGGCTTCTTTCACAGCATCCAGGTTCAGTGGGGGTTGTTTCTCTAGAATAGTGTGAGGTGTAGGGCTGGGCGTTAGATCAACCCGATTCGCTGTCATCATTGCGTCCCAACACATTTCCAGTGCTACCGGCCCTTGGCGGCCAGTGGTCATGTGTGCGTATGCTTCATTCACTTTGGGCGCAGCGGAGGCAGCGTCGTCTATCCTGCCGCTCCATTTGGTGATGCCTTTGAGCGTTGCCAGCTGGTCATCAAGTTCGTGTAGATGGCCTCGACCCACCCCCAGATATGAGCTGGGTACTTGCCCAGTTACCAGCAGCGTCGGCGTATTAGTCGCCTTGGCTGTCGAAATGGCTGCGCCAGCGTTGAGAATGCCCGGGCCCGGCACGACAGAATAGACGCCAGGCTTGCCTGTCGATTTTGCATAACCTGTTGCCATATAGGCTGCAGATTGTTCGTGCCGCGGTGTGTAGTGGCGTATGTGCTCAGAATGTTTCGCGATGGCATCAAAGAAGGGGTATGTCTGTATTCCGGGTATGCCAAAGGTGGTGTTCACGCCCTTATCGATGAGGGCGCTTAAAATGGCTTCGCCGCCCGTTATTGGCTCGCGCATGGTGGGTACCTGCTTAAACAGTGAAACAAAACGGCTCGCGAAGTATCGCCCTGACAACGGTAAAGGGCGCGATAGGGAAATGCCAATTTGGAAGACATCACTCAGCCTCTTCCGCACGATGCATTTCAACGTCCAACTCTTTTGAGAGTGAAGGTTTGCTATCAATAAGGGCTAGCAACTGCGTCTTGAAATTGTCAGCGCTTATTCGAAGCAGTATCTCGCCCTTTTTATGGTACGCACTGGGGCCCTCGAATAGCTTGGCTCCCATTTGTTCTACTCTTCTCACTGCGCCGGTGTTGCCCTCGTTGATACAGGTATACAGCGCTTCTAAACCCGCCAGCTCGAATGCGCATTTGCAGCACAGCGGTGCCACAATGCGACCGTCGCCGGGGTCTCTTTGTTTACTGATTATCAGGCCCCACTCCGCTTCCGCGCGTGCTGGGTCTGCATTGAACATGGAGGTAAACCCGATTGGCTCGCCGTTATCCTCAACAATGTGGTAACTGTAGGCAGTATCGTTTTGCACCCTTGCAAACCACTGGCGCTGACTTTCAATCGAGGCTGGTGCAGCGCCGGACAAAAAACGTGCGGTGGCAGAATCGCTACGCCAGCTATACATCAGCTCTTGATCATTATCGCGCGCAGGCCTTATGAGAAACCTGTGCGTTCGAAATTGCGCACGTCGGTAGGTTGCCAGTGGAGTAGGTGCGGAAATCATAGCTAAAAAATCGCCCTATAAATGCTCGGCCACGCGAAGCGCATTTGCAGCGATGGTCAAGCTGGGATTGGTGCCACCGCTTGACGGGAAAAATGAAGCGTCCACTACGTACAGATTGTCTAGGTCATGGGCTCGGTTGTTGCTATCCAGCACGCTTGTTGCCGGGTCATCTCCGAACCGGCAGGTGCCACACACATGCCCGTAGTTTATGTTATTCCTCCCGCTGAGAAATCGAATTCGATGTTTTTTCGATAGTGTTTCTTTTATGCGCTTGCGAAAGTAAGCGTTACGCGACTTTAGCTCCTGTGTGTATTCGTACTCGAAGCGCATGCCATTGGGCGCGCTGCTGTCCAGGGTCACACGGTTATGACTATAGGGTAAGTCTTCGACGATAGTGGCGAACATTGTTGACTTAGCGAATATTCGTGGAGCAAACTCCGCCGCCTTAGGAAGCATTGGGTTGGTGATTGAGCGCCACCAGCGCGGATCAGAATCTGCAACGTGGCGGAGGTAGGCGAGAATAAAAGGGCCTTCGAAAGGGAAGCCAACAGATTGGAATGTACCGAGCTTGTGTCCGTTGTCGATGTAAAAGTCATTGAGAGCGAGTGTCTTTCTCGGCCCTTCAGGCGATAGCCACTTCTTGGTATCTAAGGCGATAAAGTCGCTGGTGTGCAACATCAAGTTTCGGCCGACCATGTCAGAGCTGTTGGCCAAACCATTGGGCGCGGACGCTGAAGACGACTTAAGTAAAAGCTGCGGTGTCATGTAAGCACCTGCTGCCAGAACGAATGTCTTAGCCGTTATTCTCAGTTCTTTACCGTGGCGCCTTGCGCGAACTGCATTCACCCGCCCATTGTTTGATACTAATTCCTCTACTTCACACTCTGGCAGGATTTGCGCGCCAAAGTCCTCCAATGCCGGAGTAAGGCAAACCTCTCCGGCCTCTTTCTTGCAACGTTTGGGGCATATTTCCGTACATTCAAAACACTCCGGGACGTATTCGTAACCTACGTGCGCACGGTAGGGATGCAAGCCTAGATCTTCAAATGAGTCATAAAGCGCTTGATCCCGGTGGCCTAGCGGTGGCGGTGCGCGCAGATCAAAATCCTCATTGGGCTTAAGCGGATCTTGAGTGCCACAAATGCGGAACAGCGTTTCTGCCTGCTGATAGTAGGGTGCCATTGTTTCGTAAGACACCGGCCAGCGATCCGGCAGGTTTGTGCCTTGTGCACTGCGGAAGTTATCTCTGGGTGAAAAATCGCTGGGAGCAAAACGCTCCAGTTGAGCGCCGTAGTGACCCGTGGTGCCGCCAGACCCGCAGCCAAGCGGCGCGTAAAAGTCCGCTTTGCCAAAGTTAGTCATTCCCTCAAGGCGCTGTGGCCACCAACCGTGGTGTAAACGCTGGTCTTCTTCAGACATTGGCTCGGCGGGTATTTCGGGGGCATCCAGCGGGCCGTGATGCAAAAATTTTCCCTTCTCCAAAAACAGCACGCTCCGGCCTTTTCTTGCAAGTGCATAGCCAAGCGTTGAGCCACCCATTCCCGTGCCTATTACGACCACGTCCCAATCGCCGTCTTCGGGATTTTGGGGAATGTATTGAGAGACATCCATGCTTCGCTGCTCCTGTTAGTTGCGCAGGCAAGAATACCGTTAGTGAACTGTCAGGTCGAGGAGAGAGGCACACTAAGAGTGGCGATGCTGCTAGGCCCGTTGGTGGGTTACCTTGAACGATGCAAGGTCCTTCGCTACAGTAACAGGCTTCGGCGAGCCGCGGCTTGGCCGTGTGAAAAGAAGTATTCTCTTTCTCAGGCTTATTCAATTCTCAGGTATTTCATTGAAAGCAATTGTGCACATCGGTACTGAAAAAACCGGTACTACGTCCATTCAGAGCTTTCTTTACCAGAACCGGTTTAAATTGAGTGAGCAAGGTTTTCATTTTTTGCAGTGCGCAGGCAAAACCAACAACCGCGCACTGCCTAGTTATTGTCTTAACAATGATCGTGAAGACGATTATTTCCGTACGCTTGGAATCACGTCTTTAGAGGCGCGTATAAGACATAAAAAGTCGTTTATTGAAGCGCTGGAGAAAGAGCTTTCGGAGTTATCTTCCGATACCAGGGCAGTGATAATCTCCAGCGAACACTTTCACTCCAGGATTACGACTGAAAACGAAATGGATAATGTGCGCGAGCTATTGTCCACCTATTTTGGCGATATCGAAATTATCTGTTATCTCCGAGATCAAGTGAGCACGTGTACCTCCTACTACTCCACTGTACTAAAGTCTGGCGATTCCAGTTCATTTGTCGAATTCGTCGAGCACTGTAAGCCGAAGAACTACTATTTTAACTATTGGAAAATGCTGAAAAATTGGGAGCGCTGTTTCGGCTTCGAGGCTCTCAATGTTTCATTGTTTTCGCGCGAAAAATTTCTCAATGGCAATTTGCTGGATGACTTTACTGCGAAGATCGATCCGTTGCTTGTTGGACTACTCGATACTGATGTCAAAAATGAAAATGAGTCATTAAACCCATCTGGCCAAGCGTTGTTGCGAGGCGTTAATCTTGCTTTTCCCATTCGGTCGCTGCGCCCAGAGCTGGAGCCGTTGAGAAAAAAATGCCAACTGTATATTAGTCAACGTTACGGGGGCAGGGGCATGCAGCTGTCGCCTAAATCTTACTACGCCATTCGCCAGGCGTTCGCCCAGGGTAATGAAGCAGTTCGACAGCAGTATTTTCCGAATGAAGCGAAAATACTGGAACCTCCAGTCTTGATTGAAAAGCCGGAATCCATCGAGCTGAAGTACTTTTTGCCCGGTTTTGAAGCGCTGTTGACGATCCTGGTTCAGGATGGGCGCGATCTGTTGAATGAAGATGAGTTTACGGGGATATGTAATATTCTTTTCTCAACCATTAATGAATTGCTGTATCAGCATGGCGAGATGAAAATGCTGAACACGTTGAGTGATCAAGATGCCGTTCTTTTGCGCAATGTCGCCACTCAAGTTGAAGAGTTTCACATTCCGGCAGCAGATAGGTTGGTGCATTCAATCAGCGCTTTTTAGTCTTTTTAAGTTTTGTACATTAATTCCTGACTCTGCCTAAAGCTTTGAGGCCAGAGCACCGATATCTGTCTACGTAGAAAGACGTATTTTTTCGCCGGCAGGGAGCCTGGGAGTTTGCGCGTGGGTGCGTTAAGGCGAATAACTGTTTAATAACAAGGTGTTACCGATAACACAATACAGCTCGGGAATCGTAAAAATGGATACAAGTGCCGCCGAAAACTCAGTTCAGCCTATGTCAGTAGAGGGGCTCCGCGACCTCGTTTTGGGTTCTGAAGATTTGCCTACCCTGCCAACAGTTGCAACACAGGTTGTTACGCTTACTGCAAAAGAAGAGACAACATTGGCGGATGTCGCCGAGTTGGTGATGCAGGACGTTGCCCTCAGTTCAAAAATTCTCAAGGTAGCCAATTCAGCGTTTTATAGCTTTCCGCAGCAAATCGGCTCAATTCAGCAAGCGGTTTCTATGCTGGGAACCAATGCTGTGCAGAGCCTGGTTTTGTCGTTTTCTCTGCTGCAGATTAATAAGGGTAAGAGCCAACGCAAGTTTGATTTCGATAAATTCTGGGAACGCTCAATTGCCCAGGCAATTTCTGCGCAGCTAATCCTCAGCAAGGTGCCCGGTGCAGATACAGAGGAAATATTTGTCTCTGCCTTACTGCAAAACCTGGGACAGTTGGTGCTCGCCTGTACGCAGCCCGATCTTTACGATCAAGTCTTAGAGCGAATGGAAGGCGATACTTCGGTTGATGAGTTACAGGCTGAGGTTGGGGTGTTTGGTGGTGACCATTGCTTTCTTGGTTATGAAGTAGCCAAGCACTGGAACTTCCCGTTATCTATTTCGTTGCCGATTCTGCATCACCATGACCCAGTGAGTTATGTGGGCGGCGACAAAGACATCAATAACGCCACGCGGGCAATTTATCTCTCTGATCTTTTGATCAATATTTTCCATTCCGATAACCCCGAAGAATACCACAAGCGCTTTCACGCCGAGGTAAAGCAGTTGCTAGGCTTGAGCGCTAGCGTCGTTGATGAAATTCTCGAGATAGCGCATACAGAATTGGAGGAGGGCGCCGTCAATTTTGGCGTCAAGATTTCTGAGGCAAGGCCGGTGCAGGAAATTTTGCAGGAAGCGAATATCCGACTTAGCTTGCTGAACCTTGATTACGATCAGGTAAACAAAGAGTTGGTAAAGGCCAAGGTATCATTAGAAAAACTGGCGAAAGAACTTCAGGAAAAGAACACACTTCTTAAGGAGCTGGCCGATCAGGATGGGCTGACGGGACTCTACAATAACCGATTTTTTCAAGGCGCATTGGATCGCGAGCTGAACCGCACCGTACGTCAAAAGTACCAGCTGTCTCTGGTGTTAATCGACATAGATCATTTTAAGCGCTTTAACGATGACCATGGCCATTTGGTCGGTGATTTCGTGTTGGCAGAGTTTGCCAAAGTGCTCTCTGAGAACTTGCGCGAATACGACACTTTGGCGCGCTACGGGGGCGAAGAGTTTGTTGTGATACTGCCTGAAACGCCAGCGGCAGATGCTGCCATGGTGGCAGAAAAGCTGCGTAAAGCGGTGGAGAGCCGTGCGTTCAAGGAAGATGGCAATCTGTATAAGGTAACAGCGAGTTTTGGTGTGTCTACCCGGGACGGTAATCAGGAAGAAGGCCCCAACAAGATGCAGCTCATTAAGACAGCCGATGAGGCGTTGTATGATGCGAAGAAAAAGGGCCGCAACCAGGTATCAGTCTATGCCGGTGCCAAGAAAGGTTGGTTTAAGCGGTAGCCAGCTATTTGATGTGAAAAAGCCCTGCATGAAGTGCGGGGCTTTTTTTAGGCTTTGCCCAAAGTGCGCGAATCTTCTGCGCTGTCGGCTAGGCCGCGGCCAGAATAGGTGGGGCCCTGATCAGCGTTTTGTCGCAGGATATTGAGGGCGCTTTGAGTGTGCTGCTGTTTTTGTAGTATGAGGCGGCCGTTTTCGCGATTGAGCTGTTGGCATACCTCGGCGTATTGGGCAAGAGATTCGAGGCTTGCAGCTAGCTCAGCGGCGCTATCGCTGGCGCTAATACACGCCAACAAACCGTCGTTTGAAGGGTCATAGTCGTGGTCTGCAAGAAAACGATTTCGCTGTAAGGCTAGCTCGGTTTGCTCAGCCATTGCGGCGTTTTTAGCAGGAGTGATTCTCTCGAGCTTATCGATGTCGGCAGTCGTCAACGCCACGCGCTCGAGCTCGAGTGTACTCAGCAAGCGCTGCAGGCAATCGACTTCGTGCGCAAGCAGCGTTGCCAGATCATTAGAGTGAGACATCGCAGTGATGGCTAGCTAAGGTCTTTTTCGATCTGCAGTAGTTTATCTACAATTTTCTCGGGATCGACCTGATAGCTACCGTCCGCAATGGAGGCTCTAATCTCTGAAACGCGTGCGCTGTTGACCTCAGGAATGCTGGCCAGGAGTTCCTCTAGCTTGACCATTTGGTCTACCGAGTTCGTTAGCGTGACAGTGTCACCGCTGACGGGGCTGGGGTTAGCTGGAGCTCCAGAGGCGTTGCTAGAGCTAGTTGTAGCCCGAGTGGACGCCGTCTGTGAACCTTGGCTCACATCCGTTCTGGGAGGTCTAACGTTCATGTTGTTGTCTGTTTCTTTCATAAATATGTCCTGTTCAGAACCGTTATCGGCCCAATTTCAGATAACTTTAGAAAAAAATGGCAAATAGAGCGTATTACCATTATTGCACGCTCACCGTGCCATCGGAATGTGCGACGCCCTCAATGCGTTTGCCTGAGCTTAAATTGCTCACCGCCACGCGTTCTCCATCTGCGGCATCGCCTAGCGCTTTCCCCTGAATGCGCACCTGGAGGCCGCGTATCCCACTGACCACTGTTACCTGCTGGCCGCGCTTGATGACATCGGGTTTGCGTAGGTTTGCCAGCCGCAATATCGAGCCGCCATCCAGCGCCCGGCGCAATTGCATGCCTACCAGCTGGTCGGGATCAATAACCAGGCCTGCGGTGCTGGAATCTACCGGCCGAGTGATTAGCTTAAGGTCGTCGCCAGTGATGATGTCATTGCGCGCCAGTGGTTTGTTTAGAACAGGCACCGTTTGCTGCGCTACCACGTGGCTGCGTACATAAATTGTCCAGGGCTGCTCACCACGGCAGGCAATCGCAACGCTCACAGCGCCTAGAACCTGGCTTGCGGGTGAGATAGCCGTATCCAGAGGAGACGGGCAGCGGCGCAGGCGCAGTCTTGGATCCAATTTGCGTACTTCAACAGACACCTGTTCGTAACCGTGTGCGCGAGCCCGCTCCTGTGCCGCCTTTACCGCAGCAGATTCGATGCTGTGTGCGGGCTGGTTTTCGGAGCTGTTAGCTGGTGATGCCGCTGCGCCCACTGTCAAAAAGGGGAGCACAGCCGTCATCGCAGCTAAACGGCATTGTGTAAAGCGCCAAAAATTTGTCATGTATCGCTCGTTGAACGCCTTTTGAAGGCTTCATAGAGATAACTAAGCATCTTTCATGCCAGCTAATGCACCACTGCCGGTGGCGGCAAACCTTGCCGCTGCCGCTCAAAGCTTGCCACGTTTGCCGCTCTGATTGGGTCTCAAAAATCACTTAAGTGTTTGTATTTATTGAGAATAAAAATTCTGGCACGGGAAGTGAATAGGTAAACCAACCTAGCAGAGGAGTTTTCCAGTGGATGCAGTAGATAAATTGTTTGGCGTATCACCGTCGGTGCTTGCGTTGCGTTCCCAGCGGTTTGCGCTCATTTCTGCCAACCTGGCCAATGCTGACACGCCTGGATACAAGGCCATGGATATTGATTTCGCTCAGGCGCTTTCGCAGGTTCAGCAGCAACGCGAGAGTGGCGACAGCCGCCAGACGAACGTGAGGCACTTCTCCAGCGACGCGATGGGGATGGGCACCGAGCCTCTTTATCGCATGCCCGCGCAGCCCTCGATGGACGGCAACACAGTTGAGACCGATCAAGAGCATGCAGCGTTTATGGATAACGCTATTCGGTATCAGGCGAGCCTGAATTTCCTGAATGGGCGCATCAAATCGTTGTTGCTGGCCTTGCGAGGAGATTAGCCGTGAGCCTGTTTAACGTCTTTGAAATTTCGGGCTCTGCGCTCTCTGCGCAGAGTATTCGGCTGAACACCATTGCCAGCAACATGGCCAATGCAGATGTGGTGGGCAGCAGTCCCGATGAAGTGTATCGCGCGCGGCATCCAGTGTTCTCAACTGTTTTTGATGATGCGATGGGCAATCGCCATGCCGCCGGTGTTCGTGTCGATGAAGTGATTGAAAGCACAGTAGAACCACACAAGGAATATTCACCCGCGCATCCCATGTCGGATGAAGAGGGTTACATCTACCGCTCCAGTGTTAACACGGTAGAAGAAATGGCCAATATGATTTCTGCGTCGCGCTCTTACCAAAGCAGTGTGCGTGCCATGGAAACCACCAAGCAGTTGATCATGGCCACTTTGAATATGGGCAAGTAAGCGGATGACAAATGCGCCAGTAAATACAAGGAATCGATGATGGACGCCACTCCCAGTATCTCAGAACTCTTCCCCACTGCACCGGCCAACGGTTCGATCGGCAGGGCACCGGAAGATTTGGGTCAGGAAGACTTTCTTGAGCTGATGGTTGCGCAGCTTGAGAATCAGGATCCCACAAAGCCAATGGACAACTTTGAATTTCTCTCACAGATTGCACAGTTTGGCACAGTGGAAGGTATTCAAAATATTGAGCAGGGTTTCACTGATCTGACCAATGTGCTGTATGCAAACCAATCTCTACAGGCTGCATCGCTAGTTGGCAACAAAGTAGTCACAGAATCTAACCTTGGTCAGCTGCCAACAGAAGGCACGC
The DNA here is from genome assembly GCA_045106775.1 of Halioglobus sp. Classification (GTDB taxonomy): domain Bacteria; phylum Pseudomonadota; class Gammaproteobacteria; order Pseudomonadales; family Halieaceae; genus Marimicrobium. The sequence continues at coordinate 22,819 of JBGCFE010000006.1, forward strand.
TCGACGCCACCATTAATCTACCAGCAAACACATCACAAGTTCAGGTTTACGTGCAGGACATGACTGGACGTTTAGTGCATACACAGAACCTCGGTGCAGCATCGTCTGGTGAGCTTAACTATAAATGGAACGGAGTAACCGATAGCGGCGCTACCGCGCCTGCGGGTCAGTATCGCGTCAGTGCTGAGGCAGTGGTAGGCGGACAGGTTCAGGCTATGTCTGTGCATACACATAGCTTAGTGGAATCGGTGACGATTGATCAGGCCAATGCAGGAGTTCAACTGAATCTGGCGGGTGGAAATTCGATTTCGCTTGGCGAAGTAAAGAGCTTTTTATAGACACTCCAGCGTTTGCTGGCAAAACAATTAAAACACGAGAAGACAGATAAAGGGGTATAACCATGGCTTTTGATACAGCAGTGTCGGGCATTAATGCAGCAACCGCAGATTTGGGCGTGATCGGTAATAACATAGCGAACAGTTCCACCACAGGTTTCAAAACCTCGCGGGCGGAATTTGCAGATGTATACGCGACGAGTTTGTTAGGCGCCGGCAGTAACGCAATTGGTAAAGGGGTAAGCCTCAGTTCTGTCACACAGGAATTTACCCAGGGTAACATTAGTTTTACCAACAACGCTCTCGATCTAGCTATTAACGGTAATGGCTTTTTCTTGCTGAGCGATGACGGAGCCTCGCTTTATACGCGCGCTGGCAATTTTCAGGTCGACCGCGAAGGTTTTTTGGTGACGAATCAGAATCACCGGCTGCAGGCGTTTGAGGTGAATGATGCGGGTGACCCAAATGGCCAGCCCGGAGATATCAAGTTAGATACGGCACTCGTTGATGCGAACGCTACTGCCTCTGTTGAGCTGACGGCAAACCTTGATTCTAGATCACTTGCCCCCGTTGTGCCTTTTGGCGGGCCGTTTGATGCATTCGCATCACCACCCACTTCACCGGACACGAACTCCTACAATTCTACAACAGCTATTACGGTTTTTGACGAACAGGGTAACTCGCACGTCATGAATTTGTACTATGTGAAAACTGCCACGCCGAACGAGTGGGAGGTTCATTCTTTGATCGATGGCGTCTCCACGTCGGGCCCAGATATTTTAACTTTCCAATCGAATGGCCAGTTCGATCCATTAACTTTGCCCGTTGAAGTGAGCGTGACGGGTTGGGCGCCGCTTAGCGAAGATGGGTCGCCTTCGGGTGCTGGTACACAAGATTTTACTGTTTCTATGTCGCAGTTCACGCAGTTTGGCGCTGACTTTGCGGTTAGTAGCGCGGTACAAGACGGATTCACTAGCGGCCAATTATTGGGCCTTGAAATTGATGATACCGGGGTAGTTTTCGCGCGCTATACCAATGGCCAGGCGCGTGCACTGGGTCAAATTGTTGTCGCCGGTTTTGCTAATCCTAATGGCTTGCAGCCTCTGGGTGATACGAACTGGGCAGAAACGTTTGCCTCCGGTAGTGCCACACTCGGTGAGCCCGGCAATGCCGGCCTAGGTGTGCTGCAGTCTGGTGCCTTGGAAGGCTCTAACGTAGATATTACGCAACAGCTTGTGAATATGATTGTTGCGCAGCGAAATTTTCAGGCCAACGCGCAGGTGATTCAAACTGAAGATACTGTGACGCAAACAATCATTAACCTACGTTAACGGCTAGGACGCTTTAGCTAATGGACCACATGGTTTACATCGCTGCTTCAGGTGCATCGGAATCGATGCTCGCGCAGGCGATAAACACGCATAACCTGGCCAATGCTTCGACGCCAGGTTTTCGCGCCGATATGGTAAGAGCGCAAAGTGTTTACCTCAACAGTGAAACGATGAATAGCCGCGTCCACGCAACGCAACAGGGCGTCGGTGTGGATTTGGACAAAGGCACTATCAACGCTACTGGCCGCGAATTGGACGTTGCCATTAACGGTGATGGCTGGATGGCTGTACTGGGCGAGGACGGCGTTGAGTCACTAAGCCGTCGCGGAGATTTACGGATCAACGCGGTGGGTCAGTTAACTGATGGTCGTGGTCTGCAAGTGATGGGGAATAGCGGCCCTATCGCGCTGCAGCCGTTTTCTACTGTGGAATTTGGCACCGATGGCACCATCTCTGTGGTGCCGTTGGGTGAAGACGCAACTGCGTTGGCGGTTGTTGATCGTATCCGGCTGGTTAACCCCGAAAATAGTGAACTGTACAAAGGTAAAAACGGCCTGGTTCAAATGGTTAGCGGTGTCATGCCTGAGGTAGATGCGTCGGTGCGGGTTATTCCCGGTGCGCTGGAAACCAGCAATGTCGATTCAGTGGGTGCAATGGTGCATATGATTGAGCTTGCCAGACAGTTCGAAACGCAAACCAAAATGATGAAAGTGGCTGAGGAGATAGATCAATCCTCAGCAGAACTGATGAAGATGGGCTAAGGGAAAGAGCAATGAATCAAGCATTATGGATTGCTAAAACCGGTTTAGATGCACAGCAAACAAAGATGTCCAACATCGCCAATAATTTGGCGAACGCCGGTACGACAGGTTTCAAAAGTAGCCGAGCTATTTTTGCCGATTTGTTGTATCAAAATGTTCGTCAGGTAGGTGCGCAATCTTCCCAGGATACACAGTTACCTTCTGGCCTTATGGTTGGCACAGGTGTTCGAACAGTTGCTACTGAGAAGCTGTTTACGCAGGGCAACATCCAGCAAACCAATAACCCGCTTGATATGTCGATTCAAGGACGTGGCTTCTTCCAAATTTTGTTGCCTGATGGTGGCAATGGCTACACTCGCGATGGCACGTTTCAAATGAACGATCAGGGCCAGATGGTGACTTCATCGGGCTACCAACTGCAGCCATCACTGAGTATTCCCGAGAATGCCGAGTCAATTACTATTGGCGGTGATGGCACAGTGACAGTGCGTTTACCCGGCGCTACGGCCGTTAGCCAGATTGGATCTGTGCAGCTTGCTGATTTTGTGAACCCAGCAGGTCTGCAGCCTATTGGCGATAACCTCTTTTTGGAGTCTAGTGCCAGTGGCTCACCACAGGCGGGAAGCCCAGGTGTTAACGGCTTGGGTACCGTGATGCAGGGCACCGTTGAAAGCTCGAATGTGAATGTTGTTGAAGAGTTAGTGAACATGATCGAAACACAGCGCGCCTATGAAATGAACTCGCGTGCAATATCAACCACCGATCAGATGCTGCAATACGTATCGAATAATCTTTAGGAGATGGCTATGCGTTTTCTTAAGATTACTTCTTTCTTGCTTTTAGTAAGCGCAGTGTTAGTAGGCTGCGGTAACAGCCCGCACCGGACTCATCCTGAATATGCGCCCTCAGAGTCGATGGATATCTACACTGAGCCCGCGCCTATTATACCGACGGGTTCTATCTACCACGATGCTCGCCCGCGCATGGTGCTGTTTGAGGATCTAAGAGCGAGGCAGGTGGGTGACATTCTCACTGTATTGCTTAGCGAAGCTACTGATGCGGAAAAGAGCAGCGACACCTCGCTAAACAAAGACAACTCCCTGGCGATTACTAATCCATTATTGGCAGGCAAGCTTCGCACATTTGATGGTGACAATTCGTTGGGCTTTGACCTTAACTCTAGCTCAGGTTTCGATGGCGATAGTGCGAGTACACAGAGCAACAGTTTGCAGGGCAGCATCACCGTTACTGTCGCGAAAGTACTCCCCGGGGGTAACCTTTACATCCAGGGCGAGAAATGGATTCAGATAAATCAGGGCAATGAGTACATTCGCATGCGCGGCATTATTCGCCCAGTCGACATATCACCTGATAACACCATTCTCTCTACACTCGTGGCTGATGCGCGTATTTCATATGGCGGCACTGGCCCCACAGCAGATGTGAATCGCGTGGGCTGGCTCTCTCGCTTCTTTATCAGCCCCATTTGGCCGTTTTAGGAGAGCCTTAGATGTTATTCCACAAGAAAGTGTTTTCGATTGCCCTCTCACTGTGTCTGTTGTTTGCTCCCGCGTTTACATTTGCCGAGCGCATTAAAGATCTAGGTAACTTTGAAGGGGTGCGTTCGAATCAACTTATCGGCTACGGCATTGTTGTTGGTCTCGATGGCTCAGGGGATCAAACGACGCAAACGCCGTTTACTGTTCAAAGCGTAAAAAACATGCTGGCTCAATTGGGTGTGAAGGTGCCAGTTAACGTAAATCCGCAGTTGAAAAATGTTGCCGCGGTGATTGTGCACGCAGACCTTCCCCCTTTTGCCACACCAGGGCAAACCATTGATGTAACGGTTTCTTCCATGGGTAATGCCAAGAGCCTGAGAGGCGGGGCATTGTTGATGACGCCCCTCAAGGGTGCTGATGGTCAATTGTACGCCATGGCGCAAGGCAATTTGGTGGTGAGTGGGTTTGGCGCCGAGGGAGCTGACGGTTCCAGTGTCGCTGTAAACGTAGCGAACTCTGGGCGTATACCCAATGGTGCAACCGTGGAACGCGCGGTGCCTAACGCTTTTTCCGCGCAAGAAAAATTGACTATGCACCTTAACCGGCCTGACTTTACGACGGCCTTGCGTGTGGCAACTTCTATTAACGAAACTCTCGGCGCCGGCGTTGCACGCCCTGTTGATGCCGGCAGAATTGAAATCGATTCTCCGCAGGATCCTTCGGCTAAGGTCGCATTTTTATCGACGGTAGAAAATTTAACAGTAGATCCAGGCTCAGCGGCGGCGCGCGTAATTGTGAATTCGCGCAGTGGCACTGTGGTGATTGGCAGCGAGGTCCGCGTTATGCCGGCGGCAGTGGCCCATGGAAGTCTAACGGTGAGCATTTCTGAGAACTTTCAAACTAGCCAGCCAGCACCATTCTCGCGAGGTGACGCAGAAACGGTGGTCACGCCCGACTCTACCGTCACCATTGAGCAAGAAGGATCTCGGTTATTCTATGTTGAGCCGGGTGTTACGTTGCGGGAGTTGGTAGGCGCGATCAATCGAGTAGGCGCTGCACCGGGTGATCTGGTGGCGATTCTTGAAGCCCTAGAGCAGGCGGGCGCATTGCGCGCTCAGCTAATCGTTATCTAGCGCGTAGTTGAGAGTATTCGTTTGTGAGTGTGACTGCTTCATCAGCCTATTACGATTTTCAGAGCCTGTCGGCACTGCGTGCTGAGGCTGCGCAGGCGCCTAATCAGGCCGTTAAGGAAGTTGCCAGCCAGTTCGAGTCCCTGTTCATGCAGATGATGGTGAAATCCATGCGTGAAGCGACGATTAAAGGTGGCTTGTTCGAAAGCAATCAAATGGATTTATATCAAAGTATGTTGGATCAACAGGTTTCTATGCAGTTGTCGTCGCAGGGTGGGATGGGTCTTGCTGATATTCTGGTGCAGCAGTTAGATTCCAACGCGGGCACGGCAGCTACCGCAGAAGAAAGTGCTTCGACTTCGGGCGGTGCTGCGACTGTCACCTCATTGGCAGATTATGCCTCACGCATTCGAGCAGCTATGCCAGCCGCGGACACCAGCCCTCTAAATAACTCCGCAACTCATTCTGCAGTGCATTCCAAGACCAATCCAGTGACGGTGCCTGGTCCTATTGCTGCAGTGTCCCAAACATCCCCATCTTCGCATTGGAATCCTGAAACGGTTGAAGATTATGTCGATGCCGTCTGGGATCACGCTGTTGTCGCGGCACGCGAGATTGGTGTTGATCCGAAGGTGCTAGTGGCTCAATCAGCTCTAGAGACTGGTTGGGGCAAACGTATGATCAAGGCGTTTGATGGGGGTAACAGCTTTAACCTCTTTGGCATTAAGGCGGGCAATGGTTGGCAAGGGCAACAAGCTGCTGTTGATACGTTAGAGTTTCGCGACGGTGTAGCGGCCAAAGAGCAGGCAAATTTTCGTGTTTATGACTCAGTTGCCAGTAGCTTTAATGATTACGTTTCGTTTTTGAAAAGCAATCCACGCTATCAGGAGGCACTGGAAAAAGTAGCTGATGCTCGCGAATTTTTACAAGGCCTTCAAGACGCAGGATATGCCACAGACCCCAATTATTCGCAGAAGATTATGAAAATAATTCATGCCCCCGCACTCAGTTCTGCGCTGGAGCAGTTAAAGAAATAGTGAATTTTGCCGATAACTATAAGAGCAACTCAGGTTGAGTGCCCCAAGAGGTTTATGGGGAAAGGAATGGTATACAGTTGACTGACTTACTAAATTTGGGAACCACCGCGTTGAACGCCTTGCAACAGGCGATTAATACGACGGGCCACAATATCTCTAATGTAAACACACAGGGATACAGTCGTCAGAACGTGGAGTTTGCGACGTTGCCGCCACAGTTTTTGGGTGGCAGCTATTTTGGTAGTGGTACCACTATAGGAACGGTAGAGCGTTCGTACGACAATTTTTTAACCGCCGAAGTTAGAAACAGAACATCAAGTTTTAGTGAGTATGAAACGTTGCAGGAGCTATCAGGCCGCTTAGACAGCCTTTTGGCAGACCCTTCAATTGGTTTAAGCAGCGCGATTGATAGTTTTTTTGGGGCGGTGCAAGACGTTGCCAATAATCCCGGTAGCCTCCCTGAACGCCAAGTGCTGCTCGGCCAGGCGCAAACTCTCGCAGATCGATTTGCCTATTTGGATAGTCGATTAGGTGGTTTGGACAGCGAGCTAGACGCCAGAATTACTACGAACGTGGCCGAAATTAACAATTTGTCAGCGGGTATTGCAGAGTATAACGAGCAGATAGCCAGCGCGCTTAGAAAGGGTCAGGGTGAAGAGCCCAACGATTTGATGGATACCCGAGACGAACTTATTCGAGAGTTGTCTTCGAAGATCGGCATCACCACGCTCACGCAGTCTGATGGCGCTATCAATGTGATGGTTGGCAGCGGCCAGCCATTAGTGGTGGGCGCTTCTTCTGTGAATTTAGCCGCGCAGACAAGTCAGGACGGCTTATCCAACTTGATTGTGGGTCGGGAGAATCGCGCTGGCAATACTGATGATATTAGTCGTTTTATCTCCGGTGGCGAGTTGGGCGCTCTGCTCAGCTTTCGAGAGAGTGGTGTGTCATCTGCGCGAAACGACATCGGTTTGCTGGCTATCGGCATTACCGAATCTATGAACGCGCAGCATCAGTTGGGCATGGATTTGAACGGCCAGCCGGGCGGCAACCTTTTTACGCCTTTGTCTCCTATATTTACACCTGCGCCTGCTAATGCAGGCTCAGGAACGCTTAGCGTCTCGATAACAGATGTTGCTGGCCTTACTGGCGATAACTACCGTGTCAGCTTTGACGCAGGGCAATGGACAGTCACTAATTTAGAAACCCAAGCGTCACAAACTGGGGCTGGCCCGTTCACCGTCGATGGTTTAGAAATTGGCGTCTCTGGCGCTCCTGCCAATGGCGATAGCTTCGTGGTCGAGCCCACGTTTCAAGGTGGTTCGCTTTTTTCTCTGGCAATATCTGATCCTCAATCCTTTGCCGCTGCCTCACCTTTGCGCGCGCCTGGACAATTGAGTAATGCTGGGACTAGCGCTATTAGCGAATTGACAGTAAGCGATGCCAGCGGGTTGCCATTGGCGGGCCCTGTCACGCTCACATTTAGCCCTGACGCATTAGGCGTTGGTGTACCGGGGTACGCAGTAACAGGAATAGCCGGCGGGCCGCTGGCCTATGACCCTGCTACAGAGAGCAGCGGTAAAGAGTTTACACTGGGTGGCTTTAGTTTCTCTGTGGCGGGTACGCCAGAAGATGGTGATGCTTTACTGATTGAAAACAATACGAACGGTACCGCAGACAATCGTAATGCGCTGGCACTAGCTGATCTTCAAACAGCGCGCACTTTGTTTGGCGGTGACTCTAGCTATCAGGAAGCGTATGGCGCGACCGTGTCTGATTTAGCGTTGCAATCACAGCGGGCGCAAACCGGTCTGAATTCGGAAACGGTTCTGCTAGAACAGGCGATGGCAGCGCGGGAGAGTGTTGCAGGGGTTAACCTCGACGAGGAAGCGGCCAATTTGATTCGCTATCAGCAGGCGTATCAGGCGGCTGCGCAGATAGTCTCAGTTGCCGATCAATTGTTCCAGACGCTACTCAACGCCACGAGCCGATAGGATAGCGTTATGCGCGTATCAACAGCACAAATTTTTCAACAGGGTGTTACAGCCATATTGAATCAGCAGGCCCAGCTGAACAAAACGCAGGAGCAATTGGCAACGGGTAGGCGTGTTTTGTCGCCTGCCGACGACCCTGTAGCAGCCCTGCAAGTTTTAGATATTACTGAAGGTTTGCAGCGTATCGAGCAATACGAACGAAATGCTAACTTAGCTCAGGGCCAGCTTGCGCTGTCTGAAAGTACACTAGGAAGCGTTGGTACTTTGATACAGCGCGTACGAGAGCTAGTGGTTCAGGCCAATAATGCCAGCCAGGGGCCGGATACGCGCGCGGCTATAGCCACAGAAATAGATGGCCGAATGGACGAACTGCGGTCATTGGCGAATACGCGAGACTCGAACGGCGAATACATCTTCGCCGGGTTTCAGGCGCAGGAGCAGCCTTTTTCGGTTGAGGCTGGCGCTACTGTCTTTAATGGCGACACGGGTCAGCGCTTTTTGCAGCTGGGCGCAAGCACTCAGGTGGCGGTTCGTGATTCCGGCGCGGAAATATTTATGCGAGTGCCGTCGGGTAACGGCGTATACACATTAGCCCCCTCACCCTCGAACGCTGGCAGCGCTGTTGCCAATGAAGAAGCCACGAGTGGAAATTTTGTCCGCGATACCTATAGCGTCAACTTTATTCAGGCAACCCCCACAGACCCTGTTACCTATGAAGTGATTGACTCCGGCCCCTCTGTTGTTGCTACAGGTACTTATCAAAGCGGAGATATAATCTCGTTTGCCGGAGCAAATGTGCGTTTTGAGGGTGCGCCTGAAGATGGGGACAGTTTTGTCGTTGCACCGTCTTCCAATCAGGATATCTTCGCCACAATGCAGAGCATTGTTGATAGCCTGAATAACACCACGGGTGATCCGGCTAGCGTCGCTCAACTGAATACGTCCATGGGCCAGGCACTAGAAAATCTCGATCGGGCGTTCGATCGCGTATTGGAGGTGCGAGCCGATGTAGGCGTGCGTCAGCAACGCGCAGATAGTCAGCTGGAAATAAACGACAGTTTTAATTTGCAGCTCCAAGAAACGCTCTCTGAAGTGCAAGATCTGGATTATGCGGAGGCGATTAGTCGTTTTAATCTTGAACTCACTGCGTTGCAGGCTGCTCAGCAAGCGTATGTTCAAATGCAGGGCCTTTCCCTTTTCGACTATCTGTAGCAGCTGCTTTTAAAAGCGGTCCGTAGCGAAAACGTTAACTGGTTCCGCTTTTGGTTGAGTGCGCTGTAAGGCTTTATGTAATTGCATAACTGTTATTCGTTTTTCGCGCTTTTTGATTTGACCTTTGTCAAGCGAAAATTGAGCATTTATACCACCTCACCCCTAAAGTTTTTCTCTCTCTGGTCGACAAATCGGGTGTAGGCGATGCACACCATCGTCCATTAACTGACTTAATCAGGATAGTAACCGTCAAAGCACTATTACGCTGGCTCACGGTGAAATGAGAGGAATTTACACATGGCACAAACGATTAATACAAACGTTGCATCACTTAATGCCCAGCGAAACTTATCAAGCTCGCAGGGCGATCTGTCAACTTCGTTACAGCGACTTTCATCTGGCTTGCGCATTAACAGCGCAAAAGATGATGCTGCGGGCCTTGCGATCTCTGAGCGTTTCACTTCTCAGATTCGCGGTTTGAACCAGGCATCACGAAACGCAAGTGATGGTATTTCACTGGCGCAGACGGCTGAAGGTGCATTGGCCGAAGTAACTAACAACTTACAGCGTATTCGTGAACTGGCGATTCAGTCTTCGAATGCAACAAACTCCCAGAGTGACCGTGATGCTCTGCAGACGGAAGTAACACAGCTGTTGAACGAAATTGATCGAGTTGCTGATCAGACTCAGTTTAACGGCGTAAAGTTGCTTGATGGCAGCTTTACTGGCGCGGTCTTCCAGGTTGGCGCTAACGCGGGTGAAACCATTACTTTGGCTTCAACCACAGATGCAAACATTGCTGCTTTGGGTAACGTTACTCAAGCCAGTGTTTCTGACAACGTGTCGGGCCTCACCGGTTTTGCTACTGCAGTTGCAGCGGGTGGTCTTACCGTGAATGGCGTGGATGTTGGCGCGATTTCAAGTGCTTCTAGTGCGTTAGAGCGTGCCGGCCAGTTGGTAAATGCGATCAACAACGTATCGGCTGCCAGCGGCGTGGGTGCAACGTTTAACTCCGGCACTAACGAAATTATTCTGCAGAGTGCAGATCCAATTGTGATTGCCGGTACGGCGCCAGCGGCTACCACTACTGGCTTCGTTGCGGGCACAACCGCTACTTCAGCGACAACGGGTATTGATACTCTGAGCGTAAGTTCGTTTTCTGGCTCTCAGCTAGCTATTCAGTTGGTAGATAGTTCATTGACTTCAATCAACTCTGCTCGTGCCGACCTTGGTGCGATTCAGAACCGCTTTGAATCAGTGGTTACTAGCCTGCAAACGGCGTCAGAGAACCTGTCGGCTTCTCGTTCACGAATTCAGGATACTGATTTCGCTGCCGAGACTGCTAACCTGACACGTGCTCAGATTCTGCAGCAGGCAGGTACGGCAATGCTGTCGCAGGCGAACTCTGCTCCGCAGAACGTCTTGGCGCTTCTTCAGTAGTTAGTAAGCCTGATAGCTGAAGTAAGCGTATAGGCCAAGGGGCGAGTTGCTCGCTCCTTGGCTTCCGCCAAAAGGCAGCTTGCCAATGGTACGCGGGGGCTTGATGGAGGTAGAGTAATGAGCATTACCGAAATTAAAAATACTATGGTACTTCCGGAGTTTTCCGGTGGTCCGAACCAGCAACAGAAGCCTAACGTTAGCTTGGTCAACGAGCGGCAAATAGGAGCAGTAAGCGGCAAACAACAGCCGCCTCCTGCCGATGTTGCAGAGCTGCAGGCGCAGCTTAAGGATGCGTCCGAGCTTATTTCAAACCTGGTGCAAAGTGTGAATCTGGATTCAGATTTGCAGTTTAAGGTCGATGACAGCACTGGAGCTAATATCATTAGCGTACTCGACGGCAAAACCGGTGAAGTTATTCGGCGTTTCCCGTCCGAAGAGAGTATGGCCATTGCGCGGTACATCGCGGAATTTGCTGAAGCTCCCAAGGTTGGCCTGCTAATGGATCAAACTGAGTAGCCAATGTCGCGGTGTGCAAAAGTTGGCACTGACTTTGCATTATTTGACTCAACCACTTTTCTGCTCAGCGAATACTATATGCGTATTCGCGGAGCGCACGTTTTAGAAACATGGAGCGCTGAATGATCACCGTCTCAGGTCTCGGCTCGGGTTTAGATATCGAAAGCCTGGTTACGCAGCTGGTTGCAGCAGAGCGTCAGCCCACCGAGAATCGTCTGTTGCGACAGGAAGCTAGCCTTACTTCAGAGTTTTCTGCGTTTGGTGTGTTTAAAGGCGCGCTGTCCTCTTTTCAGGTAGGTTTGACCGCGCTGAACACGCTAAGCACTTTTGATCAACGTATCGCAACTTCAAGCGATGAAGATGTTGCCGTTCTTTCAGCTTCCTCAGAAGCAGAAACCGGCTCTTATAGCCTTGCAGTGACTCAGTTGTCGGCGAACCATTCCCTGGCAACTGTCGGCTACACGGCTCCAACGGATACTGTTGGTGAAGGTGTTCTTACGCTCCGTTTTGGCACAACCGACTATACTTCGCCGGACCCTGGGCCTGAAAGCTATAACAGTTTTACGCAAAACCCTGATCGTGGCGTGGCGACGATCACCATCGATAGCAGCAATAACACCCTAGAAGGTGTACGCGACGCCATTAACGATGCAGACATAGGCGTGGCCGCAACGATTGTGAATGATGGTAGCGCTTACCGCCTGCTCATAAATTCTGAAGAGTCTGGCGCTGAAAACAGCATTGAGATTAGTGTTGCGGATTCTGGGGATGGCAATGATACCGACGCCAATGGCCTCTCTGCGCTTGCCTTTAATGCCAGTGCAACCAATGTGTCACAAACGGTAGCAGCCCAGGATGCCATTTTTAGCATTAACGGTCTTAGCATTAACAGCGCTAGTAACACCGCCAGAGGCGTTCTTGATGGTGTTGATATTGAGTTAAAGGGTATTTCCGGAGCCGCACCCGTTGAATTGGGCGTTACTAAGGACGAAGGCTCAATCAAAAAGGCGATAGAGACTTTTGTTGAGGGCTACAACTCCTTTGTGTCTGTCGCCAACAGTGTGACAGCCTTTGATGCCACGACTCGGTCAGCTGCAGCCTTGCAGGGCGATTTCTCTGTGCGCTCAATTGTCGGTCAGCTACGACAGGTAATTGCCAACGATGTTGAAGGGTTTGGTGGGCCATTCAGCACCCTGAGTGCCATCGGCGTAACAACGAATGCGGACGGAACGTTGGCAATCGACAGCGCCGACTTAGACGCTGCTCTAGCTGACAACTTTGATGAAATCAGCGGGCTGTTTTCGGCGGTTGGTTTCACGACAGATCCAGGCGTTTCTTATCTGGGATCAACTCAGGATACTGCGGTGGGAAGTTACGCCGTTGATATAACGCAGTTAGACTCTCAGGGTTCTCTTACGGGAGCGGCTACTTTGTTCCCACAGTTGATTGATGGCAACAACGATAATTTCACGGTCAGTATCGACGGTGTTTCTAGCGGCAATATATCAATTACTCAGGGGCTTTATGCTACCGGTGCACAGTTGGCGACAGAGTTGCAGGCGCGTATCAACGGCGATTCTAGTCTGAGTGCCGCTGGAGCGAGCGTTAGTGTTGCCTACAACGGCAATCAGTTTGAAATCACTTCAGATTCAAGCGGTTCCGGGTCGACGGTGGCGTTGACTGCAGTCGATACCAACACGGCGTCTTCACTCGGGCTCTCTGTGAGTACCGGGATTGCTGGTCAAGATGTTATCGGAACTATTAATGGTTTGGCCGCATTGAGCACCGGAAACGTGTTAACCGCATTGCCAGGTAGCGGTGCAGACGGTTTACGTATCGAGGTGAATGGCGGTGCATTGGGTGCCCGAGGCACTGTCGATTTTTCGCGCGGTATCAGCGATCAACTGAATACGCTGCTGACAAATTTTCTGCAGGACGATGGAATTATCGATGCACGAACCGATGGTATCGAAGAACGTGTCGATGAAATTGGCGATGCAAGAGACGCACTTGATCGCCGTATGGAAACACTGGAAACGTCTTTGCGCGCCCGTTTTACCGTTCTGGATACACTGCTTTCTCAGCTACAAAACACCAGTAACTTTTTGACGCAACAGTTGGACTCGTTGCCTCAGCCAAACTCCATAAACCGAAATTAAGAAGAAATCTCTGATAGGGGTACATCATGAACGAAGCCGCAATGAAACAGTATCAATCCGTTGGCGTGCAAACCGGCGTTCAGTCGGCAAGCCCTCATCAGCTTATTTCAATGCTGTTCTCGGGGGCGATCGATAGAATTAGCGCGGCCAAGGGTGCCATTGAGCGTGATGAGGTGGGCCGCAAAGGTGAGCTGATAGGCCGGGCGATAGAAATCATTGATAATCTGCGTGCTGCGCTTGATCACGAAAAAGGCGGCGATATCTCAGCCAGCCTCGTTTCGCTTTACGATTACATGGAACAGACGTTAGTAGAAGCCAACCTGGATTCTGATTTGGTAAAGCTTGGCGAAGTTGGTGCCTTGTTGACTGAAATTCAGACAGCCTGGGATGACATTCCTCTAGAGCAACGGGTCATGCCGGCATGATCGTGGCTATAGAAAGGGAGTCTATGAAAACACAAGCTCAGCTGTGTGAGCGTTTGGCGCATGTGCTGGGTATGACCGAAGAAATGCTTAAGCATGCCAATAACGGTGACTGGGGACGTGTCGCTACTATGGAGCAAAGCAGGCGGGAAGATTTGATTGCCTGTTTTTCGGCATCTAGCCCCTCAGGGCAGCCGGAGCTTGTAGCCCAGGCTATGGCCACGCTCATTCACCTTAACGATGAGTTGATGACCAAACTTCGAGTCGCTCGAAGTGAGGTAATGGAGCAGGGCCAGACGTTTGCGCGTAATCGATCGGCTGAGCAAAGTTATCAGTCGGTTGAATCTACACTATAAGTCGATCGGCCAGCACTGGTTTACAAGCTGTAATCATTTTCTGATACTGCTGTTCGCTTTTTCGATACGCTAGATTGGGTATTGAAGTGCGGCCTCTAGTCCTGCCAAACTAACAGCACTACCTCCTCGGGTGAATGCTGCCATGTCAAACTACGACTCAGATCCTTTGCAAGTTGATTCAGATGATCAGCCAGGTGGTTTGTCTTTTACAGACAACATTTCAGTGAGCTGGGCGGCAGTCGATACTGCGCCAGATGATGCGCAGCTGGCGAAAGTAAATGAATCTAACGAAACATTTTTGCGTGCGGTTTCGGTGCTTGGTTCTCTGGGCTCTGATTCAACAGACGAAGACCCTGCAGTCGGTCAAGAGATCGCCAGGCTAGATATGAAGGTCAATATGCTGCTGGATCTTGTCAGTCAACTTGTCTATGCGCAGTCAGACATACCACCTCGCACTCAGGTCACTGTGTCAGCCAACGAGTTGCAGTGGGTCGCCAGTGATCTGCCAGCTTCAGGCGATACCGTTTTTATGCAGGTGTATATTCAGCATGGAACGCCAAAGCCATTATGTTTCTATGGCGAAATCATTAGTGCCGCAGAAGAACATGCGCAAGGCTATGCCAGAGTTAATTACCTGGGATTGTCAGGTTCTGCCAGAGGTTGGATGGAGAAGCTCATTTTCCGGCATCACCGGCGCGAGGTTGCTTATCGCCGTACCCGGCAATAATCCCTCAGAACGCTGGGTTTAACTCTCTGATACCACCGTGTTAAACACCAAAAAATCTCCCTGATTGATTGGCGCAATGCTTGACTGTTATCAGTATCAAACTTAGGCTGGACGCTCTTGGTTTTTGGTCGCTGGCCACTTCAATAAGTTAACAAACTCTAGCCGGCCCAAAGATCGCAACCAAAGCTATAATTCTATATAAACCAAAGATATAGACAGTGGGATCAGCATTGTTACGACACTCTGGCATGAATGTAGAGCCAACGGTTTACGCTGTTGATGACGACATGTTCACTCGCACCCTGTTGGAAGAAATATTCCAGGCGGCTGAGGTGCGTGTCGAAACCTATGCTTCCGCCGAGGAGTTCCTCGCCAGTTACAGCCCTCAAAACTGTGGTTGCGTGCTGTTAGACATGATTATGCCCGGCATGGACGGCCTCGAGTTACAGATGCAGCTCAGCACCCGCGGTAACCATACGCCGGTTATTTTTCTGTCAGGTGCTGATCAAATAAGCACGGCCGTAAAGGCTTTAAAAGCAGGTGCTGTAGACTTTATCGAAAAACCGGTTGAGCCCGCAGAAGTTCTGCGCAGCGTGAACAAAGCCATGGAGTTGGATCAACAGATACGTTACAGACGCCTTCAGGATGCAGAAATAGAGCACCGGTTGACCCAGCTTACGCGCAGGGAAACGGAAGTGCTAAAGTGGATTGTGCGTGGTAAGTCGAATAAGTTGGTGGCCAGAATCCTCGATATCAGTACTCGAACGGTTGAAGTTCACCGTCGGAATGTACTGAGCAAGATGCAAGCTGAATCAGTTGCCGAGCTGGTTCAGATGGTTGTAAATACTGAAATTTTTACCGAGTCCACACCAAATACGTAGTTCTACGTATTTATTTCTGCGTAATACACCGAATTTTATCCCGTTAGAAATCGTTTAGATTGATGCAATGCGACGTTCGCGTGCCGTCGAAGAATATGGCATGCGTAAGGGGCTTCAAAAGATCGGGCAACTAAGCCGACATTGAAGAGTCGCATGAAGCGAAAGGGGATGCTTTTTATTATGCTTGATCAGTTATATGGCCGCTCACGCGACCAACACGATCTCGCCTTACCTGCCAAGTTAACGGTGGTTTTGTTACCTCCGCTTCGTTTTCCTTTGCTGTGTTTTATGCAACGTCCAGGTGTTAAGCCGTGGACGAATGCCGTATCGACCCGAGAGCCAGAGTTCTGGTGAATGTGAAGAACCATCAACGACGGCGATCGAGTTTCCGTCGTTTTTGGCGCTGCACAAGGAGCGGGTCGCAGGTTGGACGAGGGGCTCTGACATGCAGGTTCAGAAAAAATCAGTACTGATTTGCGATGCAGATCATAAGCACGCGCGCTTAACAGCATCTCAAACCGAGTTTCTGGGCTTTGATGCCATTGTCGCTCATGATGAGCTGAGCTTCCGACAAGAGCTCAGAAATAGCACCCAGTACAGCGCACTTTTAGTGAGTGCGGATGAGGAATATCGCCAGTTGGCCTCAGTTGTTCACGCACTTGGCGAGGGCAGTGTTAAATCCAAAATCTATCTGGTTCGCGACGACAGTGCTTTAGCTGCGCCGCCTGCAGGGCTTGCCTCGCATGTTGATGGCGTCTTGCCCGCTGCTGCGAGCTATAAGGAACTGCAGGCTGTATTAGAAGGTACGGCTATCGATTCAAAAAGCCACATAATGGCTAACCCGGCACCCGACCCGCGCGATACCTATTCTAATTCGTTGTTAAAGCGGCTGCTCGTGGGCGACAGTGATGAAATGCTCGCTGTACATCGCCTCATTGAACAAGTGGCAGGTACAGAAGCCTCAGTGTTAGTTACCGGCGAGTCGGGTACCGGCAAAGAAGTAGTTGCGCGCTGTGTCCACAGCTTATCTGCGCGTAGTAGTGGCCCTTTTGTGCCGGTGAACTGCGGCGCTATCCCTGCTGAACTTCTTGAGTCTGAACTATTTGGTCATGAAAAAGGCGCGTTTACGGGTGCTATTAATGCGCGGCAGGGGCGCTTTGAAATTGCACAGGGTGGCACGCTCTTCCTTGATGAAATCGGGGATATGCCGCTGGATATGCAGGTGAAGCTACTGCGGGTTTTACAAGAACGTACCTTCGAACGCGTGGGCAGTCACAAAACTTTGCGATCCGACGTGCGTATTATCGCCGCCACGCACCGCAACCTTGAGCAATTGGTTGCCGAAGGAAAGTTCCGTGAAGACTTGTTTTACCGTCTTAACGTTTTCCCCATAGAAATTATGCCCCTACGCAAGCACGCCAGCGATATTGCTGCGCTGGTGGAGTGTTACATCAAAAAATTACGCGCCGAACAGGGTGTTGAGTTGCAGTTGAACGACAATGCCAAGGCTTGCCTTACTCGCTATTACTGGCCGGGAAATGTACGCGAGCTGCACAACTTACTAGAGCGTTTAGCGATTTTGTTCCCAGGCCAAAGTGTGCAGTGGTCTGACTTGCCAGAAAAATATAGACCCAATCTCGAGCTCTTCGACGAGGAGAAGGGTATGCCTGATCCGCAGTCAGCGAACGAAGAGCAAGCTTCTTCCGTGGTGAAAGTTGCAGATCTTCCAAGCGAAGGCATAGATTTGCGGCCGCATCTGGCAGGTATAGAACGTTCACTAATGACTCAGGCGCTCGCGCAATCGGAATGGGTTGTTGCCCGTGCTGCGAAGTTACTTAACTTGCAGCGCACAACACTGGTCGAAAAAATGCGCAAGTTTGAAATTCAACGGCCTGATGAACTGCCAGAATTTTGACTGTTTTGGTTCGTCATGATTGCCAGTACGGTTCGCAGATTATGTAAGTTACTGAGAAAGATAGAGAAAAACTCTTGGTACGGTAATTGCAGATGCAAATACAATCGCAGTGACGGAAGTACTCTTTTGCAAACGCTCTCAAACGCACAAGCGTTGAGAAATGTTCAACGCAGGCAAGCTTATGAATCACACGCAGTCATTATCGCCGAATGAGCTGGAACAGGCCTTTGCTGTGTTCAATCGTGTCTCACACGAATTGGACGTTACTTACCGTGAGCTTGAAACAAAAGTTGCAGCCTTAACACAGGAGTTGGCAAGTGCGCGATCGGCTCGGTTGGCAGAGCTCGCTGAAAAAGAGCGGCTTGCGCATCGCCTAAGCTCGCTTGTTTCTGCGCTACCGGGTGCAGTTCTCATTGTTGATGCCCAAAATATTGTTCGCGACGCGAACCCTCAAGCGATGGAATTGCTTGGCTTTTCTCTGGTTGGAACCTCATGGCCGGATGTACTGAAAAATGCTGCCGGTGATTTAGCATTAGATTCGCAACCTTTGCTAGAAATCGATGGGATGCGGTACTCAGCCAGTAGCCGAAAGCTGGATGACTCGGGTGATCAAGTTATTTTGATTGCTGATGTATCGCAGGTTCATGAACTTCAGGAGCAACTGGGTCGCAAGAGGCGCCTCACGGCGTTAGGTGAAATGGCGGCGCGGCTAGCGCATCAAATTCGAACGCCGCTGAGTTCCACTACGTTATACATGACACAGCTAGGGCGCGATGACTTGCCCTCGGGTCAGCGCTCTGAAGTGGTTTCTAAAGTGAATGACCGATTAGACCATATGGGCAATTTGCTGGAGAGCATGCTGGGCTTTGTGCGCGGTGCATCTCCTGAAAAAAACGTCATTCTCTTGCGGGAAGTCCTGCAGGACTTTTCTTGCGCCGTAAGTCCGCAGTTTTGCGCAGTTGGAGCGCTGCTTGAGGTGCCATCGTTGGATGACACCTTGTCTGTAGAAGGTGATAAAGATGCACTGGTGGGCGCATTGAGTAATCTTGCAATGAATGCAATCGAGGCTTCCAGCGGCGCCGTCAAGCTGAAATTGCAAGTATGTGCTCTCAATGATCATCGGCTCCAGATACAGCTTGAAGACGATGGACCAGGTATTGATGAAGAGATTATCGACCGCATCTTTGATCCGTTCTTTACGACGCGCGCAGCGGGTACGGGCTTAGGCCTAGCGGTCGTTGCAAATACTGTTGCTAATCATGGTGGCGCAGTCAGTGCAGAAAATACGGCAGAGGGCGGCGCGCGATTTTCGATTGAGCTACCGATAGGCCAAGTCGCGTCGGTGGAAGATGAAATTTCCGAGATAAGGAAAACAGGTGATGACTAGACCAGTAAACATATTGGTTGTCGAAGACGATCAAACGCTGCGTGACGCGC
This sequence comes from Halioglobus sp., assembly GCA_045106775.1. Lineage (GTDB taxonomy): Bacteria > Pseudomonadota > Gammaproteobacteria > Pseudomonadales > Halieaceae > Marimicrobium. Next base: position 41,971 of record JBGCFE010000006.1, read on the forward strand.
TGTGTGACACGCTGGAGTACGGCGGCTATTGTGCGCTGGCGGCCTGCAATGGCGTGCACGCGATCAAGCTACTCGAAAACCATGCGGTAGATCTGATCGTTAGCGATGTTCAAATGGATGAGATGGACGGGTTTACGCTACTGCGAAAAGTGAAGTCGCGATGGTCAGATATTCCCTTTGTTTTAATGACTGCGCACGGCAGTGTAGAAAAAGCAGTTGAAGCAATGCAGGAAGGTGCGTCTGACTATCTGGTAAAACCTTTCGAGGCGCAGGTACTGTTGGAAATGGTCAGCAGGCTGGGTACGGCGAGCACTCGTGAAGATCACGGCATGATTGCTGAAGACCCTGCCATGCAAACTGTCTGCGAGCTTGTTAGGCGGGTGGCGGGTAACCCGGCCACTGTAATGATTAGTGGCGAATCGGGCACAGGTAAAGAGGTAGTTGCGCACTATATACACGAGAAGTCTGATCGTAGTGACAAGCCCTTTGTTGCGATCAACTGTGCAGCTATTCCCGAGCCTATGTTGGAATCTATCCTATTCGGCTATGAGAAGGGCGCCTATACCGGCGCGCATCAAGCTCGCCCTGGTAAGTTTGAGCAGGCCAATGGCGGTACCCTGTTGCTGGATGAAATCTCGGAAATGGATTTGGGCTTACAGGCAAAAATACTGCGTGTTTTGCAGGAAAAAGAAGTCGAGCGCTTGGGCGGCAATAATCTTATCTCGCTGGATGTGCGCGTATTGGCGACAACTAACCGAGACCTAAAGGCTGAGGTTGCGCAGGGTAGGTTCCGAGAAGATTTGTACTATCGCCTGAACGTTTTCCCGCTCGGTCTGCCGGCACTGCGCGAACGGCCAAAAGATATACTGCCTTTGGCAGAAGCGTTGTTGCAACGGCATGCTGCTGAGCGTCAGTTACTTTTGTCTCGCGACGCACAGTTGAAGCTGTTGTCTCATCAGTGGCCTGGCAATGTCAGGGAGTTGGAAAATTGCATACAGCGGATAGTGATTCTGACAACCGGAGCAGTGATTTCAGCGGACGATATTTTCTTTGAGGCATGTATTACGCAACCCGTCATTTCGGCGGAAACCGAGCGTTTGGCCGACGCTCAGTTGTTAGACGGTGGTTTGCGCGATACTGAAAAGCAGATGATTGTGAATGCCCTTGCCACTGTGGATGGCCGTCGTAAAGATGCGGCAAAGATTTTGGGGATTAGCCCGCGTACGTTGCGCTACAAGCTTGCCCGCCTCAAAGAGCAAGGTGTAGCGATACCTGCGGCGTAGCGCGTTTTAGAATGTGTAAATTTATAGGGTCAAAAGTGTGAGCATGGAGATCAACCAGGTACTGGCGCAAATGCGGGCTATGTCTCTGCAAGCGCAGCAACCGCTCTCAACCAAGGGTGTTGAAGGCGCCGCAAAAACCGAGTTTTCGGATTTAATGCAAGCCTCGTTGGATCAAGTTACTGAAGCGCAGTCGAGTGCAAAGTCATTAGCCACGGCGTTTGAGTCAGGCGATACATCAGTAGAGCTGCCCGAAGTGATGGTAGCGCTACAGAAAGCCAATGTGTCGTTTCAAGCGATCACTCAGGTACGTAACAAGCTACTCAATGCTTATCAGGAAGTGATGAATATGCAGGTTTAGGTGCACTGACAGAAGACAAGCGGTATTGAGATAAACAGGTGAAATAGAAGCGATGGCGTCAGCAGCACAGAATATGTTCAACCGGTTCGGCAACATTAGCCGGCAACCGGTAGTAAGGCAGCTGCAGTTGCTGATCGGTTTGGCTGCCAGTATTGCGCTGGGCCTGGGCCTGTTTCAGTGGGCGTCGACGCCAGATTTTACGCCGCTTTACGGTGAGTTATCGCCATCGGCTTCGGCAGAAGTTGTCACTGCATTGGATTCAAGAAACATTAGTTACAAGCTTGATAGCCGTACAGGCATGATCAGCGTGCCGGGAGATCGGGTGCGCGAAACGCGGTTGCAGTTAGCCGGCGAGGGGTTGCCGGCAGGGCAGTCTACCGGCTATGGCATGCTCAACCAGGAAGCCGGAATGGGTGTTTCCAGCTTTATGGAGAAGGCGCGCTTTGATCGGGCCACAGAACAGGAACTCTCCAATTCAATTGCATCGCTTGATAGTGTGCGGGCTGCTCGCGTTCATCTTGCCTTGCCGCCGCAATCAGCCTTTGTGCGCAAGAAAAATAAGCCAGCAGCTTCGGTGCTGGTTAGTCTCTACGCGGGCCGTGAGCTCAGCGATAGCCAGTTAGCAGGCATTATTCATCTCGTTGCTTTTAGTGTACCGGGCCTGGAAGCTGAGCAGGTTTCGGTGGTTGATAACAAAGGCAAGCTACTCTCTTCGCAGAACACCAACGATCAGTTTGCTGGAACCAAAGAAAACTTCCGATTCACCCAAGAGCTTGAGGAGATTTATGTTGATCGCATTACGCAAATACTCGTGCCGATACTCGGTGCTGGGGCAGTGCGTGCGCAGGTCACTGCAGATGTAGATTTCACTGTTATAGAGCGTACCAGCGAGCGCTACGAGCCAGAGTCCAGCGTTCGCAGTGAGCAACTTGTAGAAGAGAATATGGCCGATGTCGGCGCTCGGGGGGTGCCCGGTACGCTGTCAAATACACCCCCTCCTGACGCCGAAGTTGGCGATGAGCCACAGGCTATTGCGCGCGCAGAAGGGGCCGCCCCATCGCGTTCCAGCAAACGGCAAATGCGTAACTATGAGCTGGATAAAACCATCAGTCATGTGCGCGAAACACCTGGCTCATTACAGCGTTTGTCTGTGGCGGTTGTTATCGATTACCGCGAGACTACGGATGAAGAGGGCAATGTGCAGCGTGTACCGCTGCCAGAGGAAGAGATTGCTGAAGTCACTGCGCTGGTGAAGGAAGCGGTGGGTTTTGATGAGGCGCGCGGTGACCGGGTTAACGTAGTTAATGCCTCATTTGTGATACCGCCTGAAATGGAGCCGTTACCTGAAGCCGGCATATTGGAGCAGGAGTGGTTTTGGCGCAGTGGAAAGTTTGCACTGGCCGCGATAGCCATTTTTCTCATTATCTTTATGGTGCTAAGGCCGCTATTACAGACATCAACAGAACCGGCCCTAACGATGCCTGCGTTAGCGGTACCCGCGGGTATGGACCCAGCAGCGTACGCGGCGGGTGAAGGCGGAGCAATGGGAGAGGATCGCGTGACGCTGGGTGCCCAGCAGGGTGTTGCAGCGATACCACCGGGCGCGCCGGCCTACCATCAGCAGCTGAGTATGGCCCGCTCAATGGTTGAAGGCGAGCCAGAACGTGTTGCCAACGTCGTCAAGGGTTGGGTTGCAGCGGATGGCTGACTCTGCGGATGATTTGTCCGGCCCCGAGCGCGCAGCCATTTTTTTGTTGGGTATGGGCGAGGCCGGCGCAGCGTCAATTATGCGCCACATGGCGCCTAAAGAAGTGCAGAGCGTTGGCGCGGCAATGGCGGCATTGAAAGAAGTGTCGAACGAGCAGATTGCCGAGGTTGTTCAGGATTTTTCTGAACGTGTTAATGCGGTAAACCCTATCGGGATAGGCGCGAATGATTTTACGCGGCGCGTCATGGTAGAAGCTCTGGGTGAAAAACGCGCACGCAGTATGCTCGGCAAGGTAATGAATGGCCCAGCGAGCAAAGGCATGGATTCGCTGAAGTGGATGGATGCCAGGTCAGTTGCTGAGCTTATCGGCGATGAGCATCCACAGATTGTCGCATTAGTTTTGGCATCGCTAGAAGGCGACCACGCAGCACAGGTTTTGGGTTTGCTACCCGCGGAGATTCGGCCTGACGTGGTTTTGCGCGTGGCGCGTTTAGAGCTTATTGATCCAACTGCTATGGAAGAATTAGATCAGGTGTTGGAGCGGCAGATGGACAATACGCAGGAATTTCCTCCTGCTTCGGTTGATGGCCTGACTACTGCCGCGGGAATACTCAACGGCTTAGACAGTGAGCAAGAGGCTGAGGTGCTTGAGGCGCTCAAGCAAGCCGATATGGATCTTGGTGAGAAAATCCAAGATCTTATGTTTGTCTTCGAAAACCTGATGACGCTGGATGACCGTGGAATGCAGCGCCTGATTCGCGATATCTCTGTCGACAATCTGACGGTTGCGCTGAAGGGTGTAGATCAGGAGTTGCAGGAACGCTTCTTTAAAAATATGTCTTCAAGGGCTGCAGAAATGCTCAAAGAAGACATGGAAGCTAAAGGTCCTGTGAAACTTGCTGATGTTGAAGAACAACAGAAGGAAATTCTCGTTATCGCTGCCAAGTTAGCAGACGAGGGCGAAATTTTCATGGGTAAAGGTGGTGATGATTTTGTCTGATCCCAGCGACAAAGTAGAAGTTTGGGAAGCGCCTTTTTTTGAACAGCCTGTCAGAGAAGGTGAACATCTGCCATTGGCAGAATTAGAGGCCGCAGCCGAACAGCGCGGTTTTGAAACGGGTCAGGCAGCCGGCATGGCACAAGGCCTGAGTGAGGCGCAGCAAATTGTTTCTCGGTTGAATTCGCTGGCTCAAGAAATGGCCACGCCTTACCAAAATCTTGATTCGGTGGTTACGAAAGAGCTGGCCGATGTGGCAATGCATCTAGCCCAGCAAATAGTGAGGCGCGAGCTAACTATTGATTCGGCAACCGTAGTTGAAACCGTTGAGCAAGCCATAGCCACCCTCTACAAGTTAGACGGAGAAATTGTCATTTTTCTCAACCCCGCCGACGCAGCGCTTATGCAGGGTTACTCGCCTGAGACTCTCGACGGTAAAACCTGGAAAATTATTGAAGACGAATCAATGTCTGTGGGTGGGTGCCAGGTAAAAACGCCATCTTCTTTTGTAGATGCGTCCATTGAGAAACAGCTTGAGACTTTATTTGAAACCTTGCTTGTCTCTCCGGCTCACGAAGCCGATCAATAAATGGATGCCCTTGCAGACCTCCAAAGTGAACGTAGCAGTCGAGTAGCAGCCAGGCTTAGAGCAATTAAAGAAAGAGTAGAGCCCATCTCACTGCAGGAAGAGGGTTCTCTGGTGCGCATGATTGGTATCAAGCTTGAGGCCGTTGGCTGTCAGGCGCCTATCGGCAGCCGATGTCAAATTATTACCGATGAGGGCGGCACAATAGAGGCTGAGGTAGTTGGTTTTTCCGATGGCAGCTTGTTTCTTATGCCCGAGGGTAATCTGCGTGGCGTAAAGTTGGGCGCCCGGGTGGTTCCATTGCATACCGGTGGTGTAGTAGCAGTGGGGGACGAATTATTGGGTCGCGTGATTGATGGGGCTGGAAAGCCCATCGATGGTAGTGGCCCAATCAACTGCCCACTTCAGATTCCTTTGCGTGGCGACCCTATAAACCCTTTGCATCGCAGCCCCATCGAGGAGCCGCTTGATGTGGGTGTTCGCGCTATTAATGCGCTGCTAACACTAGGCAAAGGCCAGCGAGTGGGTTTGTTTGCCGGAAGTGGCGTGGGTAAGAGTACGCTGTTGGGTATGATGACGCGGCATACGGAGGCCGACATTATTGTTGTGTCACTGGTGGGGGAGCGTGGTCGAGAAGTGCGCGAGTTCGTCGATGAAATCCTAGGCGCTCAAGGCTTGGCGCGAGCCATTGTCGTGGCAACGCCGGCGGATGACTCGCCTTTAATGCGTGTTCACGGTGCATGGCGAGCCACCGCTATCGCGGAGCATTTTGCTAACAGCGGTAAGCGGGTTCTGTTACTGATGGATTCGCTAACGCGCGTGGCTCAAGCGCAACGTGAAATTGGCTTGGCTGTTGGCGAGCCGCCGGTGTCTAAGGGTTATCCGCCTTCAGTGTTTTCGGTACTCCCCGCCATGGTGGAGCGCGCTGGTAACGTCGGCACCGGCTCAATCACCGCGGTTTACACTGTGCTCGTAGAAGGGGGTGATTTTGATGATCCTGTGTCTGACGCCTCACGCGCGATTCTTGACGGCCACATTGTGTTGTCTCGGGACGTCGCCGATTCGGGTTTGTTTCCGGCTATCGATATAGACAGTTCTGTTAGCCGTTTAATGCCCAGTATTGTCGATGAAGAGCAACTTTTATTGGCTCGAGACGTCAAGAGTTTGTATGCCACGTATCAACAGAATCGCGATTTAATTAACATTGGCGCTTATCAAATGGGCACCGATGAAAATATAGATCGATCGGTTCGCGCTGCACCTAACTTGCGGGAATTTATTGCGCAAAGTGAGTCAGAAAAAGTGGATATACAAACCAGCCGCGCTCAGTTGGCAGCTTTGCCAGGTTATTACAGCGCGCCGTTGAGCACGGAGGTGATCAGTGAAACAGAATAAGATGGAAAAAGTAGCGGCAGTTGCCAAGGTGGTTGAGCAGCAGTTGGCAGTAGATTTGGGTCACAGTGTCCAGAGTCATGCAGGTAAACGCGATCAGCTGGATCAGTTAATGCAGTTTAAATCCGACTACGAGGAAATGCTCGCGGAAAAAAGTAAGGCGGGAATTAGTGCCATTGCGCTGCAGGACTACCGCTTGTTTTTGAGCAAGTTAGACCAGGCGATCTCGCAGCAAACGCAAGAAGTGCAATCAGCCGAACAAAACCTGGCGCAGGTGCGCGCGCAATGGATAGATAAGTCACAACGTAAGTCTGCATTGGAGCACCTGGTGGACGAGCGACGCAGTGAGAGGCTGCGGCTGCGCGAGAAAAACGAACAAAAAGAAACGGATGAGCGTTCGATGCATCGTTTGGAAGATCCCAGTACGTAATCCGCAGAAAAAAGCGCGGAAAAATGTAACGCTGGCACGGAAGCTGCATTAACCCTTACAGATGCGATCTGAGACTGGAAGGGGTGTAGCGTTTTGATACCATTACTAGGAAATACCGCGGCCCTCTCTGGGGCGCCCCAGGGCGCAGGTGCAACCTCAGAGAGTTTGCAAGGTAATGAAAATAAAGGAATTTTTGGCGATATGCTGCTCGCTGAATCCTCCTCTTCCAGTGCTCATGCAGATGCTTTCGGCGCAGGCGGCAATCGCTTGCCTCAAGGTGGCAATGATTTGCCCATTTCAGCTGCGCTAGAGTCGGCTGAACTGACAGCATTGACAGAACTAGATGCTCCCGTGCTGAACGAATTCGATTTGTTCACGCAGGCGGCTGCTGAAGTGGATACAACCCAGACGCTCACTAATGAGGCTTCTTCGCCTGAAGCATTACTGGGGCAGAGTGCCGAAGATAGCCTACTGTCACTTGTTGAGTCAGAGGGTGCACAACAGGCTCCTGCAGTGGGTCCTGCTTTGCTCGCAGAACGTGAATTACCGCTTACACCATTGGAACCTGTCGCCGAAGTGATAGCGCCAGTTTCACCGGCGATACTGAGCGAGGCTGAGTCGCCAGCGCCGAGTTTGGCCACCGGGGTGGCAGGCGCTGGCCCAGAGCCCTCTGCAATTCTACAGACTAACGGCGCTTCGCTCCCCTTAGTTGAGGAAAGCGCAACTGCGTTACAGCCGAGGTCGGTGCTTCAGTCTGCAACGCAGGATAATGCGGAGACCGCCTTTTTGGGTGGCCTGGGCGCATCGCGAGTACAGCCGGGAGCAGCAGACACTGTGAGCTCCGGCCTGACGGTAGATCGCACGAACCTGTCTTCCCGAAATGGCTTGGGCGAGGCCGCATTTGCCACCCCCCAACAGCAACCTGTTACGTTAGCCGATGAGGTGCTATTGGAATCCGTTGACGCTTTTCAGGCACTGGATGCGAGTCGTGCAAATGCATCGGCAGCGCTAACGTCCAATCAGTCTTCTGCGCCGCAGCCTCTGGCTGGTCTTGCAGCACCCACCGCTCTTGATGCCACAAGTGCTGCATCCAAAGTCGTCACCTTGCAGCCATTGTCTGCAGGGTTGAGTGAACCTGAGTGGAATACAGAGATCGCCGGCAGGGTGGCGATGATGCTAAAAAATGGCGCTCATGAAGCTAGTCTGCAACTTAACCCGCCAGAATTGGGGCGGCTGGATATACGAATAGCTACAGAGGGCGACCAGGCGCGAGTGACGTTTGCCGTTCACAATGCGGAAGCCCGAGACGTGATAGAAAACAACATGCCACGGCTGCGGGAACTGTTGGAACAGGGTGGTATGCAATTAGCGCGCAGTGATGTAGCTGATTATTCCCAGAATGGTCAAGGTTCTGATGCGTCTGACATCGGCGACTTTGCGGCTCGCTCGGATGGCAGCGAAGAGGACGGTGAGGCCGTTGGGGTTGCGCTTGATTTATCGACTGGTGCGGTGCTGGATGCGCGGGTCGATTATTACGTCTAAGCTTTGCCGCGCTGTACCGCGTCACGTTCTCGACTACAAAGGCTCTTTGGTGCTGTCAACGCACACGTTTCCGTCAATTCTCTGACTACCTATTGAAGTCTTCAAAGCTATCCTGCTGATATTTAACGGTAATATCAGTTGGTACAACTCTTGCTGTTCTTTATTCCATGTTATCGAACTTGTTTACGCATACGGGGAATAGCGATGAATAAAATGGTAATAATCGGAGCAGCGGTTGTTTTATTAGGTGGCGGCGGCGCGGCTGCATTTTTCTTGATGCCCGGCGACGAGCCTCCAGTGGGTGAAGACGGGGCGGCAGCCGTTGTAGAGGAAGTGATTGCCGATCCCATTTACCGTCCCCTGTCTCCAAACTTCGTGATCAATTTCAAGCGCAAAGGCACGATCAATTACTTGCAGTTGAGTCTGCAGGTGATGGCTCGCGATCAGGAAGTCATCGATAAAGTGGAGCTGAATGACCCTGCGATTCGCAATCGTCTGATTATGTTGTTTAGCGGCCAGGACTACGATGCTCTGGGTACGCAAGAAGGTAAAGAGGCATTGCGTGCAGCAGCACTTGTTGCTGTTAATGAAACCATCGAGCTAACGCCGGAGGCGGGTGTTCAGGAAGTTTTCTTCACTGGCTTCGTCATGCAATAGATTATCGTTAAATAGCACGGTAATTAGGCATGGCTGAAGAAGAAGAGGTACTGTCGGAGGGCGAGATCGATGCTCTTATGGATACGTACTCGGACGAAAGCGGGCAAGGAAATTCAACCGCCAGTAGCGGTGAGTGCGAACCTTTCGATTTTAGCACCCGCGAGCAAACGTTGTTGGCGCAAATGCCCGCGCTTAAGAAGCTTAATGAGCAACATGCGCTTGCATTAGCTGCATGTATTGCTGATCAGTACGGCTTTAGTGCACAGGTCAGTGTTGCTGAAATCGAGTTAATGAAACTTGACCAGGCGCTCGCCAACATTTCTGACCCTTCGGCCATTAACCTGGCAAAAATTTCACCGCTTTCAGGTACCTCTTACGTGGTTTTACCCGGAGCACTCTTATCTTTTTTTGTTGATATGTACTTCGGCGGTAGCCATACCAATACAGTCGCCGAATTCACGCGCGAATCGCTAACGCGCACGGAGCTTCGAGTTAACGAAGTCATGGTAGAAAGGTTTTTCAGCACTCTCACACAGGCATGGAGTGAAAAGGTGCCACTAACTGCGCAGCTTGCTGGCTTCGAAACCAAGCCAACATATCTTCAGGCGGGTTCTCCGGATGATATGGCTCTACGTTTTCCTTTTGAGATCAAAGTAGGTGAATGGGTATCGACCATTGATTGGATCGCACCTTACGCTGCGTTGGAGCCATTGCGTCAAACGCTTGGCAGTCTTGCCGTTGAGGCGAAACCGCAACAGAAAAACAGCGACTGGGAAAACCACTTTGTTGAGGAACTGAATCAGGTTCTTCTCGATGTGAGTGGCACTTTCGATTCCGGCCACGTGAGTATTGCAGAAATTCTAGAGCTGAAACCAGGGGCGATCGTGCCCCTAAAAATGCCAGCAGATGTCACGCTCAGTATAGAAAATGTCCCGTTTTATACGGGTGAGCATGGTGTGCTTAATGGCAATAAATCCATAAAAGTGAAGGATGTCATACGGAATGACAGTTAAATCAGGGAGCGCCGAACATGAGTGAAGAGCCAGAAGCTCCAACAGAAGAAGCCACTGAGGCTACGGCACCTCCGCCACCACCTGAGCATCAGGAAAGCGCGGGCGAAGCTGCTCCAGGTTCCGCTGAAATCAATTTGGAGTCGCTGCTGGATGTGCCTGTCACCCTCTCTGTAGAAATAGGGCGCAGCAAAGTGCCCATTCGAGAGTTGGTCAGTTTGAATCAGGGCTCCGTAATAGAGCTCGACAGAACGGTCGATGAGCCTTTGGATCTCTTGGTGAATGGAAAACTAATGGCGCGAGGAGAAGTGGTAGTGGTTGATGGCCAGTTTGGTTTACGTCTTATCGAAGTTGTCAGCCCGTCTGAGCGGCTGAAGAAGTTGAAATAGCAATGACGACGGCGGTCTTGGCTATTGCGAGACATTGCCTTTTCCTGGCGAGTCTTCTTGTGGCTGGTGGCGTACACGCCGCCGCTGCCGAACCACCGCGCGCTGAAATATTTGATTCGGCGTATCTAATGCAAGTTATCGGGGCCTTGCTTCTGGTGTTCGGTTGTCTCTTTGGTTTTGCGTATGTGATGAAAAGATTCAATGGGGTTCCTGCCGGCGATAGAAAGTCGCTTAGGGTTGTGGGGTCTGTAAAGGTGGGTAATCGCGAAAAAATTGTTCTGCTTGATACCGGTGAAAATCAACTGTTGGTGGGTGTGGCTGCGGGAAACGTTCGCACCCTGTATGTGTATGAAGAAAAGCAAAGTGCTCCAGAGCGCACACTTGTTCAGAATGAAGCAAAGAATAGCACTGCCCAAGAGAGTGCCAGAGACTTCGCTTCGTTGATGCCCTCACCCGGCATTCCGGGTGCGCGTGCATGAAGAGCATCTTACGAATCGCGAAACCATCGGCCTTATGTCTGCTAGCACTGGTGATTTTGCCGGGGGTTGCATACGGTCAGGCGGATATTCCTCTGCTGACTATGGAACCACAGCAAGATGGCACCAACAGTTATTCTCTGAGCCTACAAGTATTATTGCTAATGACGGCGCTGACGATGCTACCAGCGGCGATGTTGGCCATGACATCTTTCACCCGAATAGTGGTTGTTCTTGCCATTCTTAGGCAGGCTTTGGGCACCGCGCAAACGCCTTCCAACCAAATCATTCTTGGTCTGGCGTTGTTTCTCAGTTTTTTCATCATGGGCCCAGTGTTGGAGCAGGCCTACGAAACGGGCCTTAAGCCCTATATGGCGGAAGAGATTGAGTTCAACGAGGCGATGTCTAATGCTCAAATGCCTTTTCGCGAATTTATGTTAGATCAAACGCGAGAGGCTGATCTCATCATGTTTGCTGAATTAGGAGGCTACGACGCTTTTGCCGCAGATAATGAAATCCCGATGAAAGTGCTGCTGCCATCGTTTGTGACTAGCGAGTTGAAAACAGCGTTTCAGATAGGTTTTCTAATATTTATTCCGTTTTTAGTGATTGACCTTGTAGTAGCCAGCGTCTTGATGTCGATGGGCATGATGATGCTATCGCCCATGTTGATCTCATTGCCCTTCAAGCTGATGCTCTTTGTGTTGATTGACGGTTGGTCGCTCATCGTGGGCACGTTAGCCAGTAGCTTTTTAGTGTGACGATGCATCGAAAACAAAAAATCAGAGAGATGCGCCTATGACACCTGAATTGGTTCTGGATGTGGGTAGAGAGGCGCTGTACCTGACGATGATGCTTGCCGGCCCGCTGTTACTTGCTGCGCTCGCTGTTGGTTTGTTGATTGGTGTGTTTCAGGCTGCCACGCAGATTCAGGAAATGACGTTGAGTTTTATACCCAAGCTCGCAGCCCTGGTGTTTGCGCTGCTGATAGCGGGGCCTTGGATGCTGCGCATGTTAACGGAGTATTCCGTGAGATTGTTTATGGCTATTCCTGGAATGTTAGGGTGAATGCCGAATGTACGCGCTAGAAGACATACTGGCGCTGGCCGAGCAGTATTATTGGCCGTTCTTACGTTTGTCTGCTCTTTTTCTGGCGGCACCTGTTTTTAGTGCAGATGCCTTTCCTGTTCGAGCACGTGTTTTTCTTGCCGTTTTGGTCACCGCGGTCGTTACGCCGTCGCTACCCACACCGCCCGATATCGATATCGTCAGTGCGATTGGTTTTCTGTTTGCGGCGCAGCAAATTGTCATTGGTCTGGCAATGGGCTTTCTGATGCAAATGGTTTTCGCTGCAGCGGTGGTGGCCGGGCAGGCGATAGCGATGGCAATGGGTTTAGGTTTCGCGATGTCGGTAGATCCACAAAATGGGGTTCAGGTTCCCGTACTCAGCCAGTTCTATGTGATTCTCTCTACCTTACTGTTCCTGTCGATGAACGGGCATCTGGTGTTGATTGAATTGCTCGTCAACAGCTTCACTTTCATTCCCGTTGGGCTGGCTTCGTTATCTGACAATTTTGCGCTCAACATCGTTCTATGGGCCAGCCAGATGTTTCTGGGGGCATTGGTTGTTGCCTTGCCTGCCTTAACCGCTCTTTTGCTTATCAATTTGGCTTTCGGTGTGATTACCCGCGCCGCACCGCAGTTAAACATTTTTGCTGTTGGTTTTCCTATCACTATTCTGGCGGGCTTTGTCTTTGTTTTTTTGAGTATGCCGTCTTCTTTTGCTCTATTTGCCAACGTTATGGAAAGTGCGTTTGAGCAAATCGTGCTGTTAGTGCGGTAGGGGCTGCTTATGGCTGAAGAAAACAGCGCACAGGAACGCACAGAACAGCCGACGCCCAAGCGGCTTCTTGATGCGAAAAAGAAGGGGCAAGTTCTGCGCTCCAGAGAGTTGAACACCATGCTCTCGTTGCTATTTGGTGCCATAGGTTTACTGGTATTTGGTGGCTCTATGGCGTCAGAGTTTGTTGGCCTGTTTCAGGCCTCACTGAGTTTCGACAGGGAGGTGGCGTTTGACAGCGGCATGATAGCGGTGCGATTGGTTCATCTTATCGTCGCCTGTGTAATCGTGTTGATACCCATTTTTATTGTGCTGTTCGCTGGTGCAATGGTAGGCCCAATGATTATGGGTGGCTGGACATTCAGCGCTGAAGCCATGGCGTTCAAGGTTGAAAAGCTTAGTCCGCTAAAAGGCTTGCAAAGAATTTTCTCAGCTAAGGGTCTGGTCGAGCTACTGAAAGCGCTGTTTAAATTTTTGTTTTTGTCTCTAACCACCATCTTTTTGTTCAACTTGCTACTCGACAATATCCTGATGTTGGGTGATGAAGCGCCGCACACTGCGTTTGTCGATGCGCTAGATATTCTACGTTGGAGTTTCGTGGTGTTGAGTATGGCGATGATCTTCATCGTTATTTTTGATGTGCCCTTTGAAATCTGGAACCACAATCGTCAGTTGAAGATGACTCGTCAGGAAGTGCTGGATGAGATGAAGGAAAGTGACGGTCGTCCAGAGGTGAAAAGTCGTATTCGCAACCTTCAGCGCGAAATTTCCCAGCGGCGCATGATGGAAGAACTTCCGACCGCCGATGTCGTGATCACCAACCCGACGCATTATGCGGTAGCCCTAAAATATGAAGGGTTGCCGGGTGAAGCACCTAAGGTTATTGCAAAGGGTAGAGATCTTATCGCCATGCACATCCGAAATGTGGCGACAGCCCACGACATTCCATTTTATGAAGCTCCGCCGCTAGCACGGGCAATTTATGCAACGACAGAAATAGGTGATGAGATACCAGAGAATCTGTATCTCGCGGTAGCTAAAGTACTGGCTTATGTATTTCAGTTGCGAAGCGCAGGGTATGCAGAGCCGCCATCAGATGACGATATTGCAGTACCTGATTCCTATCAGGATTTACCTATCAATCGAGGCTTGAACGACGATGAGTGAAAACACTGCAGCGCCGGCGTTTAATTTTTCCGTGTTGACGGGTTTGGGCACTCCAATCCTGTTGTTCTTAATGCTAACGATGATGGTGTTACCGCTACCGCCGTTAATGCTGGATATGGTGTTCACGTTCAACATAGCCCTGGCGATGATAGTTCTATTGGCGTCGGTGTATGCCTCCAGGCCGTTAGAGTTTGCCGCATTTCCAACGGTGCTTTTAGTGGCGACACTGCTGCGCTTGTCGCTTAACGTGGCGTCAACGCGGGTAGTGTTATTGGAGGGCCACAATGGTACCGGCGCCGCTGGTCAGGTCATTCAGGCGTTCGGTGAGTTTGTTGTGGGCGGTAGCTACACAGTGGGCATCGTTGTATTCGCAATTTTGGTCATCATCAACTTCGTGGTTGTCACCAAGGGTGCCGGTCGAATCTCAGAAGTGACAGCGCGCTTTACGTTGGATGCAATGCCTGGCAAGCAGATGGCCATTGATGCCGATATGAATGCTGGCGTGATCGATCAAGACGAGGCGCGCAGGCGGCGCGAAGACGTTGCCCGCGAGGCGGACTTCTACGGTGCTATGGATGGTGCCTCCAAATTTGTGCGCGGCGATGCGATTGCTGGAATCCTTATTCTTTTCATCAATATTATCGGTGGCTTTGCGGTTGGTGTGCTTCAGCACGATCTCAGCGGAGCTGAAGCGGCAAATAACTACATTCTGTTAACCATTGGCGACGGCCTGGTCGCCCAAATTCCCTCGCTATTGTTGTCGACTGCAGCAGCGGTGATTGTTACCAGGGTGTCTGATGAGCAAGACATGGGCAAGGAGGTGGTCGATCAGCTCTTTGGGAATCCTAAGGCGCTCATTACTGCAGGTGTGGTGCTGGGCATTATGGGCCTGGTTCCCGGCATGCCCCATTTGGTTTTTCTGAGCCTCGCCAGTGCGTTAGTGGGTATTGGCTATCTCCAGACACTGGAGCCGGAGGTGGTTGATCAGCCGTTAGAGACTGAGGTCGTTGATCAGCCCGCGGAATCGCGCGACCTGGATTGGGATGATGTATCTGAGGTCGATGAAATTGGCCTGGAAGTTGGGTATCGCCTAATTTCTCTGGTCGATAAAAGCCAGGGTGGCGAACTGCTTGGCCGAATAAAGGGCGTGCGCAAGAAGTTGTCGCAGGAGCTTGGCTTTCTTGTTCACAGCGTACATATCCGCGACAACCTTGACCTAAGCCCCAACGAATACCGCATCAGCTTTCACGATGTCACGGTAGGTGATGGCGAGGTCTTTCCCGGTAAGGAGTTGGCGATTAATCCGGGGCAGGTTTATGGCGAGCTGGAAGGGATGAAAGTGAAAGATCCTACCTTTGGCCTTGACGCTACCTGGATTGATCCCGGGCAGCGCAGCGATGCACAGACTATGGGCTTTACCGTTGTTGATTGCGGCACGGTGATAGCGACGCATCTGAGCAACTTACTGAAAACCCATGCCCATGAACTGATAGGACAAGACGGTATTCAGCAGTTGCTGGATAAATTGGCTCGCACATCGCCCAAGCTGGTAGAGAACCTGGTGCCGAAACTCTTAGGGCTGGGCGAAGTAACCAAGGTGGCGCAGAATCTACTCGAGGAGGGTGTCCCCATTCGCGATATGCGCACAATCGCCGAGGCTTTGGCGGAGTTTGCACCCAAGAGTCAGGATACTGACGCTCTGAGCGCCAATGTGCGGGTGGCCCTTGGGCGCACGATCTTCCAAATGGTCAATGGTGTCGGGCAGGAGATGCCGGTTATTAGCTTAGAGCCCCAGTTGGAACAGATATTGCAAGGAGCTATACAAGGGGCCATGCAGGGAGGTGCCGGCGGGCTGGAGCCGACACTGATTGAGAACACGATCAATCAAATTGTTGAAGCGTCGTCTCGATTGTCAGCGCAGGGGAACACACCGGTTATGTTGGTGGCGGGTAACATTAGGGCGTTCCTGTCGCGATTGATTCGCAGCCGTTTGCCGACGTTGTATGTGCTGGCTTATGAGGAAGTGCCGGCCAACAAAACGATCAAGGTAGTCGAAGTGGTAGGTGGTAATCAGGGCATGTTACGCAGCGCTTAAATCGCTGGCAGGCCAAAAGCAAAATAAAAATGTACGCCGGCCCGGAGCTGGCTTGGTGATGGTAGGAGATACTGGACGCAACCATGAAGATTAAACGCTTCATCGATAAAGACAGCCGGGGGGCTATGGCGCAGGCAAGAAGCGCGCTAGGCCCTGAAGCTGTCATATTGTCGAACAAGCGTGTGGGTAACCAGATAGAACTGGTTGCCGCCATCGATATCGATGAGATAGCCCGATTGGCGGAGAGTTCCAGTACGGGGTCTGCAGATTCGCCGGCAAGCCTTTCACTAGTCAATTCTGATTCTACATTGGATGGTTTACAGCGTGAGCTGGGTCAGCTGCGTTCGCTGGTTGAGGGTCGGCTTTCACGGGAAGCCGGGGTGTCAATCGCAGACTCGGCAGAACCAGAGTCTAGCGAGAACCAATCACTGATCGGGCGGCTGTTGGATTTTGGGCTTTCTCGCAACTCGGCAGATTTGGTTGCGCGACAAATACCTGAGACTGACACCACTGAGCATGCCTGGGCGCTGGCTGTTGAATACCTGCGCGATCAGTTGCCGGTGACGGTTCCAGATAGCATGGTTGATAGCGGCGGCAGGGTGGCTTTGGTTGGCACGACCGGCGTTGGTAAGACAACGTGCCTGGCGAAAATCGCCGCGCGATTTGTCTTGCGCCAAGGCAAAGAGAATCTCGCAATCGTATCTACCGATTGCTACCGCGTGGGTGGTCAAGAGCAATTACAGGCGTTTGCTGATTATCTGGATGTACCCCTTTTCGTCGCATCTGATGCGCGTGAACTGCGCATGGTGCTAGACCAACTGCAGCACAAAAAAATGGTGCTGGTGGATACGCCTGGATTTAGCCAAAAAGACGCACAACTGGGTGATCAGATAAGCCTGTTAAGGGGCTCTGGGTACACGATTGACCCGTACCTTGTGTTACCCGCAACAGGAGCGCAAAGGGCGCTGTACGAAGTAGTGAACGCCTACGAGAAAACCGCTCTGGCGGGTGCCGTTGTCACCAAGCTCGATGAGGCGGTAGAACTGGGTGGCGTTATAGACGTAGCAGTAGAGACACGTTTGCCGCTGGCTTACATGGGAGTAGGGCAGAAAGTGCCTGAAGATCTTATCCCGTTAGACGCGCAAGCTTTTATGAACAAAGCACTGGAGTTGACGGTTGCTGAGCAGCCTACTAACAGTCTTTCCAAAACGCTGCAGAACTCGTTAGCAGCGGCTATGAACAGGGCAATGACCTAATGAAGATACAGGAAGAAAAACTGGCCAGGGTGGCCGCCAACGAAGGCATGAATATTATTGCCGTAACGAGTGGCAAGGGTGGTGTAGGAAAAACCAATATAGCGGTAAATCTGGCGGTCAGTCTTGCACAGCAGGGCCGCAAGGTCGTTTTGTTTGATGGTGATTTGGGTTTGGCTAATGTCGACGTGGCGCTGGGCCTGCGCCCATCCTACGACATTCGGCATGTCGTCTCCGGAGAAAAAAAGCTGCAGGAAATACTGTTGGAAGGGCCGCGCGGCATACGCATTGTGCCCGCAACTTCAGGTGTCGCAAAGCTCAACCAGTTAGACGCGCAGCAGCGCGCCAATATCGTCAATGCATTTAGCGAGTTGGGTGATGGCGTTGACACACTCATTGTCGATACCGGCGCAGGGATTCATGCCAACGTGCAAACATTTTGCAGTGCCTGCCAGTCTGTGGTGGTAGTGATTTGCGATGAGCCCAGCTCAATTACGGATGCATACGCACTGATAAAAGTGCTCAATAAGGAGAACGGCATCAAAGAGTTTCAGTTACTTGCCAATATGGTTGATGGTGAAGAGCAGGGCCGCGCGCTGTATCGAAAGATCAGTCGTGTGGCTTCGCGTTTTCTTGATGTTTCCCTTGGCTATCTCGGTGCGATTCCCAGGGACAACTATCTCTGCAAAGCGGTTCAGCAGCAGAGTGCAGTGGTTGATCTGTATCCGCGAAGTAGTTCGGCCAAAGCGATACAGCAGCTCGCTGAAAGTGTTGCCAGCCGCAGCGCCAGTACTTCGTCTAACGGAATGGGCAGACTGGGATTTTTTGTTGAACGCCTAATTCGAAATCATACTAATCAGATAGGAGCCATATCATAATGGAGGCCACTGTCTACGCTCAGAATCAGGTCGGCAGTCCCGATCAGATCGTTGAAGAATATTTACCACTGGTGAAGAAAATTGGCTTGCACCTTATTGCAAAGTTGCCGCCGTCGGTGGAGCTTGACGACCTTTTGCAAGTTGGTGTCATTGGCCTGATTCAAGCAGGCTCAACCTACGATGCATCGCGAGGCGCTAGCTTTTCTACCTATGCGGGCATTCGCGTCAAAGGCGCAATGTTGGATGAGGTGCGGCGTAACGATTGGATGCCTCGCTCTGTGCAACAAAATATGAAGCGTGTTGGCGAGGCGATTAGTACGTTGGAAGCCAGGCATGGCCGTGTTGTTAGCGATACCGAGGTAGCTGAAGAACTAGGGCTAACGCTCGAAGAGTACCGCGATCAGACACGAGAGCTCTCCTACAGCCGGCTCACCTCGCTGGATGACTCGCCTCTGGGTGTTGAATCTGAAGAGCCAGATCCGTTGGCCAGGCTAGAGGGAGGAAGCCTGAAGGAGCAGCTGGTACAAGCGATTGGCTCTTTACCAGAGCGTGAAGCAATGATGATGTCTCTGTACTACGGAGATGAATTGAACCTGAAGGAAATTGGAGAGGTGATGGGCGTGTCAGAGTCACGCGTTTCGCAAATTCATGGCCAGGCTCTGGCACGGCTGCGTGATACTGCTTCGCAATGGAATCAATAACTAGCGCGCAGTGTGAGTAAATAATAAATGGCAACAAAAGCACAGTCTGTAGACAAGTTATCGCTGATAGGGATTTTGCTGTCGATGGTGGCCGTCATCGGAGGGAATCTCCTTGAAGGGGGAAGCACCGATTCGCTGATTCAGCTGACAGCCTTTATTATCGTGTTTGGTGGCACCTTGGGTGCAACACTGGTTCAAATGCCACAGAAAGTATTTTTGCACGGCATCAAGCGCGCACGTTGGGTGTTCTTGCCGCCTAATACTGACTCTGACGCCATGCGTAAAAAAATTGTCGCTTGGAGCCGTATATCCCGTAAAGAAGGTTTGCTCGGCCTGCAGAAGGCAGCTTCTAAAGAAAATGATCTTTTTGCGAGGAAAGGTTTACGGTTATTGGTAGATGGTAACGAACCCAGTGAAATCTCAAAAATTCTTGAAGTAGAAATAGACAGCATCTCTGCGGCAGAATTGAATGCCGCGCGAGTTTATGACGCGATGGGCGGTTACTCTCCAACGATCGGTATTATTGGCGCGGTACTGGGCCTGATTCAGGTGATGAATAATCTGGCAGATCCTTCAGCACTGGGCCCCGGAATTGCAGTTGCCTTTGTTGCGACGATTTATGGCGTTGGGTTTGCCAACTTCCTGTTTCTACCCATGTCCAACAAGCTCAAAGCAATTTGCAGTGAGCGAACGCATTATCATGAAATGGTTTTAGAGGGCATGGTCTCTATCGCTGAGGGTGAAAATCCGATGGCAATCTCCAGCAAGCTGCAGAGCTTTAAATCTTAGGTTTGTAGAGACGTGCGCAAGCGACGAAATTTTGAGGAGCCTGCAAACCAGGATAGGTGGCTGGTGTCCTACGCAGATTTTATTACCTTGTTGTTTGCCTTTTTTGTCGTTATGTACTCAATCTCTTCAGTAAATGTTGACAAGTATCGAGTACTCTCAGATGCAATGGTAAGTGCCTTTAAAATTCCGCGTGAATCGCTGCAGTCTACGCTCACAGCGCCACTGATTCCCGAGCCAATGCTTTTGCCCAACCCGTTTAACGAAGCGAGCCCAGCCAGGCGCGCGTTTATCGCGCCCCTTCGGCCAGACTATCAACAAAACGGCAGTGCAATGCCTGATGAGGCAGTAGATCCAACCCCGGAAGGCGACAGTCCTGCTGAGAAAGTGCGTAACGCCGCGCAGGAGCAGATAGATTCGGTTTCGGATAACGTTGAACAAGGCATGGAAGAGTGGATTGACAGTGATATTGTCGACATTAAACGGAATCAGTTTTGGCTTGAGATAGAGATCAAATCCAGCTTGCTTTTCAACAGTGGTAGCTCTGCCCTCATTCCGGAAGCGTTGCCTCTTTTGCGTCAGCTGGCAACCATGTTCGTAGGGCTACCTAATCGCGTCAACGTGGAAGGGTTTACGGATAACCGTCCCATTAATACGCCCGCTTTTCCATCTAACTGGGAGCTTTCGTCGGCACGTGCGGCTGCTGTTGTAAGGCTTTTTCAAGATAATGGTGTAGATCCGGCGCGCCTCGCTTCGATTGGGTATGGAGAAAACCGACCGATAGCGACCAATGATAATGATGTGGCTCGCGCGAAAAATCGTAGAGTGGTGATAGTGGTAATGGCGTCAGCCGATGCAGCGCAAGACGAAAGAATTCAAGAGTTTGATCTGTTGCGCAGTGGTGCAACGGCGAGTACCGGGGGGTAAAACACAGCGGGCCAGATGTAGGCCTGCGGGAGCTTAGTTATGGTTGAATCGCTGGGGCCAAGACCTATTGGGTCTTACACAGGTGTTCAAAGGGTTGTTCCCACAAAGGATCGGGAAGCCAAAAAGAAAAAGCGTGATGAGGAAAAGCCCAGACGGGGCTTGGACGATGACGATGAAGTCTTACGCAAGGGTCGACGCATAGACGATCATGCTTAGGGCGCAGCTCGCATCAGCTATGTGACGTTTGCTTCTCCTCAACACGGTTCTGGGATTGTTTCTGTACAACGTGCTGAACCAGTTGCTCCTTCGCTGCTGTTTCTTCTTCTGCTATTTGCACCCTTAGTAAAAACAATTCGCGCGGCATATCCTGTACTTGCTTGCAGTCTACAACGTGGGCTGAAAAATGCAGCCTAATGTTTGACGGCTTTAGCACGGCGGAAATGTTTAGGTGAGTGCCTTTCTCCAATTTTTCCGTGCTACGAAATGACATGCCGCTGCCACTGATGTTGGCGGTATATTCTTCATAGGCATCTAGTGGTTCTATATCCTGAGTAGGACAGTGTTTGGCGATCAACGCTACTTTCTTGTTAAGAATACCCAGCGCTTTTGCCATGGCTGGATTTTCCCTCCAGACTGTATTGGTAGCGCGATTCAGCTCTGCGTCTATTTCTGCCAGCGCAAGCTTTAACGCCGCACCTGCATTGTCTTCTTTGGGGACGACAAGCTGGGGTTTGGCGTCAATGACTTGGTAGCTGAGGCCTATGACATCATCGATTCGGAAATAGCTGCGCCGTTCGTTGCGTTCCATAACACTAGCTCTCTACTGTGTTGCGGTTGTCGTTGGCGCAAGTGGATCAGGAAGTACGCCAAGCTGCGGTGTTTCAACTTTTAGTGCCTCTGGTGCAGAAGCTCTACCTTCGCGTAACTCGTTTAGGTCTTTGCTGTTAGTGATGTCTGAGAATCCTTGGCGGATAATGACCTCTACGCGGCGGTTTGCTGCTCTGTTCACCGAGCTATCATTAGGTTTGAATGGGATAGTTGAGGCGAGTCCTACTACCATAAACCTGTTTTGATTTAGCTGTTTATCTTTTAGCAACTCTTGCACAACGCGCAGAGATCGCGCGGCTGAAAGCTCCCAGTTCGAACTGAAGCGAGCCGTAGATATTGGAATATTGTCAGTGTGGCCTTCTACCGAAATTTTTCCGCGAATATCTTTCAGCGCTTCCCTAATCGACGACATCACAGGTATAAATTCGGCCGCCAGTGTATCTGATGCAGACCCGAAAGAACCTCGCTCTCGAATACGAATTGTAATGTGCCGTCCCTCATGCTCGATGTCGATCATCCCAGCTTCGATTTCTTTTTCAAGAATCGCCTTCAGGTTTGCGGCATCAGCTGCAGTTTGGGCCATGAGAAAAGCCATTTGCTCGTTGAGAAGCTCTTTGGTTTGCTCGTCGTCAAGGTTTTCAATTTTAGGCGCTTCAGGGTTTCCCACGCGTAGAGACTTATGGTTGGTTTCTACAGTGAACTGATTGACCTTTTCCAGTACCGTTGGCTGCGTTTTGCCCGGGCTGAATTCCTGCGCAATGATGCTTGTACCCTTTGGTATATCCATCACCTTGGTTTGATTTTGAACGCCAAAGGCATTTTTCATAGACCCAGCAACCTGCTTGTATTTCTGTAGATCCATTTCTGAAAAAGAAAGGAGAAGTACGAAAAAGCACATGAGCAAAGACATGAGATCGGCGAAGGTCGCCATCCATGCCGGTGTTCCTGGCGGGCCGTCTTCCTCCGGCGCTGCATCAGCCATTACGCGGCCTCTGCTTCAGAGCCACCCGACTCTAAATTACGCTTCGCAGGGTCAAGATACGTCTTCAGCATCGATTCGATGATGCGAGGATTCTGGCCTTCCTGAATTGCCAGAACGCCGTCTATGCACATTGATTTAATTTTGCTTTCGTCATCTTTGCGTAGGGTAAGTTTGTCGGCAATGGGCATTGCAATCATGTTCGCCAGCATGGCACCGTAAAGCGTCGTTAGTAGTGCAACAGCCATCGCTGGGCCAATAGACTTTGGATCATCCATGGCAGATAGCATTTGCACGAGGCCGATCAGCGTGCCGATCATGCCCATTGCTGGGGCAACGTCACCGGTTGCTTCGAAGACTTTTGCGCCCCATTTGTGGCGATCAATGGTTTGCTTCAAGTCTTTGTTCATCACTGCGCTAATGACCTCATTGCTGTTGCCATCAATGAGCATCTTAATGCCTTCGTCGAGAAATTCGTTTTCTACTTCCTCGTTTTCGAGGGCTAGCATGCCTTCTTTGCGTGCAATGTTTGCAAGGTGAACCGTTTTCTCGATCAACTCTTCAGGGTCTTCTACCTTGAACACGAAAGCGCGCGCAGCAACCTTGAAGGCGCCGAAAAATTGTCCAATGGAAAACTTGATCATCACCACCATTAAGGTACCTCCCATAACGATGAGAAGAGACGGTATGTTGACGAAAACTAGCGCTGAGCCGCCAGTGAACATGGCGGCTAGTACGATTGCGATAGCGCCAAGCATGCCAATGAGTGTTGCCAGATCCATAGGTATCCCCAAGTCGAGAAGGTTGTTCTTACAAAGCCGGCACGTGCAGGCTCGGCGTATTAGTCCCTTGGGGTATCGACCTGTTATGGAATATGTTTAGTGATTGCGGAAGGAATGTGAACTAAATCAAATTGTCTGAAAAGTGGCTGGGCCGGAACCTGGAAGTCTATTGAGTTTTGGCTACCCACAGGCCGTTTAATTGGGTGTCCACCATGATTTCATTGGCAACGCTTTCTGCATCTTCACGGCTCGAAAAACCCGAAATATTGACTAAATATGCAATAGCCCCATTCACTTCCAGGGAACTGATGAGTGCCTGGAAGCCGAGTTTTTGCAGTGTGCGCTGCGTTTCGCGGGCCTCCAGACGCGAAGCGTAATCGCCCAGGTTCACTTGCCAGGAAATGGTTTGAGACACGGCTGGCGTAGGCTCCTGTTCGGCGGCGGGTCTTTGCACGGTGCCTACGGTCGACGCGGTTGGCTTTGCGGGTGGCTCTTTCTTGTCTACCGGTGAAGCGGGACGGTCTTTGGGTTGGTTAGTCGTTTGAAGCGAGTTTTCGAGCTTTGTAAGCTGCGCCTTTATCGTGCCGAGCTCTAGCAATGCACTGGCCAGGCGTTTGTTGCCTTCCTCTACTGCGGCCCTTAATTCATTTGAGCTCTTTAGTGTTGTGGGGTGGATTGGTGCAAAACTGCCTTTGAGATCGGTGCCAGTTAGCCACAGTGCTGCCAGTACAAGAAAAAGCATGTTGACTAATGCTACAGCTGCGCCCAATAGCCATGCCCGGTTGTGGCCGAAAGGGGCTTTCCGCGCTGTTGTCGCGTTTTCGTTTTGTATTGCCTGGCCCTGAGCATGGTGTGTTAGGGGCGTTTTTTCGGGTGCTTTCGCGCGCCGCTTGGCTCTTTTGTCTTTCCCTGTAGTTGCGCCTGCTCTACTACCACCAGTTGAGGCCCTTTTTGTGGTGGGAACAGCGGTTAAATCGGCGCGGGGGCGCGGTGATGGGTGCCTGTTGTCATTGTTTGGTACTTCCACTGCGTTCGGGGGTTTCGCGAGTGCGTTTTGCTCAGCCCAGGCAGCCAGTTTGGCAGGGTCGGTAAGCAAGTTGCGGTCTTTTGCTGTCATTAAGGTGGCCCAGTGGTAAAACTCACTAAAGAGATGCATAAACCATGCCGATATTTGTATAGCGCTGTTTTATCATTCCCTTCTGGGCTGGTTTATAGACTCACTTGAGACTAGGTAAGAAGAACGCTTTCACTAAAGAGCATTATGAACGAAGTAAAGGTTGCACTAGCCAGCCAGCTCGTTGAACAGCGGCAGCTGGGCCAGTTACTCAAATCGTGGCAAGTTGGCCAGGTGCTGCAGGGGCGCGTCATTGATACCCAGCCTAATGGTAGATTACTGCTAGGCGTGGGTGGCCAGCAGCTGCTTGCCACCTCAGAGGTGCCCGTTGCGCGTGGAGCTGTTCTTTCTCTGCAGGTAAGCAGCCTGTTTCCTTTGCCTACGTTGAGAGTGCAAAATCTTCCGCTGCAGAGCCCACTTCTTGGAGCGGGTAATGGGGTGCAGCACAGCCCGGTGCCACTGAACCCTAACCTTCGCGGCCATCAGCAATCTCAGCAGCACTATAAAGACCAGCTTCAACTGCTACTACCTCGTCAGGGTAGCGTCAGCGCACCGTTAGTAGATCTTTTTAATCCTGCGGTTAAAGTCAATATTTTGTCGGTTCTTGGTGTAAAGACGGATGTGCTGGAGCGTTTGAATAAGAGCTTCAGCCAGCTAGGTTTGTTAACAGATCTGAAAAACTTGCAGCAGTCTGTGGCCAGGTCGGGTTTGTTTCTGGAGGCTTCGCTGGCCCATAGCTTAATGTCCGGTACCCGCCCCGACTCATCTCTGGGGCAACATGATTTAAAGGCCGTGCTTTTACGGCTGCAGCAGCAACTGCATGATGTAACGCATCGTCTGCCTCCGGGAGCATTGCCAGAGCCTGAGAAAGAAGCGCTGATAATGCTGCATAGCCAGCTGGAAGGGGCGCTGGCGGCAATTACACTAAACCAACTTGCTGTAACAGCATCTGAAACCCGCCCTGGCGGAATTTGGTTGTTTGATATGCCTTTTCTGGTGCGTGAGAGTCTCCGCGACTTGTCGCTTACGATCGAAAAAGGCAAACGCGAAACAGCACAGGCCGATGACGAAGATCAAGAGTGGCGCGCGACAGTGAAAGTGAGCTTGCCTGCATTGGGCCCAATCGAAGGCGAGTTCTTTTTACAGGGGCATAAGGTGTCTATTGCCATTTACGCACAACTCATCGAAGGTGCGAATTTTTTGGAGGCACGCCTAGGTATGCTAGACACTGCGCTGACCCAGCATGGTCTGGATGTATCCGTCCTTCGTGTGCACCATGGCACCCGTGACAGTCATTCCGCTGAGTCTCGCTGGCAGCCGGGCGTGGACATAACGATATGAGTAAGGATAAAACTCAACAGGGCTACCCTGTTCCCGACTCGACCACGGAGCAAGGTTTGGGAGAGCGGCTAGTGCAGCTTGCCCGGGAGTATGAGATTCCAATGGATGCGGATCCTGATCTCAATAGCCGCCTATCAAAAATAGCTTTACCCGATCAAATCCCTGAGCGGGTTTACGCGGGTGTTGCTACGCTGTTGGCGTTTTTGCGAGATGCAGAGGAGGCAGCGGATGAATAGCGTTGGGCACGGGTGCTCAACCTCGAGACGAAGCGAAATGTCTTTGCCTACGCATCCACTGCCAAATCCGTCACGCGCGCCAAAATTGGTCTACGCTGAATGTGACCCCGTTCGCAAAATATCTCCCATTGGGTGACTGGGGCTGCCGGCAAGCTGCTATAACCCTGAGGCTGCTAGCCTTTCTTGTCATCTGAAAAAGAAGCGATCGTGAAACCAAGCCCAGACTACTATCAGATACTGCATGTTCACCCGCAAGCTCCGCGGGAGATCATCAAGTCCAGTTACCGTACGCTGATGCAGCGTATGCGTATGCATCCAGATTTGGGTGGTGATAATGATAGTGCCGCTATCATCAACGAAGCCTACGCTGTATTGATGGAGCCAGAGCAGCGTGCGGCGTACGATAAATCGCGTTTGGCCGATGCGGCGAATGATAATTTTTCTGGGCATACTGCCCACAAAGCTACCGCGGCTCAAAGTGAGCCAAGCGAAGCCAGGAGTCATCAACACGGCAACAGCCATGAAGCAGACAGCCAGCACGAGGAATGCCTCTTTTGTCAGACAAGTCTGCCGCCTGTGACAGCCAATGGCGCTGGACAGTTTTGCGGGCAATGCAACAGCCCGCGTTTAGTGCCTGAGCAGTTGCAAGATGACACAGAAGACCGACGGGCCATTTTACGTGTACCTAAAAATGGCACCATTGCGTTTTGCACCCACTGGCCCCAAACCCAGGCCTATCGTGGTCAGTCACAAGATGTTTCTTTGACGGGCATGCGTTTTTTGGCTTCCGTTGGCTTGGAAATAGGCCAAGTTATTAAGCTGGATGCACAGATGCTTCGGGCTGTTGGCGAGGTAACTCGGCTAACGCAGAAAGGTGCAAACTGGGAAATCGGTGTGAAATTTCTTGCGCTGCACTTTGAGCGAACACGGGGCTCTTTTGTTGCCGATTGTGTTTGATGAGGTAGCCGCGTCAGCTTGCCTGTAAAAATGGCCCATCGACACAAAGCCGGCGCCCATCGGGTGCCGCACAGGCGCCACATATTCCGACGCCGCATTTGGTGAGATAATCGATCGCGCTAAAAATCTGCTCCGGCTGACAAAACTCTCTCTGCACTGCAATGGCAGCATGTACCATAGGCTCTGGGCCACAGTTGTAGAAAAATAATGTAGAGAGTTCTTCTTGTGTCATGCTCTTTAGGCGCTCTCTGAGCAACTCGGTGACTCTGCCGTTAAAGCCAGCGCTGCCGTCGTCCGTAGCAACGTGGACATCGGCTATCTTTTTGCACTCTTCCAAAAAATAGAGTCGCTGAGCCGTGCGTGCTCCGGTAAACACCTCTGCGTTATCGAAATCTCGCGCCAACTGATACACCGCAGCCAAGCCCGTTCCGCCGGCAACGGCCATCACTTTGGAGCCAGGTGGTGGATCGACGGGAATGCCATGCGGCCCGCGCACATAGGCTTCAGTGCCAATGGGTAAATCCATGAGCGCATGTGTAAACTCACCAACGTCAATTACAACCAGTGAAAACGGATCATCTGTTAGCGCAGAAAAAGGCTTTTCACCGATGCCGGGAATCCAGAGGAAGACGAACTCGCCTGCGCGAATGTTCAGTTTTTTGTCAAAGGTCAAAATGGTGATGTCGTCGCACACTTTTTCGTTGGCAACTAGCGTGAATGGCTTGAAGCTCATATCGATGTCGTAGCGAATCTGTTTTTCTGCAAGATTGGTCTGGTCTTGAAGATCTTTTTCCAACGTTTCGAAGTACGTTTGAATCTCTACTGTAGTTAGGCCGATAAGGGCAGACCCAATACCCACAGCGTTGGCACCGGCCGAAACAAATGCGCGCACATCATCGGCGCTACTGGCGCCACCGCAGCCAATGATCGGTATGTCTGTTACCTGCCGAATTTCGCGGATACATTTAAGTGCCACTGGCAGAACACCTTTGCCCGATATTCCACCTGCGCCATTACTGAGAACAGGATGGCCGTGCGCTGACGTTTCGCCTGGCCCAAGGGTATTGATGGCACAAATGCCGTCAGCGCCACCTTCGATAGCGGCCTGTGCAATTTCAGCGATATTTGGCGTATTTGGCGTTAGCTTAGGAATGACTGGAATATCGACGGCTGCTTTGACTGCTGCGGTAACTTCTCTCACTAGCGCTGGGTCTTGGCCCATAGCCATGCCATAGCCTTTGGCGTGAGGGCAAGAGAGGTTGAGTTCAAGCCCATCTGACACCGGTGCCAGCAGGCGGGCCACTTCTACAAACTCCTCTACGCTGCCGCCAAAAATGGAAGTCAGTAAAAAGCGATCTTCAGGAATGTTCAATGCGCCTAACAGCGCGACAGATGCCTCGGCGCCGGGGTTGGTTAACCCGACAGCATTGACAAAGCAGCCCGGGGCGTACTGGCTCATTACCGGTTCACGATTACCGGCGCGTGGTGTAGGGCCGATGCTCTTGGTGGTCACAATACCTACCTGCGGCATATGGTCGAACACGTACTGAATAATTGGGGTGACCGTAGTGACGATGCCGGACGGAATGGTAAAGGGGCCTGAGAGTGTTTTGCCGAAAAATTCTGTCTTCAAGTGAGCGGGCTTCCACTAGCCGGTGATTGTGGTTGAGTGTCTTTGGTGACTTTTGCTTGTGACTTTTGCTTGTGACTTTTGGTCATTGCCAGAAGTATGCAGGTTTCACTGGGGGCAAGTATACGCGAGTGAGAGTGGCTAGACGAGGTTGCGGTCTGACATAGTTGCTACGTAGTTGATACTTAGTCGCTATGGGGAGTAGCAAACTGTTGTTAACGGTGAAGGTGAAGGAATTGCGGCGGCATTCGAGAGAAAGCCGCCGATTCTTAACGTGTTTTCGCTTGAGGCTAGTCTGCCGTCAGATCTTTGATGGTTTCTGACTTACCGTTTTCTTTGCAAGATTCGATGCCGTTCTGGCAGCCTGAATCTGACTCATACATTTGGCTTTGGCCAATCACCTGGTGGTTCTTTGCTTTGAGAACAAAATAGGCTTTGCCATTAGTTGATTCTTTGCACTCGTACTGCCCATCTTCACCACAGTTGGTTTGCACAGAGGCAATGCCGTTTTCTGCAGAGGCTCTAGTTTTGTACATTTCACTCTTCAGAATGTTCTGGCCGTTAGCCGCCAGCAGGTTGAAGAAGAATTCGCCATTTTTGGCTAACTTAAGCTCGTAACATCCAGCCATAATTTTACCCTTTTCATTGTTGAGAGGTTTCAGTGTTTAAGTGGGTATGATCGGGCGGCCAATACTAGGCTGCGCTGATCGTCTATCCATCAATAGTGTAGCGTGGAAAGCGGTTGTTGCCAGCCATTGAATGTAAAAAATTTATGTCCCACAGAATGTCTGCTTCACTACTTCTTGTGGCTCAGGCGGCATGGCAAAGTTTGCGTCTTTGACCCTAAATTCAAAGGGGTTTTCCAGTACCTGAAGCAGGCGATCGAACGGCTCAAGGTCTCCTTCAAAGCTGCCCTTGGCGATGGCGTGCTCCAGTTGATGGTTGCGAGGGATAAAGGCGGGGTTGGCATGGAGCATTTGGTCAACATAGCCTGGCGGTTGGTTGGTTAGTCGAGCTTGCCAGCGCTCCAGCCAGGGAGACATGCTCGGGGGTAGCGTGATAAGTGAATCGACACTATCGCCCGGTAGTGTCGGTAAGGCGATTTCAGTCAAACGTCGAAACAGTAAGGTAAAATCCAAATGCTCCTGCTCCATAATGTCCCACAGCGACTCTATCAGCGTATTGTCCTGGGCATTTAACGCTTCAAGCCCCAGTTTTCTGGCCATGCAGTGAGCATGGGCACTTTGGTATCTCTCTGGAAAAGTGTCTATGGCTGCTTGTGCAATGGGCACCGCTTTTTCAGTGTCTGGGTGCAGTAATGGCACCAATCCCTGAGCGAGGCGTGATAGGTTCCAGTGCCCGATGCCCGGTTGATTGCTGTAGGCGTAGCGGCCCTGATGATCAATAGAGCTGTAGACTTGATTTGGGTTAAAGCTGTCCATGAAGGCACAGGGGCCATAATCGACGGTTTCGCCGCAGATCAGCATGTTGTCGGTATTCATTACCCCGTGAATAAACCCCAGTGATTGCCACCGAGCAATTAACGCAGCTTGTGCCTCAATGACCTCAAGCAATAGCGCTTCGTAAGGATTCTCCGCATCTGCACACTGCGGATAATGACGCCCAATTACATAGTCTGCCAGTGTTCTTAGTGGCTCTGGATCTTTGCTCGCCGCAAAAAATTCGAAGGTACCGACGCGAATGTGGCTGCTGGCCACGCGCGCAAGCACAGCCCCTGGCAATGCTTCTTCTCGGTATACCAGCTCGCCGGTCATGGTTGCTGCCAGTGCTCGAGTGGTCGGGACGCCTAATGTATGCATGGCTTCGCTTATCGCATATTCCCTTAAAACCGGCCCAAGTGGAGATCGTCCGTCGCCCCCTCGCGAATAAGCTGTTGGCCCAGCACCTTTAAGCTGCAGATCAAAACGCTCTCCCTGTGCATTACAGACTTCGCCCAGTAACACTGCACGGCCGTCACCCAGCCTGGGATTAAATCCGCCAAATTGGTGGCCCGCATAAACGGTGGCTATCGGTTGCGCCCCGGCAGGAATGCTGTTGCCGACGAGCATTGCAATGCCTGCGTCAGAGTTAAGCCATGCTGGGTCGATGCCTAACTGTTGGGCTAGCTCAACGTTTACCGTGATACACGACGGTGCTTGAACGGGCGTTGGAGCCTGGTCACTGTGAAACACCGATGGCAATTTCGCGTAGGTATTGTCGAAGGCGATTGCGCTCAAAGCCTTGCTCCTTTAGGGGTTATCGTCGGCTAAAGATTGTCGCCGTCGATTCTGCACTAAGGCGAGCGTGCGATCTAGCAAAGTCGGCGAGGCTATGGATCGCTGTCAGGTACGACATTCTATTGACTGATCTGGCTGGCAATGGCTTGATATCGCTTTCAGACTCAGTTCAGTAGACAAAGGTGGAAGCATGACGACTGCAGCATGGGATAGGGTAATACGCAATGCACTGGTGTTCGACGGCACCGGCGATCAGCCCGCTGTTCAGGATATCGCAATTCGAGACGGTAAAATCGCCGCTCGAGGCAGCAACCTGCCAACCACTGAAGCTACACAGGTGATAGAAGGAGAGGGCAAGTGGTTGATGCCTGGCCTGCTCGACATCCACACACATTTGGATCTTGAAGTAGATTTGGAGCCCGGCCTGCCTGAGGTTGTGCGCCATGGAACGACCACCGTGTTAGTGGGTAACTGCAGCCTGGGAACCTGTTTTGGCAAGCAGGAAACAGAGGAGCAGAGCCCTATTGTTGATTGTTTTACCCGCGTAGAGAACATTCCCAAGAAGGTGTTGCGTAAGTGTGTGGAGGCTGTGAAGTGGGACAATACCGGCGATTACCTCGATCACTTCGATGACATCGCGCTGGGGCCAAATATAGCCGCCTTTATCCCTCACTCCATGCTCCGGGTTGAAGTCATGGGTTTAAAGGACAGCATAAGCCGCGAGCCCACTGAGGCTGAATTGGTAAAAATGGAACAGCTGCTCGATGAAGGTATGGCGCAGGGCTATTTGGGTATGAGCACCGACGGTTTGCCGTTTCACTACCTGGCCAGTGAGCCTTTCACCGATCAGCGTATACCCACACAGTTTGCCAGTTTCGGCGAAATGAAACGGTTATTGAAAGTGCTACGCAAGCATGACCGCGTATGGCAAACCACACCTATTATTGAAAACAGAGCAAAAGCGTTTTTCTATTTTCTTTTGTCTAGTGGGCGGCTGTTCGGAAAAACACTAAAAACCTCAGCGTTGTCTGTGATGGAGTTTGTTTTAATGCCCAATGCGCACAAAGGGTTTTTGGGCTTCGCAGGTTTAGTGAATAGCAAATTGCTCAAGGGCAATATTCACTTTCAGGCACTGGGTGCCAATTTTCGAGTCTGGTCTGACGGTATTGTATCGCCACTTTATGAAGAGCTGGAGACAACCTGCGAGTTAATAGCAAAAGAGTACGATGATGTAGAAGGGCGCCTTGCGCTACTAAACGACCCTGATTTTGTAGAGCGTTTTCGTCGTGACTGGCACTATGGCCGAAAGGGTTTCAATCTTGCTACTTTAAAAACCAAATTGGGCGCGCCTGACAACCTTGTTATTCGAGATTTGCACCTAATGATCTTTGACGGCGCGCCTGTTCCGCAATGGGAAGGGGAAAGCCTGCAGTCAGTGTTTGAGCGCTTGGTACGTTTTCAGGCAGGAGCAGTAACGGCAGCACGTTCTGATGAGGAGCGAGAAGCGTTTGAGGCATTTGATCGGCCGACTCGAGACGACGCCGACTTTATGTTGCATATGATGCGGGCCTATGACAAGAATTTCCGCTTCTGGGTTGATGTTGGCAACACGCGCTCGGAAACTACGCTTGAACTGTTGCTGCACAAAGATGCGATGCCCGGTTTTAATGATTCTGGCGCGCACATTACTAACATGGCGTTTTTCGATACCAATTTGATGTCGCTGAAACTTGCGCAGTCTGATTCTCTTGAAACAGTCGCCACTATGGTGAAGCGTTTGACGCGCGAGCCTGCTAACTTTTTCGGATTAGATGTCGGCACTTTGGATATTGGAGCGCAGGCGGATGTTGTTTTGATTGATCCGGAAACGCTCAAAGATTGGGATAGTAATGAAACTCGCGAACTGCACTATCGAAAATTGTTTGAGCACAACCAGCTGGTGAATCGCTCGGATGGCGTAGTGTCGTGTGTGCTCATTAAGGGCGAGCCTGTATGGGCAGAGGGTGACGTTACGCAATCGCTGGGCAATGTGCAGCTCGGGCGGGCGCTTCGTGCCGCCTAGCGTTCCGCTGCCCGGTGCGAGTGGCTGCGCCGGGCAGAACGTATACCGCACAGCCGTTGGACGGGTATTGAACGAACATTGAACGCAAACTAAAGTCGCCTAAATTCCCTCATATTTCCCAGTCGTTTCAGACATTTCCCGTCGGCATAAACCTTATTCCTCAGCTGAATATCTCTGCAAATACAGTGCAAAGTGAAACCTAGCTCACACTTTCCTAAGTAGTTACCACAGCCGGCAAATCTCGATGCCTTTATTTCCGCTTTTTGTAGGCGCGAAAGCTAAAGGATTAAGCCCCCACACCGCTAAGCAATATGGCATCCAACGACTACTGAAGTCGCCGCTGGATACTCAATTGCAACTGGGACGCTTAAGAGGATTGATTAAGGTGATGTTCAACGCAAACCCCGAAACTAAGGCTGGAATACTGGCGCTCGTTCTTATCTGCTGCGTTTTTATGCTGGGAGATTGGCTAGGCCTAATCGCAGACAAAGATGTTATGCAGCTGCAGGAGCGCCGAGAAACCGCGCAGATGCTTGCCTCAGAAATCACCAAAGATATTGAAAGCGGAAATCTCGACCGTGTTCAAACGACTTTGGATTCATTTATTGAGCGCAACAAACAGGTCGATAGCATCACCTTTTCTTCTTCTGCGCTAACGGCATTGAGTCAGATTGTGGCTGAGCGAGAAGGAATCGATTCGTCACTGGAGCGTGCCGTTCAGATCGTCCCAATCTACAGTAACGCGGAGCGTTTCGGTGCACTGGAGCTTAGTTTTGATACGAGCAAGCTATCGGGGATTGTGGCGGCATCGAATTACTCAGTTGTTGTACTGATGTTTCTATTCACCGCTGGGGGCTTCCTCTTTCATCGCGCTTTTCTAGGTCGTTCGATGGACGAGCAGGTGATGGGTGGCATTGTTCCGGTGCGAATTAAGGAGGCGTTTGATTCACTCGCAGAGGGCGTGTTAGTGCTTGATGATACAGGCCGAATTGCGCATGCCAATAGAGCGTTCAAAGAAAGCTGTTGCATGCAATCATACATGCTCGCTGGCACATGGCTGCACGATCTGAATTGGGCTAACTATATCGATGGTGAGCCAGTGGCAGAGAACATGTTGCCCTGGTTGCGCGTGTTGAAAAGTGGAGAAGAAATATTAGGCGAGAAACTCACTCTGCGGACGGGTGAAGGTATCGAGCGTTCCTATGGAGTGAACTGCACACCTTTACACGACAGCGACGATGAGTATCGCGGTGTCATTGTCACACTGGATAATCTCACAGAATTGGAGCGGCGCAATGCGACGCTGAAAAAATCTCTATCTGAGCTCGAAGAAACTAATCAGAGCATCGATGTAAAAAATCGCGAGCTGGAGCTACTTGCTACGCGTGACCCCCTCACCAATTGCCTCAATCGTCGAGCGTTTACCGAGCGTTTCAACACCATCCATCACGAAGCATCCCAGAGTGGGTCACCACTCGTGTGCATGATGATCGATATCGATCACTTTAAGCGAATCAATGACAATTATGGCCATGCGTTAGGCGATAAAGTGATTAAGTTTGTTGCTCGTGTGTTGGAAAAGCAGATTCGTCAGGAAGACCTTTTGGGCCGTTACGGTGGTGAAGAGTTCTGTGTGGTTCTTGAGAACACAACGCTTGAAGATGCTGCCGCGGTCGCAGAGCGCATGCGCAAGGAAATTGCTGCGGGTGACCCGAGTCTCTTTGGTTCTGCGCTGCGTACAACGGCAAGCTTTGGCGTAGTAAGCCTCTCGAGTGAGCCTGTGGAGAGTGATGAACTTATACATCGAGCTGACAAAGCACTGTATTTGGCCAAGGAAAGCGGCAGGAACAAGGTAATGACGTGGGAGTATTCTAATACGAACGCGCAGACAGAACCGGCTCCTGGTCAACGCGTGGAGTGCAGCGAAGACAAAGATTCTACAGTGGTGCGTCATTTCTTCGGCGACGCTTCTGTCACCGAGAGAGAGTGGCAGTTGGAAGAAACGGCCGATGCATTCAAAGGCCAGCTTAATGAAATTTCGCTCTCGGTTTCACGCCAAATATTCTGTGAGAAAAGCCTATTTGTTGATCGAGTCAATCAGGCGTTGTTACTAGCCGGGCGGGAATCTCGTTCTATGGCGGTTATGTCTATGGGCGTTTCAATTGAGCGTCTGGACTCTATGCCACTTGAAGCGGCGCTAATAGACAAAGCGTTGAAAACAACTGTTAGAAAATTGCGGGAAAAACTGCGCACCTCAGATGTCATTGTTGTCTTTCCGGACGTGACGTCGATTACCAGTCTTCCCGTAGTCGTTGATGAAGAAATAGGCGTGTTGTTGCCAGAGGTTTGTGATGCTGAATCTGCGGGTTGGGTAGCGCAGAGAATTCAGTCGATTCTGCATGAACCGCTGTGTGTTGACGATCAGAACCTATCCATTAGCTGTCATTTAGGTGTGTCGGTATTCCCCAATGATGCCAGAGATGGCGTAAGCCTGGTGCAAGCCGCCTGCGTGTCACGATTCTTCAGCCAAGAGCATGGCGAGGAAGGGGGCATTGAGTTTTACTCTGGACATCTCAATAGTCGCTTTAAGGAAGTGGTGCAATTGCAGAAGGAGCTGGCGGTTGCTGTTGAAAGTGACCAGTTCGAACTTCTCTACCAACCAAAAGTCGATGTTCAGAGCGGCCAGATAGTCGGTTTCGAATCGTTACTTCGTTGGAATCATCCACGCCGTGGTTTGCTCACGCCGAATGAGTTTCTGGGTATCGCCGAGAAAACACGGCTCATTAATATGATCGGCGATTGGGTGCTGCGTCAGTCCTGCCGGGAAATTGTAAAAATGAGTGACGCCTGCTCTCGCGAGCTTACTTGCGCGGTCAATATGTCCGTTGTGCAGTTGGCACAGCCCGATTTAGTTGAACAAGTTATGTGTGCGCTTTCAGAGGAGGGGCTGGAGCCCCATCGGCTTGAGCTTGAGCTGACAGAAGATGCGCTACAGGGCGGCCTGGATACTCGATTCGCTCAGCTTACTCAACTGCAGGCACAGGGTGTCAGTATTGCCATAGACGATTTTAGTGCGGGTTGCTCAGGCCTTAATTACCTGCGTAATCTGCCGGTGGATATACTGAAAATCGACCGCTACTTCGTCGCCGATCTCGTCGATAACGAGCACGATAGCGCAATCATTACTGCGATTATGACAATGGCCGAGGCGCTAAATCTACGTGTTATTGCCGAGGGTGTTGAATCGCAGGCTCAGTTTGAGGCCTTAGGAGAGTTGGCCTGCACGGAGGCTCAGGGTTACTTCTTCGGTCGTCCGATACCGGCAAAAGAGGCTTTGTCTTCGCTAGTCGATAGCGCGCAAATAGCGCACGTCGGTTAATGTAGGCCAGGCCGAGCGATAAAATACAATGAGCGCGCCCAACTCATCGTCATTGCAACTGAGAATCGCATCTGTGTTCGTGTTGCTCGCGCTGGCCTTTAGTATCGGCAGCTATGTCGCCTTACAGTGGATGGTGTTGCCGGCTTTTACGCATCTTGAAAAAGAAGAAGCCAGAGAAGACATAACGCGAGTCAAGCAGCTCCTGCAAACTGAATTGCAAGCCATCGCCAATTTGGCTAAGCGTTACTCAATGTCTTCAGATGTGGCTGACTTTCTACGCGGTGATGCTCCGTTATATCCAGAACTCAATATTCACACCTCGACGTGGCGCGATGTGGATGTCGAACTAATGCTGTTTTTTCAAAGGTCAGGCAATCTGGTGTGGGGCAAAATTGTGGAGCCTGAGACTGGGCAAGTAATTTCGGTGCATAAAAACAACATGGCACTGAGTTCCCGAGGTCGAGCATTTGTTCAGCGCAACCGTAAGCTTGGTGACGTGCGTGGCATTGTAGAGGGAGAGCGAGGCATCGTATTAGTGGCCATGCAGCCC
This sequence comes from Halioglobus sp., assembly GCA_045106775.1. Classification (GTDB taxonomy): domain Bacteria; phylum Pseudomonadota; class Gammaproteobacteria; order Pseudomonadales; family Halieaceae; genus Marimicrobium. The sequence continues at coordinate 78,541 of JBGCFE010000006.1, forward strand.
GTGCACGAAACAGACGGTTCCGGTGCTGAGGCAGGCTACTTTCTCATTGGGCGATATCTGACAACGGCTCGCCGCGAGGCATTCAGTGAGCGTATTGGAGTCGATTTTTCGTTGGTTCCAGTAAAGCAGGAAGACCCTATGGGTTTTCCAACCCTGCCCGGAGCGACGGCCAGATATCTACCTAGTCACCCGGTGGAGTACCTATATAAGTCGGAAACTATTGTAAGTGAGCAACGGCTTCGTGACGTTTTCGATCAATACACTCTTGAGTTAGAAACCAGAACACCGCGAATGATCACCAACATGGGCAGCGGCATACAGCAGCTCTCATTTGCGTTTTTGACGATTATGAGTTCCCTCTTTGTCTTGCTCACCTGGCTGTCGATTCGATGGCTGGTCGTTGAGCCGATCAAGACGCTAAAAATGCATATGGCTGTCATTCGCCGTACAGGAGATCTGTCTCTTGCAACTGATTTGGGGCGCAATGATGAGTTGGGGGAATTGGCCCAGGAATTTGCTTTTATGCAAAACGCGCTGGGTGAGGCTCATCTGAGTTTGGAAAACGCGCGAGATGAGGCTCTGCTAACAGCGAGGCGCAAAAGTGAATTTCTGGCCAGTATGAGCCATGAGATTAGAACGCCAATGAATGGCGTTGTGGGTATGACGGAGCTTTTATTAAGAACCGAGCTGAACCAGGCTCAACATCAACTAGTCGATACGATTAAAACCTCGTCCAGCGCGCTAGTTAACGTAGTGAATGACGTTTTAGATTTTTCTCAAATAGGTTCGGGAAAAATTCAACTGAACGAAAAGCTGTTTTCTGTTTCGTCTCTTGTTAGGGATGTAAATGCCGTGGTGGCTGAGTCTGCTCACCGCAAAGGTCTTGAATACATCACCGTTGAGCAAGACGAAATATCTGGCGGGATTGTTGCCGATGATCGGCGCATTCGCCAAATACTTATCAATCTCATTGGTAATGCCATCAAATTTACCAGCGCAGGCCAGGTTGTTCTGAGCATTAGCTGTGAACGGACTTGGTGGGAGGCAGAAAAAGAACTAGCGATACTCAAGTTTAATGTTGCAGACACCGGCCCTGGTATTTCACCTAGCCAACAAGAAAAGCTGTTGGCCGAGTTTGGGCGATTAGATAAATCGTCTACAAGAGAGTTCCCAGGTGTGGGTCTTGGGTTGGCAATTAGCAAATATTTAGTAGAGCTGATGCGCGGCGATATTGGGTTTGAAAGTAGCGAAGGTCATGGTTCTGAGTTTTGGTTCACTCTTCCTGTACAGCTCAAGCGATCAGCTAACTTAGTTGATCTGGGCGTCGAAGAGACGGGTTCCCCGCTGAAATCCAAGAAAATACTAATCGTTGACGATAATGCAACCAACTGTGAGGTTTTGCTTTCTCATGCCAGCGGGTGGGGGGCAATTTCGTTGGCTGTATACAGTGGTGAAGAGGCTTTGTGTGTACTTGAGCAGGAAGCAAGTAATGGTGGTGGCTACGATGTATTGATACTGGATAGCCACATGCCTGGGATGAGCGGCTTTGAGCTGGCAGAAGCGATTTCTACGGGCGAGCAATTTGGGGCGCCTCTCATAGTCATGCTCAGTTCAATGACACAGATGAAATCACAGGGCGATCTCGCTGCTGTGGGTATAAGTTGTTATCTTGCGAAGCCGGTTTTGCGGGACGACTTGTTTCTTCAAATAGTGCGCGCTTTGACAGAAAAGCCGCTTACTAAAAGCAATAAAAATTACTTAGTCGAGCCGATCCGGCAGCAGGGGTGGAAAGTGAAATTCGATGCACACGTTCTGGTTGCGGAAGACAACCCCGTTAATCAGCAGCTCATTGAAATGGTATTGCAGAACTTCGGTTGCCGTTGTGTACTTGTGGATAACGGTGAAAAAGTTCTGGAAAAATTGAACGAAACCACGTTTGACCTTGTCATTATGGATTGTCAAATGCCTGTAATGGACGGTTTTGAGGCGACCAGAAAAATTCGCGATAAGGCGGTGCTCTCCTATTCAGGCGCTCCTATACCGATACTGGCGTTAACTGCCAATGCTATGGAAGGCGATAGAGATCGTTGTTTTGAGGTGGGTATGGACGGTTATGTTTCTAAGCCCTTCAGTTCAGATGCGCTTGGCGAAGCGATTGAAAAACTACTAGGTACTGATATGAGTTCTGAATCGGGTTCAAACAATTCGTCTTCTGCTGTCGCAATTGACTCCGAGTCACTGGATAGGGTTCGGCAGATGCAGAGAGAAGGCCAGCCAGATATTTTGACACGGTTGATTGACGTGTATTTAAACTCATCACCTGACCTGATAGAAAAGCTTGAAAAAGCCAGCGCTGAAAACGACTTGGGCGCCATTGAACTAAGTGCACACACACTAAAATCCAGCAGCGCCAATTTGGGGGCGCTGGATTTTTCTTCGCTATGCGCTGAGGTTGAAGCCGCCGCTCGCGCCGGCGGAGCCGTAGATCTCGCTGCGCAATGCCAGGCTGTTGTTTCAGAGTTTGATGCGGTGTGTGCGGCTCTTCGCAAGGAGCGAAAGGATGACTAGTGAGAACAATACACCGGATGTGACGGTGAAAAACATACTCGTTGTTGACGATGATCCAGCTGTCTTATTTTTGGCAGAAGAGGCACTGGTCGACGAAGAAATGCGCGTGTTTACCGTACCTTCAGGCACACAAGCCCTAGAAAAGATAGCGGAGATAAAACCCGATCTTGTGCTGTTAGATATCATGATGCCAGAGATTGATGGGTTTGAAACATGCACAGCAATTCGTGCAATGCCCGCCTTTGAAAATACACCAATTATTATGCTTACAGGTAGAGATGATGTAGCCGCTGTCGATAGCGCTTACGCCGCCGGAGCTTGGGATTTCAGCAGTAAGCCAATCAACTGGCCTATATTGCGTCATCGTGTGCGTTACAGCCTGCGAGCATCAGACGCGTTTTCGAGCCAGCGTAAAGCTGCAGGACTTAGTAAAACGCTGGACAAATCCTCTAACGAAATTATTGCATTTGATTCGCGTGATCATCGGGTGACAAGCGTGAATGCTAGCGCAGATCGTAACCTTGGCTATCACGCGGCAACGTTACAGCAGCTTCGTTTTTCAGAGATTGTTGCAGATTTTTCGGAGCAAGATCTGGCAGAAGAGCTGGAAAAACTTGAAACACAGCAGCAGATAACGCTGAACCTGCATCTGCGGCGCTGTGATGGTTCGGTCTATCCGGTTGAAGGTATTGTGCTTTCCAATACAGAGGATCAATCGCAAACATTTATCTGCATTTTTCAAGACATTACAGAACGCAAAAAGACAGAGAAGAGGCTGCATCAGCTAGCCTACTACGATGATCTTACCGGGTTGCCAAACAGGCGTTTGTTCGAAAGCCATGTGCACAAAGCGCTTTCCAAGGCTCGTCGAGCAGATGAAGCCTGTGCAGTGTGTATTATTGATCTCGACGGTTTTAAATCTGTGAATGATGCGTTTGGGCATGCTCAGGGTGATGTTCTATTAAAGCAGGTAACGACGCGACTAGCCTCTCAGGTTCGCGAGAGTGATTCGGTGGCAAGGCTAACTGCTGATCTCTCTAGTGATAATGCACATCTTGAGCTGGCAAGGCTTGGTGGAGACGAATTTCTTATCTTGTTAACTGATTTCGATGGCTCTGTTGTTCCTGCCCGCGTGGCGGATAGACTCCTGAGCTCGATTTTTCAGCCGTACAACCTTGAAGGCCAAGAACTTAATATTACAGCATCTATGGGAATCGCCCTCTATCCGGACGATGGTGATTGTCTGGATGTGCTCATGCAGCGCGCACATCATGCAATGTACGCGGCGAAGAAGCTCGGTAAAAACAATTATGCCTACTACAGTCGTGAGAGTGGCATGAATTCGCTGGACCGCCTGACGCTCGAAAACGAAATGCGCAAGGCGTTGGAGCGGGAAGAGTTTGTTTTGCACTATCAGCCACAAATTGACGGCACTACCGGTGGCATTGAGGGCGTTGAGTCCTTGGTGCGCTGGCAGCACCCCAAGCGAGGTTTACTTGCTCCAGGAGAGTTTATCGATGTAGCAGAAGAATCCGGTTTGATTGTGCCGTTGGGTGATTGGGTGCTAGAGACCGCTATGAGGCAGTTGGCAGTTTGGGCAGAAATGTACGGTGAGAACTTTAAGTGTGCTGTTAACGTCTCTGGCCTCCAAATGCGGCAGGACGACTTTCTTACCAAGACAACAAATATGTTGTCGCGAATTGATCGACGAAAAGGCCGTTTGGTATTAGAGTTGACCGAGAGTTCGATCATGACGACAAGCGCCAGCCGAGTAGAGTGGATGCACGAAATTCGTTCGATGGGAGCTGAGATCGCTATTGATGATTTTGGTACTGGCTACTCCTCTTTAAGTTATTTGAAAAAACTACCCATTGATTACCTAAAAATCGACCGCAGTTTCATCGTCGATTTGGTCGACAATATGGACGACAGAGTTATCACCAATACAGTGTTCCTCATGGCACAGGCGCTTGGTTTAAAGGTGGTGGTGGAGGGCCTGGAGACCACTGAACAAATGCAGGTAGTGAACGAAATGGGTAAGTCGCTAATACAGGGGTTTTTGTTTAGTAAGCCGCTGCCAGTTGATGAACTTGAAGCATGGATAGAAAATCATGAACTTGAAATGGCGCAGGATGCCGTTGTCGGGAGTTGAGTATTTGCTCTTTAGGGAGAAGGCGCTTCCTACTCCTCTTTCTCTCTCTCAATTTCAAAGTCAATCTCTATGAGCACTTCGTCCGCTGCAACCTGATTGCCGGCTGTGGCGATTACCTCAGTCACTTCGCCGCTACAAGTTGCTTCAATTTCGTAGTGCATTTTCATCGCCTCCAGCACCGCAAGCGTTTGGCCGGCTGCAACCGTGTCGCCGGGTGTAACCCGCACTTCTAACAGCAAGCCATGCATAGGCGCTATGATGGTGCTACCGCCTTGGTTTGATTCAGCTTTGCCATCTCGCACGATGAGATCGGTATAGGTAGCCGCATATCCATCAATGCACAGATGCAATTTTCCTGGTGCAGCCAATAGGTAGCGAACCGAACTCTGCCGGCCATCTACTTGAACAGTTGCGCTGTCGTCGGTGATGTTTACAACGTTTATCTCACAGCTGTTTTCCCCTGATACAACGCGATAGCGATTACTGCCCTGCGGTATGACCGATAGATCATGCAGGGCGCCGTCGTGCTCGTATTGCTTGCGCGATACTAAGGCCCCGGCGCTAGCCCAATTGCGTAGTTGTGGAGCAACAATCACTGCGCTTTCAAGACATTGTTGATATTCCAGGTTTATCTCGATCACCGCCGCCGTGGCACTTTGTACAAAGCTCGGCGCCTTGTCGGCAATTTCGCCATCGCTGAACTCTTCTGTAATAAAGGCCGTTGTTGCCTCGCCACTGGCGAAGGTTTGTTTCTGTAGGCACTTAACGAGAAAGTCGCGGTTATGTTTCGGGCCGAATAGAACGGTACTACTAAGAGCGTTGATTAACCGCGTTCTTGCAATTTCTCGGGTAGCGCCGGTTGCGATAATCTTGGCAACCATTGGGTCGTAGAAAGGCGAGATAATCTGGCCGGTGCTAATACCGTGATCTACACGAACGCCTATTCCGTGCGGCGCTGACCACAGATCGACTTTGCCTGAGGTAGGCATAAAGTCTTGTATAGGGTCTTCAGTGTAGAGCCGTACCTCGATAGCGTGCCCGGATAGTTGAATGTCTCGTTGTGCAATACCCAGAGGCTCGCCCTGCGCAACATGAATTTGCAGCGCTACCAAATCCAGATTGGTTATGAGCTCAGTAACGGGGTGCTCTACTTGTAGGCGGGTGTTCATTTCCAGAAAAAAGAACTGACCGTTTTCGTCTAATAAAAACTCGACCGTGCCAGCGCCGCAATAGTGGATGCTTTGCGCAGCTGCCACCGCTGCTGCTCCCATTTTTTCGCGCAAGGTATCGGTCATCACTGGGCAGGGCGCTTCTTCGATCACTTTTTGGTGGCGTCGCTGTACAGAGCAATCACGTTCAGCGAGATGGATGATATTGCCCAGGCTGTCGCCGAACACTTGTATTTCAACGTGGCGCGGTCGAAGAATAGCCTGTTCAAGAATTAGCTCGCCGTTGCCAAATGCTGATAGCGCCTCAGCGCGCGCAAGGTCTAAGGCATTGGCGAGCTCACTGCGTTCTTCAACAAGTCGCATGCCACGGCCACCGCCTCCGGCAGCTGCCTTTACCATAATAGGTAGCTCGATGTTCTGCGCTGCTTGAATCAGAGCCTCATTGCTCTGGTCTTCACCCTCATAACCGGGTACGCAGGGTACGCCCGCTTCAAGCATCCTGGTTTTTGCCGCTGCTTTGTTGCCCATCAATTGAATAGCTTCAGGGCTTGGGCCAATAAATACCAGCCCAGCATCTTGGCATGCGCGCGCAAAATCAGCATTTTCGCTCAGAAATCCGTAACCAGGGTGAATCGCGTTGGCACCTGTCGATCTTGCTGCCTCCAAGATGTTCTCTGTGACCAGGTAGGATTCATTGACCGGCCCCGGCCCGATACACACGCAGTCGTCTGCCATCTGCACATGCGGTGCACCTGCATCAGCCTCTGAATATACAGCGATTGCACGGTAGCCTTCTGCCTTCGCGCTACGGATAACGCGGCAGGCAATTTCACCGCGGTTGGCCACCAGGATGCTGGTAAATCTGGTCATTCGTTTCTCCGCTGTATTCAAGGTCGGTGTTTAGTGGTTTGCCCAGTTAGGTTTGCGCTTTTCGACAAACGCAGCCACCCCTTCACGGCCTTCGTTGCTGAGCATGCATTTGGCAAACCCGCGCGAGGCAAAGTCTAATGCTTGGGCGCGAGGCGAACGCGTCGCCTCAAAAACAATACTCTTGGTGATCGCGTTCGCGCCAGGTGCGCACAGAGCAATCTGCTCGAGTACTTCCTGACACTTGACCTCCATGTCTGCGGTGTCTTCAGCAAGTATGTGACCAATTCCGTATCGCACAGCCTCTTCGCCTTTAAAACGCGCTCCAGTAAGCATCAGTCTTCTGGCCTGAGTAAGGCCTACGCGTTCAGTGACGAAGGGTGCAATTTGTGCGGGTGGAATACCCAGGCTGGTTTCTGACAGCCTGAATTTCGCGTCGCGGGTGACAACTGTGACATCACCGATGCATGCTAGCCCAAGCCCGCCGCCGATGGCCGCACCCTCAACGAGCATGATTACTGCCTGAGGTTGCTCGTTGAGCTTGATCATTAGGTCACCGAACAACCGGTTACCGGCTGCAACATCTTCTTCATTGGGTTCACCGCCCTGTAGGTCAGATTTAAACCCCTTAATGTCGCCACCGGCGCAGAATACATTGCCTTTACCGCGCACTATGATCGTACGCAAAGTGGGTTCACCGCGTGCCGCGTCTAATACGGCGTGTAAGTCATCTACCATTTCGGCAGAAAGCGAGTTCTTTTTCTCGGGGCGATTAAACCAGACGGTGAGTACGCTACCGGTATGTTCCAAAATCAAATCGTTTGTTTCGGGTAAGTTCACTGCCAATACTCCGTTCAATAGTTCTCTTACATGCGTGCTATGCCAAAACTATTTGGCCGTACACTGCGATGGCGGGTTTCCCAAACCGTTTGGAGCAGAAACCCTAGCGTCTGTCGACTATGTCGAGGGTCAATCATGCCATCGTCCAGCATGTGGCCCGAGGTGTAAAAGGCGCTGGATTGGCTGTCAAACATATGCGTAATACGTGCTTCCTGTTTTGACAGCGCCTCTTCATCAGCTTCCTGTCCGGTTGCCGCCGCCTTTCCTCGCGCTACCATAGACATGGTTTTGGCCGCCTGCTCACCGCCCATCACGCCGGTTTTGGCGTTGGGAAACGAGTAGAGAAAGTTTGGGTCGAAGTGCCGGCCGCACATGCCGTAGTTGCCTGCGCCAAAACTTGCGCCGGTCATTAAAGTGATTCTGGGTACTTCTAAATTCTGTACCGCTTGAATCATCTTCGAACCATGCTTGATCATTCCCGCGCGCTCAGATTTTGTACCTACGATATAGCCAGTGGTGTTTTGCAAAAACAGCATAGGAATGTTGGACTGATCACACAGCTGCAGAAACTGAGTGGCTTTGGTGGCACCTTCGGGATCAATGGGTCCGTTGTTACCCAGAATTCCGCAGGGCTGCCCGTATATTTGCGCTTGAATACAAACCGTAGCAGCGCCATAGCCAGGCTTAAAATCCATAAAATCGGAGCCATCAACAGTACGGGCGACAAGTTCGCGCATGTCGTAGGGTGTACGGTAGTCACAGGGAATCACGCCGGCCAATTCATCTGGGTCGTAAATGGGTTCATCATACTGGTTGGTGCGCGGCAACTCACAGTCTTTGTTCCACTGTAGCCGTTGCACAAGCTCGCGACACATCTGCACTGCCTGGCCGTCATTCTCAGCTAAATACTCTGCCAAGCCAGATACCGTAGCGTGCATCTGGGCGCCGCCTAACTCTTCTTCGGTGGCAATTTCGCCGGTAGCAGCCTTTAGCAATGGAGGTCCGGCAAGAAATGCCCTGCCATTATTTTTCACCGCTATAACATAGTCACTAAGGCCCGGCATGTACGCGCCGCCTGCCGTGGATGAGCCATGCAGTATTGAGATAACAGGTATTCCGGCCTTGCTGAGCTTGGCGAGGTTTCCAAACAGCGCGCCGCCTACCGAGAAGCCTTCTACCGTGTAGTTAAGCAAATCGCCACCAGCGCTCTCTACTAGATGGACGAATGGCAGCTTTTGCGCCAGAGCAATTTCTTCTGAGCGCCTAACCCGGTAACCTCCCGCCTCTGTTAGTGAGCCCGCCTGAATGCCGCTGTCGTCAACGACCACGACGCATCTGACGCCGCCAATAAAACCAATGCCCGAAATAATCGTAGAGCCGGGAATCGATTTTTCGGGATCACTGGAATCGAGCAGATAACCCGCGAGATTGCCGATCGTTAGAAAGGGCATGCCCGGATCTAAAAGTCTTGCAAGACGTTCGCGCGGCGTAAGTTGCCCGCGTGCTTCAAATCGGGGTTTGCGTTTTTCAGACAACATAGCGCCACGGGCATTTAGATTATCTAGTTGATCTATAAGCGCTAACATTTCCTCTCGATTTTTTGCGAAGGAATCTGAGTTGGTATTGATCTTGGAATTGAAAACGGCCATTACAGCGTCTCCGCTATTGCATTGGGTAGTCGTATGGGTGCAGCGAGTAGCAGCTGTGCGTAGCCTTTGCCCTGAGGGTCGTTGCGAATGCTGGCAACGCCACCGCCGCCTAGGACATCGTGTAATAGAAAATTGATGGCGTTTGATCCCGGCATAAGGAATCGTTCAACGTTTCCAGGTGCGGTGTCTGCCAAGAAATGCTCGAACCGTTCTGTTACCACCTCTTCGGTCAAGCTGGCGCAGATATAGGGTAAGCAGCGAGGGTCACGAGAGATGATGCCGACATTGGCTTTGTCGCCTTTGTCGCCGCTGCGCCCCCACGCCAGCGCTATCAATGGCAGCTCTACCATGTTTTCTCGCTCCTGCGCTGTGGGTATGGTTGGCCTGGGTAGGCTAGCGGCATCAAACTCAGCACCAAACGCTTCTGCACAGGGTGTGGTTTTGCCTTCCATTTCTATGGCAACCGAAACGTCTGCTTTGGGTACAAGGCATGAAAACAGCCGAACAACTGGTGAGGGGCTTGGCCGGCTGCCTGCAAAACCACTGAGCCCAGGAGGGGTTGCAAGGCCAAGGCCAACGGCTTCTTTAAGGAATATGCCAACACCAGATAACTCGCGGTGTTTGACTGCAATTTTCATAACAACTTCGCGCGGATTTTCTATGTCGCTGAAAGCGCCGTACTGACTTTCGGCTCCCAGTAACTCAATACTGGTTTCTTCGAAGTCTGGCAAACCAACGCTATCGAGCGTGCTTCTAGACGCGGTGAATATGGCCTCGCCTAACGCTCGTGCTTTCTTGGCTGCGTCCATGCCGTAGAAAGTCATATTCGTGCCACCGCGAAACGCGTCCATATAGGTAGCACTGACTTTATAGGTGTTCGGTGGGCGGCGCCCTGTAGCCCCCGTGACGCGGATGCGATCTGTACCGATACTTTCGAGCTTAGCCGTAGAAAAATCACAAGCGACATCTGGCAGTAGATACGCCTGTGGGTCGCCGATTTCATAGAGCATTTGCTCTGCAACCGTACCGACATTGACTAAGCCACCGGTGCCTTCGGGTTTTGTGCAGATGAAACTGCCATCGGCAGTAATTTCGGCAATGGGATAACCGATTTGTGCGATATTGGGTACAGACTCCCAGTCAGTAAAGTTGCCGCCGGTGGCCTGTGGGCCACATTCCAAAATGTGGCCGGCCAAAGAACCCATTGCCAGCTTGTCGAAATCTTCCCGGCTCCAGCCAAAGGCATGTATACACGCGCCAAGAGTCACCGCGCTATCTACACAGCGGCCGGTTATTACGATGTCTGCACCCATCTCTAAGGCGCTGGCGATGGGAAACGCGCCTAGATAGGCATTAATGCTAAGCACCTTTTCAGTGGGTGGGAACTCGGCGCCGTTAAACATTTCCTTGGTGCCTGCATCTTGCAAAGCCGATACGTTTTGCAATAAATCGTCACCGACAATACACGCCACTTTGAGATCAAGGCCTTGCTCGGTGATGATAGTGCTCAATGCATCCGCGCAAGCTCTGGGATTGACCCCGCCGGCATTGGAAACCACTTTGATACCGCGCTCTGCAATCGCCTTCAGGTTGGGCGCCATTGCTGCTGTTACAAAATCGCCGGCATACCCTTTCGCATCATTCTTCGCGCGGGCACGTGCCATTATCGACATGGTGATCTCTGCCAGATAATCGTAAACGATATAGTCCAGGTTGGGCGTGCTCAGAAGCTGCGGTGTGGCGCGTGCAGCATCGCCCCAGAAACCACTGGCGCCGCCAATGCGTAGGACTTTTTCTAAGGCAGTGTCTGACATCGCGCTCATACTCCGCAGTGTTCTGATTACTGACTATGTTAAGGCATCGGTTTAGGCGCTACATGGGGAACAGTGCCATGCACATAAGACTTTGTGCCAACTACCCGATGGTTTTAGCATAGTTTTGTAGCGTTAGATATTCGCTTCTATTCCCACCACGGGTAGAAGGAAGGCATGTCGCTCGAAGCCTTATCATCGAATATTGGGGCGCGCTTTTCCAGAAAGGAGGCAACACCTTCCTTTCCGCTGCTGGTGCTTGAGTAATACATCGAAAGTGAGTCTATTTTGTGCGCTTCAATTGGATGCGACTGTGCTGCATTGCGGTACATCATCTGGCGCGTCAGGGCGATGGACACAGGACTATGTACTGCAATCTTGGCTGCCAGTGCGTAGGCTTCTTCAAGTAGCGAATCGGCGGGAACGACTGACTTGACTAACCCCGCCGCTTTGGCGGCGTCTGGCTTGAGTATTTCTGCAGTGTATGCCCATTCCAGTGCTTGAGAAATACCAACGATGCGTGGCAGAAACCATGTGGAGCAGGCCTCTGGTGTGACGCCAATTTTGTTGAATACGAAACCGATTCGCGCATTTTCTGACGCGAGACGGATGTCCATTGCGCAGGTCATTGTGGCGCCTATGCCCACGGCCGCACCATTGATTGCAGCGATTATCGGCTTTTTGCACTCGTAAATTGCGAGAGTGACGCGACCACCGGTATCACGAACGCCGGCGATAAAATCCTCGTCATCGAAATGTTGCTCCAATTCTAACAGCGTGGGTTCAATGCTTTCGTCTAGGCCGAAAACGTTGCCAGCGGTAGACAAATCCATGCCAGCGCAGAACGCGCGACCTTCACCGGTAACCACAATGACACGAACGTCATCATCTTCGCTAGCCGTGTTAAATGCATCAATAAGTTCGTGCGCCATTTCTACAGTAAACGCATTCAACTGATCTGGACGGTTTAGTGTTAATGTCAGTATGCTGTCGGCTACTTCGTAGCGTAAGGTGGAGTAAGTCATAGTGGGGCCCTTGTTTAGTACTATATTCTAATAAAGTGAAAAGGATAGCTGAGTGACTAAGCAGACAAAAGAACGCGTAGCTGACCGCGCTAGCGGTAGTCCGGTTAGTAACAGTGTAGCGCGCTACGGGTTATTCATGCTCACGCTGGTTTATGCATTCAATTTTGTTGATCGACAGATTCTTGTGATTCTGCAAGAACCGATCAAGATGGAACTTGGTTTAAGTGATGCACAGTTGGGCTTGCTCAGCGGTTTTTCGTTTGCGCTAGTGTATATCACCGCAGGAATTCCAATTGCGTATTGGGCCGATCGCACAAACCGTAGAAACATTATCGCCGGTGCACTGACTGTATGGAGCGGAATGACCGCGCTTTCTGGCTTTGCGCAAAGCTATACCCATTTGTTACTGGCGCGCATCGGTGTTGGCATTGGCGAGGCGGGTGGTAGCCCGCCAGCGCATTCAATGATCAGCGATTACTATCCACCCGAAAAACGCGGTACTGCGCTTGCAATCTATTCCACCGGCGTGCATGTGGGGATTCTTCTGGGTTTTATCATCGGTGGATTTGTCAGCCAGGTGTATGGGTGGCGAGTGGCCTTTATGGCGGTGGGCATTCCCGGGGTTTTGTTTGCCATTGTTTTTGTGCTCACTGTGCGCGAACCGCCCCGAGGGCGATGGGAATCGGGTGACACTGCTAGCTATAAGCCAACTCTGAATGAAACGCTTAACTTACTGAAGAGCTATCGTTCATTTTGGTATCTGGCGGGTGCCGCCGGGTTGACAGCTTTTGTAGGCTACGGCAGTGGGAACTTTGCACCTTCCTTCATGGTGCGTAGCCACGGCTTAGAGATGAGTGAAGTGGGTATTATTCTGGCCATCTTTGGCGGGGGTGGCGGCTTTATTGGAACATTTCTTGGCGGCTATCTTGCCGACAAATATGGTGTGGATGACAAGCGCTGGTATCTCTGGCTGCCGGCTATCTGCGGAGCCATCAGTGTGCCGCTGGGTTTTCCTTATTTGCTCACAGACAATACAACGCTTGCGATTGCTTTCATGTTTTTTGTCACCATTGTTATCAATACTTACCTGGGCCCTTGCCTGGCTATTTCGCATTCGCTGGTACCGCCTTCAATGCGTGCATTGACTTCGGCGATCCTGTTTTTTGTGCTGAATCTGGTGGGATTGGGGCTGGGCCCGTTAACGGCTGGGTTGTTAAGCGACTATTATTCAAATTACTTTGGGGCGGATGCATTGCGTTATGCCATGCTGACCGTTGGTATCATCGGCTCTCCCTCTATACTTCTTTACATGCTAGCTGCTCGCCACCTGCCTGCTGATTTGGCCAAGGGCGAACGGTTGGAGGCCGAGCGTTTGAAAGCTGCTGGTTCTTAATTGTCCGGTCTTTACTCTACTAGGCCGCTTTCCGCGTCTTCTTTGGCTTACGTTTGCGAGCTTTTTTTGGCTCTGCCTGTTTTGCCGCGGCCAGAGACTCTGCGAAGCTCTCTAGTAAGCACTGTTTGTAAAAATCGGGGTCTGGCATCATCTCCCTATCGCAGGTTGCACTGATCATGAATTGGCCGCAGTAGCTACTGATTACGTGGAACAGGCCAAGCCCGTCGGTGACTGGCCCAGTGCCGTAGGTGGCGACCATTTGTGCGCCGGTGCTAAAGAGAGGAATAGGCGGCCCAGGCACATTGGTAATGACACAGTTAAACGTTGGCTTTACGCGATTCACGAGCCCCCAGCGGCTGGCGAGTCTAGCGCCTTGCGCAGTTAGCGTAGACGGAATGAACTGTGAATAGTCTGTCATCGCCTTAGCGCCTATCGCATTGTTGTATTCCTTGGCATTGCGTGTACCTTCGTGCACCGCCTTCAGGCGTTCCATGGCATCTTCTATGTCACTGCAAACCCGCACAGTGAGTGTCGAGACGATGTTGCCGCCTGTTTTGTCTTTGTCTGATCGGATGTTGACGGGTGCCATGGCAGCTAGCGAAGCATCGGGTAGTTCACTGTGTGCGCTGAGGTACTTTCGTAGCGCACCACCTACGATTGTGATTGCAGCATCGTTTACTGTCGCGCCGGGGTGGGAGTTTTTGATAGCTTTGATGTCGTCCAAAGGCACGTTAATAGCATTGAAAACTCTGTGCGGCGAAACCACGCCATTGAACCTCGTGCGCGGCACATCACTAACTCTACTCAGCTTGCCTCGAGAGAGTCCTGCGACTGCTTTAGCCATGCCCGGCACAGTGTTGCGAGCTACGCTAAGTAAATGAAATGGTTTGCGAATGGTGTTTATTTGCGACCTTAGCAGCATCTCAAGTGTTGAGGGCTCGTTGTCGACGCGGATAGTGGTGTCTTTTTGCCCGCTCTTGTAATCGGCAGACAGGTCGTGAATTGCTGCCGTCATCTCCATACCAGAGGTACCATCAATCGCCGCGTGATGTGTTTTAGAGAACATCGCGAAGCTTCCTTTTGGCGCTCCCTCGACATTGTCCAGGCCTTCGATAACGTACAGCTCCCATAGCGGCCGCTTGCGATCCAATGGCCGTGCATGCAAGCGCGACACCAAAATACACAGCTGACGCCAGTCGCCCGGTTTCGGTAAAGCGATATGGCGAATGTGAAATTCCGGATCAAAAGCACCATCGGTTACCCAGTAGGGGTGATCCAAATTGAGAGGTACGTTCACCAACTTCTGGGTCATTACGGGCAACCCTGCCATGCGCTTGGCGGTGTTATCGATGATTTCTTTAAAACGGACTGTGCCGCCCTTTGCGGTGGACTGATCGTAAATAGAGAGGCTGGAAATGTGCATTGGCGCATTGGGAGTCTCTAGATACAAAAAGGACGCATCCAGTCCGGTTAGTTGGCGCATGTTATTTCTCCACTGTTGCAGGTTAGCCGATTGGCGTGCAGAACAAGGCGCTGCGGTTACTGGTAGCGCGCAGCGGTGATGAATTGTCCGAAGGATTCGCACCAGACTATCACGGTGTTGAAACCGGTGATGTTAATGTCTGCCGGCACGTTAACGAGAAAGTTTTCGAAAGTTTTAATGTCGCCAACGAGCTGCATACTGGGTTTAGCCTGGATGAAGTCAGCTTCGGTTTCAACGAAGGTAGGGGAGAGATACAGTTTGTAATCTGGGCCCGGTGCTAGCTCCCCCATTAAAGATATGGTGGAAGCGCTTATCGCGACCTCGCCTTCGCCCCAGTGCAGTGCATCACTACCTTCAAGGTCTTTCGTAAAAACCCCGGTGAATGCGGCTTGTTCGCTAACCGCCTGCACTTGCTCCGTAGAGGGTGATTCTGGGGCGGTAAGAATAGGAAGCGCATATATACCCAGTGCAAAACCAATGCTTAGTGCTGCGCCATGAGAAACGAAAAGAATCAAAGTACGTGCTATCGTCATAGAGATTAGGTCCTGAGTTGGCTAACAACATGTGTTTGGGAAGCGGCTGGCTGGCGAAGATGTGAGGCCAGTATAGCGGCAAAATACACGGCTGAGACAGTGGCTAGTTTATCAGTCTCTGGATGGCTTCTTCGACCAATGCTGCAGCACTCCACGACAACAGGGGGACCATCAAGTACATCGCCAGCCGAATATGCGTATGTTGACCGGCTGGCCATTCGGGAAGCGCTTGAATTTGGTTTCTGCTGCTCAGCAGTGCGGCCAGTCTTTCAGGGTTGGAGTCTGCTTCCATCAGAGCTTGCCGGCCGTCAGGTAGCATTTGCGTTAGCTGGCTATACACTCGTCCTTTTTCACTGCGTATACGTTGCCTTACTCCCAATTGGGGTAGCACAAAGACAGTGATAGAGAGTGCGGTGTAGATACCGACCAGTAGCATGCCCGTCCATAGCGAGCCCTCAGCCCAGCTTATCTCCACGAATGAGGTAAAAAGCACTGCGCTTGCAGCCCACAGGGCCATTAATGTGACAACAAAGCTGGCGAGCCTAAGGCCGTATCGCGAAAAAACGGAAAGCTGCTCTATGCGCATGAGATCAACTGATACGTAATCACGCCCCAGACGCTGGACCGCGGCTACGTCGACGATAAGCAAGGTGATGGTGGAGAGCGCGAGCGTCCAGGTAATCCAGACAGTACCAATTAGCCAGAACTCGCCCAGGGCCAGATCGGGGTTTGATAACCAGAGAGAGAATCGCGCGAACTGGGATTCTTGCATCACAACGGTGATTACTAATGCGGCTATTGCAGACCAGTGTTGTATGGGTTTTTTTTTGGCGCTGAAGCGCTGTATTAGAGCCTCACATTCAGCATCAGATGTCTCCAGCGAGGGTTTGAGTTCACTTACGCAGTCTAGCCCTGCTCGGCGAAGTAGCGGTATGACAGAAAGAAAGTAACCTGCCTGCATCAGCAACAGGAACACAAACACGCCATCGATCAAAGGGTTCAAAGCGCCGGCGCCAAGCCGCTCGGCCAGTTTCTCCAGAAAAAACCAGACCGCAATACCGGCAGCAGCCATCACAAAACCAGACGTAGCGGGTGATCGGGCTAGTGCTTTAGAAAAGCCTGTGAGTGCCTGTAAAATGAAACGGTGCTCCGTAGTACTGCTTTTATAGTTATCGCTAGGCACTATTTTTGTGCCTGAATGTTGTTGTGCGCTCTGCCACTCAGGGTGGAACATTATTGTAAGAGATGCGGTAGAGAATCCCAAATCGCGTGATTCTGCGCAAACGGCCGTTAGATAGCGCGCTGGACACCTTCTTCTGCCCGCAGTTTGTCAGAGAAAGTGTGCGGCGTCAGTTGCTCATCGCCATGTACAGAAATTCCCTCGCTAGCGTGAAGAATAGCCCTGCGGTCAAGAATATTCGCCTTATGTACGCGATACGCTGACAAGCAAGCGCCTAATCAAATGAATCGAAACTCTCGGTAATTTTCGCGCGCTCTTTGAATAGTCGGTCTGGGTTGCCATTGTTCTGCTATCGCTGACATGCCTGGCGGTAAGGTCATGAACTTCGCTGCCGGATGTTCAGGTGCACCGGAAGTGCGCGACAGTAAACTGGCAACGGTAAGATCGGCCCGGCTGAATCTATCTGAACAGAGAAAGCGCCTGCCATCCGCGTACAGAGCGTCCAACCAATCCAGCTCTTTTTCAAGGAGCTGACGTGATTCCTCTCCCTGCGTTTTGCCCAAATCCATTCGCTGAATCATCGCTTCACGTACTATGGGCCAGATCGTGTCCATAGATTCGCGCTCTGTACTGGACAGGTCTTTGAGAAAGATCGGTTTCACGGTTTCAGGGTGTTCAACGAGTGCTTCTGAATAGAACATCCTGCGAGTATGAACCCCCATTATTTCGTCGCAGCGCGCTTCAATAGCCAGTGCCTCGGCACTGTCCGGAGGGGTAAGGCTTTTGCCGTTAGTCGAGTGCTCGTCTGCCCAATCAACAATAGCGCTGGAGCCCTGAATGTACTTGTCGTGGGCGTGGAGTATGGGCAGCGATGAGCCGGCCAGGCCGTGCTCCTCTGCCCATTGTGCATGCGCGCCGGGTGGTAGGTGCGCAAGGGTGTACGCTACGCCGGTGTAGTCGAGTGCCCATCGCGCTTTCTCGCAATAGTGCGATATCGCAAAAACGTATAACGTAATCATGCCGTGCTCTCTGACCAATGTGTCGGCAACACGTTACGACACTCGAGAATCAAAAACTACATCCATTGAAAAACTCTGGCATTGCTTGCGATCAACAAATAGCGCTTCGTCGCGGCTGGCCGCCGGGCCTGCTTCCAAAATTGCATCGCACTGAAGGTACGCATTGATGTCGTCAAATTGTAGTTCAGAAAAATTATCGAATGTGATGGCTTGCATACCTAGCCTGCTGGCGAGCGCTGTCGTAGTAGGCGCATCCACGTAGTTTTGGATGTAATTTGCCAGCGGAGTGACAACGCCAAACCGATAATGGCTATTCATGTAGTAGTCCAAATAGTCGCTTGGGCTAAAGTGTTTAGCGCGGGCCATGAGGTAGTGGTAGCGCTGTTGTTTGGAGCCAGTGTCTTGCAATGTTCTTGGCGTTGCGACAAGCAAAGATGACTGATCAGGATTTACGCAAGCCAGTAATGGTTTGAGTATTGCGGGCAGCTCATTTAGCCAGGGCTGTATTGGGCTGCCGGCCGGCGAAATGATTTCAAGCACTATGCTCAGGTTTCGCAGAAATTCGCTGTCTGCTGGAATAGCCAAAATGTCTTCAGCACGCGGCTGCATGATGCTGCAGCAAAGCGAATGCGTTTGCGCAAATTGAGAATGGGGAAATGCCAGCGCTGTTGTCAGTGCATCGCTGGCATGTTCTTTATCTGTCGCTAAATAGAAGACAATCTTTGCCATAGTGCTTCTCTAATAGCGGTGCTTACTTATCTTTGTTCAGAAAGTCTTTAAGGAACTTACTGGCTTTTTTCTTCACTTTTTTAGTCGCTTCCTGCGTTGCCAGATCTTTGATAATTCTGCTGCTATCCACGCCACACCACTTTGCAGGTTCACCCGCCAAATTGCCCTTGCAGCGTACTGGCCAATCGATAGAGGTCAACTTGTTGCTCACGCTGCAGGCTTCATCAACCTCTTCCAGCGCTTTAGAAAGGCTAGCCTTCATTGTGAAATCAAATTCTTGGCTGAGCAGCTCGAGGCTACCTGACCCGCGAAGGCCAACGTGCTCGAGTTCAGCGGTGAGCGGTTGAAGCGTGGCTTTTCCATCAGCAAGTTGAATTTTGGCATCTAGCGCTTTGACATCGGTGCGCTTAGGAAAGGTGGCCGTTAACGACTTTTGATTGGTGAGGGCGACTGCCTGACAAAGTAGTTGTTCAACATTTGTGCCGATGAGCGCGACCTCGCGCGTATCAAGTTCGATACCACCGCGCATACCCCCTGTAAGTTCATTGGAGGTGCTTCCCTGGCTGCTT
The DNA here is from genome assembly GCA_045106775.1 of Halioglobus sp. GTDB lineage: Bacteria > Pseudomonadota > Gammaproteobacteria > Pseudomonadales > Halieaceae > Marimicrobium. The sequence continues at coordinate 97,528 of JBGCFE010000006.1, forward strand.
AGCACCCAACCCAAGTTGGCAGCGCCTGTAACCTCTGCTGTACTGCCCGTGGCTGCCAGCGCCGTAGGGATATCCAAGCTGTTAACACCGCCTTGAGTGCGCAACGTGGCAACCGTGTGCTTGGCATTAAATACGGCGGCTGCTCGAAGCTGCCCGCCATGTACCTCGCCAGTGGCTTCCGTGAGGTTGATAACACCTTCCAAGGCTCTTACTTTGGCTTTGAAATTGTTAACCGCGTGCGCACCAAAACGCGCCTGATCAACAGTGAGGGCGGCTTTGGTATCCAACCCGCGAAGCGCATCCAGTGGTAAAGGCTCGTCGCCACTGCTTGCGCTGCTTTGAGATTGCGCTGCATCTGCCGCTGCTTCGGGCGCAGTCAACAGCAATATCGCCGGGTCGAGCAGGTTGAAGTGCAGCGTGCTGTCTATTTGTGGGCTCTCAAAGCTTGCGTACTGGAGTTTGCCTTCCCCGCGAATTTCATCGATCGCTAGATTGATATCCAGGTTTGCAACTTGGCGTTGGAGGTTAACTTTACCTTCGCCTGTGAGAGTGAGCGGTTCCGGTGTTGCTCCAGTGACAACAGCTTCGAGTGCTTTGATAGTTGCCATTTGGGTATTCTGGTCGATCGCAAACTTCACGTTTACCTCAGCCCTAATGGGCTGATCTCCTGGAACTTCAATGACTAAAGAAAGTGGAGCTTCGCGCCCGTCAACGTTAAGGCCGCTGGCTTTTAAACGCTTAAGATTGATCTGAGTAGGCGGTGCACCGGCTGGATCTATTAGCGTGATATTGGCGTTAGTGACCGAGAGATTTTTGACGTTGAGTGCTAAAGGCACCGCCAATGCGGCCTCGGCACCGGCTGCTTGGCCCGCTTGGGCAATATCCTGTCGTCTCTTTGCATAAAATGCATCGAGCTGGCTATCGGTCATTTTGCTGGTATCTAACGCCTCTTCCTTTTCCGACATTTCCACTCTTGCATCAACGCCGTCGACGGCGAATGTGTTGATCTGAACATTCCCTGAGAGCAACGGCATAAATTCAACGCCGATATCGAGTTTACTAATTTTGAAATCCGGCTCTTTGCTATCGGGGAGGGTGATCGCAGTATCGCCCACGGTTAGCCCTATGGTTGGGAAAAAAGAGACTCCGGTGTCACCGTTCACTGCCAGCCGCGCGCCCGTTTTCTCGTGAATGGTATTCGAAGCGATTTCCAAAATTTTGTCTTTATCGACGATTAGCGGAATGAGAATCGCCGCGCCAACGACAGTGAGCACGACTATGGCTAGAACGATAAGGAGTAGGCGACGCATAGGAAACCTCGGGCCAAGTGGCAACGGGAAACAGAGTGAGTCTGTTTATAGTATGTCAGGCGCGGCGCAATTTCTTCTCGAAAATGTAAATTTTCGACGTCGACCCCCCGGGCTTTGTTGCAAGAACTTGTCTTCGTTAACCGCGCTGTTGTGTGTTATGTTCTGGCATAGCCCGTGCTAAAACTTCGTTTAAAACATAATGATAGGAAGGAGCTGCCGATGACGATTTCTCGTCTTCTACCTCGAAAGATTCACCTGGATGGCTTGATTCATCCTGATTTCGCAGATGTAGAGGCCTCCCTGCGGGATATTTTACGTAACTATAGTGGCGGAGCGGCAGTCAGTGTTTTTCACCGTGGAGAGTGCGTTGCCGATCTCTGGGGTGGCTATAAAAACGATGATGGCGATCTTTGGCAGCGTGACACCATGGCCCCCAGTTTTTCCACCACCAAAGGCGTTGCTGCAACGCTGTTTCATATTTACGCCGACCGAGGTTTGATCGATTACGATGCCCGTGTTGCACAGTACTGGCCTGAGTTCGGCCAGGCGGGGAAAGAAAATATCACGGTGCGCCAGGTGCTTTCTCATCAGTCTGGCCTCTATCATATCCGACAGATGATTGATCACATCGAGCGCATGCTGGATTGGGACTATATGATCGACGCCATCGAGAAAACTGAACCGGCGCATACGCCGGGAACGCGCACCGGGTATCACGGTTTAACGTTTGGCTTTTTGGTGGGTGAAATTTTGCAGCGAGTTACGGGCAAAAAGTTTGCAACCCTTGTACAAAAAGATATTGCGAAACCACTTGGGCTAGACGGCCTGTTTATTGGTACCCCTCAAAAAGAATTAGCGCGAGCAGCTCAATTGATCTTTCCCGATTCCACACAGCGACTCTCGCAAACGGAGCTTGGCGGTAGGCTTGAGCGCGGTGCAGGGGGTATCAGCAAAATACTGCGCATGATGGGTCAGGATTCTGATTTGGTCAGTATCTTTGACGCGCTGGCGCCGCGCGGTGTCAGCGAGTTTGATTTCGGTTCACCGCAATCGCTACGCGTGCCCATTCCTGCAGCCAACGGTTTGTTTACAGCGCGCTCTTTGGCAAAAATGTACGCCACGTTGGCAAACGGCGGGCAGTTGGACGGTGTTCGCCTGTTGTCGTCACAAACGCTGGAACACGCAACAACGCTTCAGAAGCCTACCGGTAAGCTTTCGGTCATTCCTTTTGATATGCGGTGGCGGCTGGGATACCACGGTGTGGCAACGACGCGCGGCTTTCCCGGTAAAGCATTTGGTCATTTTGGTTTTGGCGGTTCGGGTGCATGGGCTGACCCTGAGCAAGATCTGTCGGTGGCGCTGATTGTGAACAGTGGGCTTGGGTCACCGTTTGGTGATTTACGCACGGCGCGTATTAGTGGTGCTGCCTTGGGCTCGGCTAAGGGGCGGGGTAAGCGGCGCTTTCGGCTTGAGGGTGGGCTTAGGCCTAGGCTTGGTTAGCTAGACACGATATTCGGTTTGTTCTTTAGATCCCGGCGGCGGCGACCGAGAATAGCTTTGCTTGCTCGGAGGGCTGAGATACTCGCCACAAAGCTATTCTCGGTCGCCGCCGCCTACCTTCAGCCTAAAGACTCGATATCGAAAAATTCGTGAAGTTGAATAAAGTCGCATTCTAGTCGTCGAAGAATACAATCAGGCCCAGAGTGGATACGCTCTCCAAGCGAATATCTCAGCCCGCTGAGCTAGGAGAGCGTATCCACTCTGGGCCGGAACGAACGCTCCTCACCACGATCATGAAGTGCAAGTCTAGGCCTACAGCTTATGCGCCTTAGGCCAACGCCGCTTCAAGCATATCCACTGATCCGGCGTGGCTTTGATCCATTCTTCAAAGTGCCCGTTAATGCGCGCAGTTAACGCCTCAGCCTGTGCATCCATATCAAGACTATCGTTTTCGCATACCAGTGGATCGTAAACGTCGATGCGGTAGCGCTGCCCGGGTAAGCGCACAGCGTTGATCGGAATAAGTGCCGCGCCTGTGCGAAGCGCAAGCCGCGCAGCGGTGGTATTGGTAAGCGCTTCTTTGCCAAAAAATGAAATAAGCTTGCCAGTGTTCAGGCGCGTGTCCATTGCCATGCCAATGCAGTTGCCGTTGTTCAGCTCTTTAATCAGCGGTCGTACGCCCGCATCAGACGGTATTAGGTTCACGCCCATGTGATTACGCAGCCCCAGCATCATGTCACGCAGCGCGGGGTTAGACTCAGGTGCATAAACTGTGCTGATGTTGAGCCCCATGTGTCCGGCAATGAAATTGGTCAGTTGCCAGGCGCCCACGTGTGCACAAACAAAAACGACGGCGCCTTTTTGCTCAAGGTGCGCTCGAGCTGCGTCTTCAAGATTAAACTCCAGGCGTTGATCTCGCTCCTGCCAGATTTGTTCGAGCTTTATAAGTTCGCTTGTGGAAATGCCCAGATGTTGAAATATTCCGCGCGTCGTTGTATCTATCCACTGCGCAGACGCATCGGGAAATGCAATGCCGAGATTGGTTTTTGCTTTTTTTGCTTTGTCGCCCAGTGGCCCCGTTGTGCGAAAGAAAAAACCCGCAAGGGCTGTGGCCTTGGCCAACGACAGGCGCCGTATCAGCCAAAAAATGCTGCGAAAAACAAATGCTTCGAAAGATTGCGCAGCGCTTCCCAGAGCGGGAACCCGCTCCGCAAGCCGTTTGGGTACTAGGTAGTACTGCGGCATTGAACTAACTCTCGGTCTTAACCTGGGCTTTAGTCTTGACCGGGCTTAGTCCGGAACACGTAATCCCAAAAAGGCGAACTCACACCGTAGCGGCCCGACTCTCCAGAGAAATGGTGCTTTAGGTGGTAGTGCTTGATGTACTTTGCGACTGGGTTCTTCATTGGAAAATGGTGTGTGGAGTAGTGGATATAGTCATAAATGAGGTAGCCAATGATGAAGCCGCCGCAGAACGGTTGAATCCAGGGTTGGGGAATGACCAGCCCAAACAATAAATACAGTATCGCCATAATAGGGATTGCACCTGCAGGCGGCATTACCAGACGCGTTTTGTCTTTTGGGTCTTCGTGGTGATTGCCGTGGAAAAGAAATACAAACCACTTACCGATTTTGCTTTTGGCGGGGAAGTGGAAAATAAAACGGTGCAGGCAATATTCACTGAGCGTCCAGATAAACATCCCGAGCACGGCAATAGCGATTACCGGCGTTACCGCTAATTCGTACACGCTGAAGCTACGCCAAAAAAGCCATGCAGCAATGGGCGACCACATGAGCAGTGGTGTAATAGGGTGCACATGCGATAGCCGTTCGAGGAGTTCATTCTCGAACAGGCGGATGGATTGGTGCGGTTGTTCAGGCTGCATGGGAGTTGATACTCGCGCCACGGTTGCGCTCCTGTCGTTGGGTCAGTGTACCTCGGGGCCAAAGTCGTTTCGAGCAGAACCAATCCTGGGGCGAGGTTGTTATCCACTGTTCGAACAGTTGGTGTGCCTGTTCGGTCATGTTGAGTGCTTGGGTGTTTTCGTCCTGTTCGTCAGATGCAGGGCGAATCGGTGGATAAAAAATAACTTTAAAGCTGGCGTCTTTCTGGCGCACTGTTTGCACGGGGATCATGTCGCAATCGAACTTCAGCGCGAGTTTGGCGGGCACAATAGTAGATAGTTTTTCCTCGCCGAAGAACGCTACGCCCTTGCCATCATCGACGCGCCGATCCATAACCATGGAGGCTGAACGGCCTGATTTCAGTGCCTTCATCAGTAGCCGGGCGCTGTTGTCTCGTGCAACCAATTTACAATCCATTGCCGTGCGTGAATCCATTAGCAGGCGATCCAGCAACGGATTGGTGGGCGGAGAGTAGAGCGTTGCACTGGGTATGCCCAGCCTGCTCATTGCGCAGCCTATGACTTCCCAATTGCTCATGTGTGCGGTAACAAACACGGCAGGTTTTGCGGGATCAGCAAATATCGCTGCTTCTTCACACACCTCAATATGCAGGCGTGTGGTGTCTCGAATAATCGTCGGTAAGTGTGCATATTCTGCGAGAACTCGGCCTGCCTGGCCCCAGGAGGCAGCAACAAGAGCATCTAGCTCTGCTGCTGATTTTTCGGGGAATGCAATGGCAAAATTCTCGCGAAAGATGCCGCTTTTCTTTTTCATTAAGGCGCCTATCCACCGGCCTAACCGGTGGCCTGCCTGCGAACTGAGATCAATGGGCAGTGCGCGTAAAAGAGCGTGCAGTGACCAGACGAGCGCGTAGTCCAGGCGCCACAGAACATTCCGCAAAGATTCGTGTTCGCGCGCTAGATTGCGCAGGGGGCTGCCGATGATGAACTGCGCCACGAGGGAGGTGCCTGTGATGACTACTTCAGACGCGCAATTATAGCCTAGTCACGGGGCTGCTTTCTTGGTCAAAGTGCCGATATTTGTAGCGCTTCAAGGCCGGATTTAAGCGGGGTTTGTGGCTCCCAGCCTGTTGCTTTGGTCAGGTGGCCATTGTCGGCCACCCAGTCTGGGTGGCGTAATTCTCGCAGCTTTGGGGGCGTCAGCATGGGCGCTTTGCCCGTTATGCTCGCGATTAGGCTGTTGGCCCGAGCCACGCCATCGAGCAGCCAGGTGGGAATTTGCCAGAGGCGGACGCGGCGTGACCAGAGTTCCTCGCCGATTGAAGCGATTTCACGCCAGCTATAGCCGCCTTCCCTACCATCACCAAGGTGGAAGGTTTGATGCCTGGCATTGTCACTGGTCAGCGCTGCAAGGATAGCCGCCACCAGGTCGTCCACGTGGATTAAGGAGGTTCGTGCATCCGGCGAGCCAGGGATGACGGCGAGGCCTCTATACATCGTCTGAAACAGCGGTAGCATCTCAACATCGCCAGGCCCGTAGACCGCCGGTGGACGTATGATGACCCAGTTCAAGTCGCTGCGTTGATTGAACGTATTCTCGCCTCTGAATTTGCTTTGCGAATAGAACGATAGCTGTGGTTCGCGCGCGACAATAGAAGATAAGTGCACTAGCTTGGCTGTGGGGTTATTGGCGTCTAGCGCTGTGATGAGTGCTTGGGTTCCCGCAACATTCACTGCATCAAAGTCTTCCTGAGAATTGCCTCGAACAGCACCGGCGCCGTGAATAATGGCGTTGGCACCCGCCACGAAATCATCCAGAGCGGCGGTATTGGCAAGATCACCTTGTATCAGGGTGACGCCTATTTGTTCTAGTGTCTGTGCTTTGGAAGGAGTGCGTACCAGTGCGCGAACGGCATAGCCCTGTTTTATCAAGCGCTGACAGAGGATGGAGCCGATGAACCCGGTGGCGCCAGTGACGCCAATGATTTGTCCGTCAGGTATCAGGCGGAAGCTGCCATGACACGCAGCTCTTGCGCGGCTGCATTCAGGTCTTCCATGTTGTGGGTATTGATGAAGTCCAGGCGCGCCTTGGCCCGAGACAATTTACCGGAGGAGGTGCGTGGCAGTGAGCGGTTGGGTACCAGCTGCACATAGCAGTCCAGGCTCATTTCCATGCGTACCAGCGCGGTCAGGCGGCGCACCAGGTTGTTGCGCTTGGTTGCGTCCCGCTCGCGGCACTGCACCATCAGTACGCACATTTCTTCACCCTCGTGATCGGGCGCTGAAAATGCAACGGCGTCGCCAGAGCGTACTTCGGGCTGTGTTTCAGCCACGTGCTCTAAATCCTGAGGCCAAATGTTACGGCCGTGGATAATGATGAGGTCTTTCTTGCGGCCAGTAATGGTCAGAACACCATTAACGACATAACCGATATCCCCCGTGTTGAGCCAGCCGTCTTCGCTGAGTGCATGGCTAGTTTCTTCGGGAAGTTCGAAGTAGCCCGACATGACGCTGGGGCCGCGCAGGTAGATCACGCCGCTCTGCCAGTCGCCTAGCACTTCGTTGCCGTCGCGTATCTGTACTTCAAAGTTAGGTAGTGGAACGCCGCAGTTAACGAAATGGCGGCCACGGCCTTCAAACTCACCTTCTTCAAGCAGTAGTGCTTCGTGATGTTCTGAGAGGTGGTCGGCATCGATGTGGTGTGTGGTGAACCCGGTGTTGAGGGGAGAGAAGCTAACGGCAAGCGTACATTCGGCCATGCCGTAGCAGGCCAGAAAGGCTCGCTGGTCAAAGCCCGCAGGTGCCATGGTTTGTGCAAAATGCGCTAGTGTTTCCGGGCGAATCATTTCTGCGCCAATGCCTGCGACACGCCAATTGCTGAGGTCATAGCTTTCTATGTCAGCGTCGCGTACGCGTCGTGCGCAGAGGTCATAGCCAAAAGAGGGCGCGAAGGAGATGGTGGCGCGTGTCTTGGTCATCAGCGACATCCACTGGCGCGGGCGCAGCGCAAATTCGCGTGTGTCGAGGTAATCGATTGAAACTTGAGCCGCCATCGGTACTAAGACAAAACCTACCAGGCCCATGTCGTGGTAGAAGGGCAGCCAGGACATCATGCGGTCATCGCCATTCATCTTCAGGCCGTCGCTAACAATGCCTTGCAAGTTAGCCATTGCGGTTGCGTGCTTGATTACCACGCCGCGAGGGAAACGTGTGCTGCCTGAAGTGTATTGAATGTAAGAGATATCGTCGGGCTGAGCGGTAGGTAGTTCTGTTGCACTAATAGGCAGTGCGTAAAATGCCTCTGCCGTGTCGACCATGCGCATGTTTAGGTCTTCGCTAGCTTCCTGAAGGAAGGGCAGGTAGCCCTCAGAAGCCATGCCAACAGAGGCATCGCTTGCTTCTAGCAAAAGTTTGAGCTGTGCTACGTAGGCAGAATGCGCACCGACCTTTACCGAGGCAGGTAAGGCCACAGGAATGAGGCCAGCATATTGGCAAGCGTAGAAAAATCGGATGAAGTCAGGGTTGGTTTCCGCAACTAGAGCAACTCTGGCGCCCTTGTTCAAACCAAGGCCTAGCAGCTGGTGCGCTAGCTCGATGGCTTGCTCGCGCAGTTCACGGTAAGAAATGCTGGCGTAGATTGCGCCTCTGCCCGTGTAGAAGTTGGACCCAGTTTCGCCCTGAGCGGCGTAATCCATTGCTTCGGTGAGAGTGGAGAAGTCGGCAGAACGGAAAGATAGCGCATGACTTGTTGGGGTCGCTTCCAGGTTTACGTGTGACAATGAACCTTCCTCTCTTTCCGTGCGCCTATAACTGCCTGCGCTTTTTGTGTTTCTTACGAACAAAAGCCGCCCACTCCCGCCTAGGCGAAGATTGGACAGTTCAACTTAAAATCCCACTTGATTGTTCGGGCAATATTTGTGTTTCTGTACAAGGTTGCGTACATGTGGGTGCCCCTAAGATCAGGTAAAAATGGTGCTGCCTGACAGGTGCTTATACTAACATTCCGGCCTTTCGGCCTAATAGGTAATATTACCACGCAGGGGCGTGAACAATTGATCAAAAGCAACCAAAACAGGGAATAGAAATAACCTGTGAAGCAAGATTCGAGTTACAGATATAGCGATTTGGTGTGAGTTAGAAGGTTCGCAACTTATTGTTCTAGGTAGGCTTTTTAGAATCAACCTTCGCTTGGCAGGCGTTCGGGGCTATACTGCGACGCTTGTGCAGGTATGCCACCGCAAGGCGGCTCAGAATCGGGGCTGATATGACCAATCGCAGTGCTGCAGCCATCTCGGTGGAGGTGGTCTCCGGGCGCAAGCCCATGCGCCATTTTCTGTCCCTACCACACCGCGTTTATGCCTCCGACCCCGCCTGGATCGCGCCGCTTAACTTTATGAAGCGCGAGCAGGTTTCCCCTGCTAATCACTTTTTTGAGCACGCCAAATTTCGCGCCTGGGTGGCCTACCGGGGTAATGAGCCGGTGGGCCGCATTACAGCGCAGATAGATGAGATGCACCTTGCGCAGCATAACGACGACTGCGGTTACTTTGGCTTGCTGGAGGCGATCGACGACCCAGCAATCGTGGATGCTTTGTTCGGCGTAGCCGAGCAGTGGTTGCGCGAGCAGGGTATGGCGAAGGTGCGTGGGCCGCTGAACTTGAACGTAAACGAAGAGATCGGCCTGCTGGTAGATGGCTTCGATACGCCTCCCTATGTGCTCATGGGCCATGCACGGCCCTGGTACGGTGCGGCTATTGAGGCCGCTGGGTACAGCGGCGCAAAAGACTTGCTGGCGTATCACGTGCGGCCCGATTTTCAGGCGCCCCGCGTTATGGAAAAATTGGCTGCTCGGGTATCCGACCGGGTGACGGTGCGCAGCGTGCGGCGTGACGCACTCGACGAAGACGCCACAATTATGCGTAATATCTTCGACGACGCCTGGGAGAACAATTGGGGTTATGTGCCACTGGCAGAAGCAGAATGGGCAGATACTGTTAATACGCTAACCAAGCTCATGCCCGACGATTACATCCAGATTGCCGAGTATGATGGTGAGCCTGTTGCCTTTATTGTGGCTTTGCCCAACCTCATGGAAGCGGCGCGCGATTTGAACGGTAGTTTGTTGCCCTTCGGCTGGGCAAAACTCATCTGGAGGCTCAAAATTCGCCACCCCAAAACAGCTAGAGTGCCATTGATGGGTGTGAAGCAGGCTTTTCAGCATTCTCGGCTGGGGCCCACGCTGGCGTTTATGGTCATTGATGCCGTGCGCAAGGCGTTGCACGCCCGCGGCGTCGAGGACGTCGAGATGGGCTGGATTCTCGAAGACAACGACGGCATGCGCAACATCATTGAAACCATCGGCGGCCAGGCGTATAAAACCTACCGCGTGTACGAAAAAGAATTATAGGGAACCCATGCAACTAGACCCGCAAACGCACCAGATGACGGCCATTGTGCTGGCCGGCGATCGCACCAAAGCCGATTCCCTGATCAATCACACCAAAGCCGGCAGTAAGGCCATGATTGATCTTGACGGTACCCCGATGGTGCGCAGAGTGCTGAATTCGCTGCGCACTAGCAAAGTGGTTAACAAAATCTGCATGGCTGGCCCTGAGGCTAGCGAGGTTGCCACCGACGAACAGCTGCAAAGCTGGGTCGATGCGGGGGAGATTCGCTGGAGTGAACCGGGCATTAGCCCAAGCACCAGTGCTTATCAGGCCATGGGCGAGTTGGGCCCGGAAGAAGCTGTGCTTTTAACGACGGCAGATCATCCATTGCTTACGCCGGAGATAGTTGATGCTTTTGGTCGGCAGAGTCTGGCGGATGATGTTGATGTGGCAGTAGGCCTTGCACCTTACGCATTGGTCGAGGAAGCCTATCCGGGCATTCGCAAAACCGTTCTGCGGTTCAGCGATGGCGAATTCTGCGGTTGTAACCTGTTCGCATTTATCACGCCCGAGGGCCGCCGAGCGGCTAAGTTCTGGCGGCGAATTGAGCAGGAGCGCAAGAAGCCGTTAGTCGTGATTGGCCTGTTAGGCTGGTGGGCGGTGATTCGCTACCGTCTGGGCTGGCTCTCGTTGGAGGAAGCGTTGACCAAACTCAGCAAGCGCTTGGGGCTGCGCATGCGCGCTGTCATTTTGCCTTATGCCAACGCGGCCATTGATGTCGATTCAATCGCTGATTTGGTGCTGGTGCAGGGTGCACTGGAAGAGGCGGCTGAGCAGGACGCTTAGCCGGTTGCGCGGGCATTTAGCGCGCTAAATGTACCTCAATCACTTCAGCTGCCGTAAAGGCGTTGTCTGCAATATCGTAACGCCTAACTTGAATATCAAGCTGCCAACCCTTTGCGTTTTTGGTTACCGCGTAGTGGTTGTAGCAGGCAACGTCTGCGCCGTGTAGGCCCAATGCAGACGCCGAAGGCACGGCAATCACGGGGAGTTTGCCATCTCGTGTATCTAGCTCACTGTAGTGCGCGCGGTGTCCGTGCCCGTGAATAACAAGCTCTGCTCCGTGCGCTTCTAGCAGTGTTTGCATACTGCGTGCATCGGTTAGTCGTTTGCGCCATTTTTCCAGACCTTCCACCGGGCAGTGGTGCAAGTAAACAACGCGAAACAAATCCTGTTCTTTCGCTTGTTCGAGCAACGCGGGAAGCTTGTCTAGCTGTTCGGAGCCCAGTGTACCGGTGGCCATCAGCGGTGGTTTGGGGCAGCCCGTAGAAAGCCCGATAAACGCGATTTGCCCGCGTTTGCGCATTGTAGGGAAGTCGTTGGAGGTGTTGTCTCCCGCCATGTAGGGCGCCCACTTTGCGAAAGTGTCTTCCCACTCGTCTGCCACGCAGGCGTCATGATTGCCTGGCACCAGTGCGATAGTGTCGGCGCTACCCAGTTGCCCAAGCCACTGGCTGCATTGATCAAATTCCTGTGGCAAGCCAATGTGGGTCAGGTCGCCAGTAATCAGAAGTTGATCCAGTGAGGTTAAATCCAGATCTTGCTGCAGCGCCTCGAGCACCTCCCTGCGGTGCTCAAACTGTCGCTTGCGCCGCCATGACAAATAACCCAGCGCGCGCTTGTTCAGGAGCTGCCCGAAACGTGCGTCGTCCAATGTGCTCAGATGAGGGTCTGAAAGCTGAGCGAACTGTTGGGGTTGAGCTGCAGGCATGTAAAGCGTCTCGACAAATGTGATGCACGCGCTAGGCGCGTCGGATCAGTGCACCCATCGCCGCCAGCTTGGTGTCGATATTGTCATAGCCGCGGTCCAGGTGGTAGACGCGATCAATGGTCGTTTCTCCATCGGCGGCCAGGGCGGCAATAATCAAACACGCAGAGGCACGTAGATCTGTGGCCATCACTGGCGCGCCCTGCAAGCGTTCACGGCCTTTGACAATGGCTGTGTGCCCTTGCAGTTCGATGTCAGCGCCCATGCGTTGCAGCTCAGCCACGTGCATAAAGCGGTTTTCGAAAATGTTCTCTACGACAGTGGAAGACCCCTCAGCCAGTGCATTTAGCGCCATAAACTGCGCCTGCATGTCGGTAGGAAAGGCGGGGTGGGGTGCAGTCGTTACGTTTACGGCCTGACAGCGTTTGCCGCCGGTATCGATATGGATCCAATCTTCACCCAGTTCGAGCTGTGCGCCTGCCTGCTCAAGTTTGCCCAGCACATGCTGCAAAAAGTCGGGCCGCGTATTGCGCACGGTGATATCACCGCGTGTTGCGGCAGCCGCTACCAAAAATGTGCCGGTTTCAATTCTGTCCGGAGGTACATGGTGTGCAGCACCATGCAACGAGTCGACGCCTTCGATGGTGATGGTGTTGCTGCCGGCGCCAGAAATTTTTGCTCCCATGGATTGTAATAGAAGCGCCAAATCTTCTACCTCAGGCTCTAGTGCGCAGTTCTCCAGGGTGGTTACGCCATCGGCTAGCGTAGCTGCCATGATCAAATTTTCTGTGGCGGTAACAGAAGGCACGTCCATGACGTAATGCGCGCCCTGCAGCCGGCTGGCTTTTGCTTTGATGTAGCCGCCTTCAATCTCAATTTCGGCGCCCATCGCTTCTAAACCGGTGATGTGCTCGTTGACTGGCCGTGAACCAATCGCGCAGCCGCCGGGTAATGAGACGTCAGCCTCGCCGAAGCGCGCCAGCAGTGGCCCCAGCATTAAGATTGAGCCGCGCATGGTTTTGACTAGCTCGTACGGGAGGTGAACCGAGTTTACGTTTTGTGTTGTTAGCGACAGTTCAGTGCCGTTGCGCTCTACCTGGGCGCCAAGCAATTCCAGCAGCTGTAGTGCCGTGCCAATATCACGCACCCCTGGCACGTTACTAATATTCAATGTGTCAGGCGTTAGTAACGCGGCTGCGATGATGGGGAGAGCGGCATTCTTTGCGCCCGCCACGCTCACTTCACCGCGCAGAGGGCCGTTACCAGTGATGTGAATCTTTTCCATTAGGCGGCGGCGCTTGTGGCAATCAACCCGCTGCTAACCAGCGTAGCGTAAGCAGCAATGATCGCGTCGATTTGCTGCGTTGAATGCGCAGCACTCACGCTATTGCGTAGGAGAAAGTTGGTCGATGGTGAAGCAGGCGGAACTACCAAATTGACGTAAACCCCTTGCTCCATCAGCGCCCTCCAGCACTCGACGGTTGCTGGTCGATCCTCCATTTCTACCGCCACCACTGGGCTTGCGGTGGGGCCAACGGGAAGGCCCAATGCTTTTAAGCCGTCGTACAAACGGTGTGCATTGTCCCAGAGTGTTTCGCGCAGCTGCGGTTCTGCGCTGATGATGCGCAGCGATTCCCGTGTGGAAGCGATTATCGATGGTGATGACGAGGCGGTGAAAATGTAAGCGCTGATGCAGTAGCGAATAGCTTCAAGTTCGGGGTGATTGCTCACACAGAAACCCCCTATGGCGCCTAAGCTTTTACTGAACGTGCCGGCAAAGAAATCGACATCGTCTTCAATGCCTGCTTCCTGTGCCGCACCGCGGCCAGTTGCGCCCAGCGCGCCCATAGAATGCGCTTCATCGAGAAACAGGTAGCCGCCATACTCGCGTTTCACCGCGGCAATTTCCTGCAGTGGCGCAACATCGCCGAGCATGGAGTAAATGCCTTCGGCAATAATCAGTGCCTGCCCCGCGCGATCGCCCAGTCGGTTCAAGCGCTTCGCCAGATCATCGGGGTTGTTGTGTTTGAAGCGAATAATGTCTGCGCCGCTCAGTTTCACGCCAGAATAAATACTGGCGTGGCTGTCGGCATCTAACAAAATGACATCACCGGGGCCGGCAAGGGTGGAGCACATGCCCATGGTTGCGGCATAGCCGGTGGAAAAGACGATGGCGTGGTTAACGCCGTAAAACGCGGCGATCTCCTCTTCCAGCAACTGGTGCTCAGAAAACGAGCCGTTGGCCAGGCGAGAGCCGGTGGTTCCGGTACCCCAGCGCTCTGCGGCATCCTGCGCCGCTTTGATGCAGCGAGGGTCGTAAGACAAACCCAGATAGTTGTTGGTGCCGGCGAGTATGACTTTGCGGCCCTGGACAATGCCTTCAGTGGCAGAAATGATTTCTTCTGTGACTGCGCCAAAAGGCGCAACGTCGCGTTCGGCAAGCTCGGCCTGAAAGTCGGCCATGGTTTGGAATTTATCGAATAACATGGTGAGAACTACCTCCTGTCGTGAGCGCTGCAGGTCAGAGGTTGAGTTCTTTGACCTTGGTCGCGAGATCACCAATGGTGTTGACGTCGGGTAGAATGTTCAGCGGAATCGTGATGTCAAAGTGATCTTCGATCTTCTCGATAAATTCCATCACTTCCAGCGAACTCAAGCCCATATCAGCCACTAGCGCAGTCGTTTCAGACAGCTCAAGCTTGTTTTTGTTCTGGGTTTCCAGCGTAGTGTAGAGGAAGTCGAGATATTCTTGGTAATCAGTCATGGGAATGCTGCTCTTGCGCCCACTTGGCTAAGTCGCTAGATTTCGAAGGCTCGAACTATACCCATGGAACCATGGTAATGCCAGTAATTTGGTTGGTCGACGCTTACCGTGCAGGCGAGCGCGGGCAGGTGCGCGCCTTGGTCGACGCGTTGGCCGAACGCCTGTCTGCGACGGTTGAAGTGAAGACGCTCAACTACCGAAAATCCGTTGTTATGCCGCATGTGCTTGGCTTGTCTAGCGTGCGTGGCATTACGGCCGAGTCTGCCTCAGATTTGTGCGCGCCATGGCCTGATGTGGTGGTGTCCTGCGGTGTCCGCAATGAACCGGTATGCCGCTGGATTGTGGCGCAATCGAAGGGTCGTACGCGTTACATCCACGTGGGCCGGCCATGGGGTTCGTTAAATGCCTTCTCTTTGGTGGTGACTACCCCGCAGTATCGCGTAGATGAACATCCGAATGTTCTGCACAACACCCTTACGCTGCACAGTGTGACGCCCGAGCGGCTAGCTGCTGCACGTGATCAGTGGCAGGAAACGTTTGCACATTTGCCCGCGCCATTTTTTACGGTGGTTTGTGGCGGAGATAGCGGGCCTTTCACCTTTGGCGAACAGGCTGCTTCGCGTTTGGCGCAGGAAGCCTCTCGTATGGCGCGGGCAGTGGGCGGATCGCTATTAATCACCACCAGCTCGCGTACCAGTGCGGCGGCAACGCAGGCGCTGCAAACGCAAGTAGACGCGCCACATTTGTTTTATCCCTGGCGTGCGAATGATGACAATAACCCGTATTTAGGCATGCTGGCATGCGCCGATGAGCTGGTGGTAACCGGCGACAGCATTGCCATGCTGTCTGAGGCCTGTGCAACGGGCCGGCCAGTGAGAATATTCGATTTGGGTGGTATGCACGGAGAAGCGCCCGCCAAAAAAGACTTTCGCTTGGGCGGGTTGTTATATGCTGGATTAATGAAGTGGCTATGGCAGCCATTAAGCCGCGATATTACCTTAGTGCATGAGCAGCTGGTGCAAAGCGGTTACGCGGTATGGAGCGATCAGGCGTTAACCTCGGCGGTCGTGCCGGCGCAAAGTGATTTGCAGCGCACGGTGGATACTATCGAAAAACTACTTGGCGAAGTCGGATAAATCTTCAGCACTTAACCGCTGCGCCTGGCCGTCACTAAGCCGATAGACATGGTCTGCGGCCTGCACCATCGCGCGGTTGTGTGATATTGCAAGAATGGTCAGTTGGCCTTTCAGCGATTCCATTGTCTGGCGAATCGCTTCTTCGCTGTCGCGATCCAGTGCGCTGGTCGCTTCATCCAAGATCAGTAGCCTAGGGTTGTTCACTAGCGCGCGGGCAATCACGATTCGTTGGCGCTGCCCGCCAGAGAGCTTGCCACCACGCTCACCAACCACAGTCTCCATTCCCTCGGGCAGCTTGCCCACAAACTCCCATGCACCTGCCGCATGCAGTGCTCGTTCGGCGTCGTCGCTAGTCAGCTCCGGGTCGCCCAGCGTAATGTTATGCAAGATCGAGTCGTGTAGAAGAATGGTGTCCTGCGGTACGTAGCCAATCATCGTGCGCCATGCTTTGATATCGATTTCCTGCAGCGGCACGTCGTCTAGCAATACGTTGCCTTGCTGTGGGCGCAGAAGGCCGATCGCCAAATCAATAATCGTCGTTTTGCCTGCACCAGAGGGTCCAACCAGCGTTGTCAGAGACCCGCTCTCGATTTCAAGGTTTAGGCCGGTAAACACCGGGTGCTGATCGTCGTAGTTAAAGTACACATCCTGCAACGTAAGCCCTTTTTCGAAAGAGCAGGGCGCACCACCGTCTAACTTTTCCCGCGCGGCATCTGCGTTATCGATCGCTGCGCGCAAAGACCAAAAAGCACTCTCGCCCTGCGCCAGCTTTTGATACTGCTTTTGTACCTTGCCCAAAAAGGTGAATGAGCGACCAAGCCCTACAACCAACACCATAACCGTGGGCAGTGCCATGCCATATTTTTCTAGTGCTACGTATATGCCCAGACAGATGAAACCGGTAAACATGAGCTCTTGCGCAGAATCGAGCACGGCCCCAGCAAGCACTTGCCGGCGCAGCGCTTTGTTCAGGCGATTGGTGTCGTGCGCCAGTACTTGATCTGCCAGGTGCTCACGAGACATTGCTTTAAGCGGCTTCACCGACTGCAATGTATCGGTCAGGTTTGACATCAGTGCTGTCATGAGATTGGTTTGCTTGCGGCCAGCCTTGCGCGTGATGCGCACCAGGAAATGCGATAGGCCGATGACAAATACCCCTGCACAAATGGCAACCAGGGAGGCTCGCCACGAGAGTGCAAAAGCGACGCCACCATAGATGATTGCCTGAATCAAAAAGGTGATTGCTGTGGCGCCATTGATAAACGCGTCTGAAGAGCGCTGTGCTTCAGTGGCAAGTGCGTTTGTTAAGCGGCCAACCGGTTGGTGTAGAAAGTACTCCCACTTGCTGCGCAGTACGGCGCGTAGCATTTCCAACCGAAGATCTGTGCCAACTTGCGCCGCGGTGTATCCCACTTGGCGCTGCGCAATCAGCAAAAATACGCACTTGAATGTTACGCCGGCAATAATGAGAAACAACATGTTGCCCAGTGTGGGGGCGATGTTAACTGCCTCCAGCGTATTCAATACAGCGTGTTCAAAAGCGCTGGTATCTTCGGCGCTCATGCCGGGCAGCATGCCCGCGCCCTCTGAACCCAGTGCAATATTGATCAGCGGAAGCAAGGCCGATAAACCGATACCTTCCGCAATACCCGAAAGCAGCAAGGCAACGATCATGAGCGTCGTTTGGCCGCGATAGGCGCGAAAGAAGCTGAGCATCAAGCCCATGTGAAAGTTTCTCCGCTAGAGGAGGGGAAGGTGATTTCAGTTACCATTGCATACGCCGCAACATATAGGCCGCCGCCAAAAAAATAACCAATGCCGGTGCGATTGCAACAAGTGGAACGCTCCACTGCAACACCTGCCCCAAAGCGAAAACGATTTGAGCTCCCAGATAAAATGAAATACCCAGTACAGCACCGATAGCAAGACTTAGCCCAAATGAGCGATCACGGCCACCGGTAACGCTTGCACTTATTGGTGTGGCTAATAAAACCATTGCGAACACGGTAAACGGCATGAGGAGTCTTTGCCAGAAGGGGTGAAGGTATTTGTCCACAGGCTGGCCGTTGCTCTGAAGATACTCAGTGTACTGATACAGTACAGAAAGATTCATGCTGTCAGGACGTTGTGCCAGCGTTGGCAGTTCTCTTGGCGACCAAAGGTTCTGTATTTCCAGTGTGTTGTGCCCGCGCGTCTCCAGTTCATTTTCTACGAGCTTTTTCTCCCAGACGTTGCGGAACTCCCAGGTTCTGTTGTCATTTACTTTTGCTTGCGTGGCTCGCAGTGCTTGAGTGAGCTTGCCCGTTTCGTCGAACTCGAACAGGCTGATGCTGCCGGGGGTGTTATCTCTTTCCATTCTTCCAAGATGAATATAGCGGTTGCCATCGGTAGACCAAACGCCGCCGCGGGGAATCAGCGTTGTGTTCTGATAGCGCAGCCGTTGCCGCTCATTTTCTGCCTGCTGCTGCAGCTGCGGGGTAACGTATTCCATGCAGGCCCAAAGTAATGTTGCAAACACCAGCGTTGGTAGAGTGATTGCACTGAGCAATTTAGAGAGCGGGAAGCCGGTGCAGCTGATGATGGTCAGCTCATTATTTTTGTCTAAATTGGCCATGGCCACGATGCTGCCCAGTAAAGCAATGACGGGTGCCAGGCTCACCAGCTGATTCGGCAAAATCATCAGCGTGTACCGCGCGGCGGCCAATGCATCGTATTGCGATTGCGTTTGGTCAAGCTCTTGTGTGAAGCTGATAAGACCAAAAACAGACCCCAGCACCAACAGCACCATAAACCAGCCTTTGACGAGATTAATCGCGATGTAACGCTGCAAAATCATCGTCGTTTCAGTCTTGGTTGAGTGACCAGCAGTAACAGGACAACCGCTTGAGCTGCATAGGCGCCCCACAGGCCCGGGTATTCGCTGACTTTGCCCTGCTCAATTAGTGTACGCAGCACACTGACCAAACTGAACAGAGCAATGTAGACAATCAGTGCAATGGCAAAATTTCTAAATCTTGATTCGCGCGGAGCGGTGCGCGCCAGTGGTACTGCAATGAGTGCCAGCAAAATGGTGGCTAGCGGTGTGGTGATTCGCCACTGATACTCGGCAATATCTTTGGGCTGTGTGGATTGCGAGAGGTTGATCGTTGTCTCTGCCTTACGCCGGTAGCGCTCCTGTGCTTCCTCATTGGGCAGCTGCACGATCATCTCTTTAAACTGCATGGTTACATCCAGCTTTTCTTCGGTGTCGAGAAGGTAGTTGTAGCCGTTCAGAAAGCGAGCCTGTAAGAGTTGCCCGGGGTTGAGTGTAGGCATCTCAGCTTCTTCGGCGACAATGATTTCAACGCGGCCCATTCCGCGATGCGTCTTGTGAAGAAATACGCCCTTGTGCACGCCACGCTCAAGATCGATGTCGCGCGCCATAAACGTGTAGTCGCTGCCTTCCATGTTCAGAAATTCGCCGGCAGACATTTTTTTCAGATCAAACTGCGCGGCCGCGGTTGATTCGAGCGCATAGCTGGTGCGATAAGCCCAGGGCCTGGCGATGATGGACGTTAGGCCTGTGATCAGTGCAATGACGAGAGCGAGCTTAAAAACCGATTCGAGAATGCGTGCGCGGCTGACACCCGCTGCATAGAGAGCTGCCATTTCTGAATCACGGTAAAGCATGCCAATAGCGGAAAGTACTGAAAAGAAAAAAGCCGATGGCAGCAAGATTTCCAGCGTGATTACCGTATTGAGGCCGACCAGTTTGAATGCCGTTAGCATGTCGAGCTGCCCGTCGGCTGCCAGTGAGAGTTGTTTGGCCGCGGAGAAGCCAACAAAGATCATCACCAGTAGGCCCAGGCCTGTTACGAAGGGACGTATGATTTCCCGGCTAATATGTCGATCAAGTATCAAAAGAGCTGTGTTCTCGGTTAAGGGTGGCAGCTAGCAGGAATTTGCGTAGCAGCTGCAAAATCTAGACGCGGACATTGTACATGAAGCGCCTCTTAATCTGGTCATTTTGGGCCGCATGCTCCATAATTGCACGCTTTGCGCAGATGCCCTTACCTGCCCGGCGAGTAGAAAAGCAATGTTTAACCTGAGTGACGGCGTTAAGAAGGCGCTAATTCTCATTCCAACCCAGCCGCTGCCCGCGAAAACGCGGGTTTCGATACGGCGCAAGCGCTTGGCTGAGCTTGAATTGGCCAAGGCCCATCGCGCGAATTTTTTGATTATTGGCCATCCCAAAAGCGGCAACACCTGGCTTAAGGTAATGATCTCGCGGTTGTACCAAATCCGCTATGATTTGCCCGAGTCAAAACTCATTAATACGGATGAGTTTGCACGCAAGATACCTGAGATTCCCCGGCTAGCGGCGACCAATGGCTATTACAGCTATGAAGGGGAGGTGGGCAAGTTGCTGGCAGCAGGCGCACCAGACAATCCTCTGCGGCATAAGCCTGTGCTGTTTTTGGCGCGCAATCCCATTGATATCGCTGTCTCCTGGTACCTCCAGTTTACTAAACGGCAGTCGCGAGCCAAGCAGGAGCTGATTAATCACTGGGTCGATAACCCCATTGATCGCCACACTATCGAGATGTGGGAGTTTGTGCGGCATTCTGATATCGGCCTACCCGCGCTTATTGAGTACCAAAATACCTGGGCGCGTAATATCGCGGATCTGGAGCACGGCATGCTCTCTCGCTATGAAGATCTCCGTAGCGAGCCAGTTGCCACGTTACATAAAATCACCCAGTTGATGGGCGAGAATTTTACTGAAGACGAAGTGCGTGTGGCAGTGGAGTGGGGCTCTTTTGATAACCTGCAATCGCTCGAAACCAAAGGCACCTTCAGTCAGGGCGGTATGAAGTTGGTAAACAAAGACGATCCCAGCACCTACAAGGTGCGCCGCGGCAAGGTTGGCGGCTATCGCGAAGACTTTGATGCCCAGCAAGTAGAAGAGCTCGAAGCGCTGGTACGCGAGAATATCCTGCCAGAGCTGGGTTACTGCCAGGGCAGCGAGTAAGGCTGCGCGTGGCGCCAACCACCTGGGTTATCCTGAGCGACAAGCGCGGCGATAACGGCCAGGTAGACACTATTGTTGAAGCTCTGCCTTGGCCTGTTGAGCACAAATCTGTGTACATGCAGCCACAATGGGTATTGGGTAAGCCTAAGTATCGCCCAAGCCTTGATCACCTTGATCTTGAAAAATCTGATCCAATCGAAGGCCCCTGGCCAGACCTAATCATTACTATCGGGCGTCGCCCGTCCATGGTGGCGTTGTGGATTCGGGAGCAGTCGGGCGGTAAAACCAAGATCGTGTTGGTCGGTAAGCCCTCTGGTTACATGATGGATTTTGCGCTGGTGATAGCCAGTGCTGAGAATCAACTGCCCCCCATGCATAACTTTGTGCCGACGACGCTGCCACTCATGCGAATATCCGCCGAGGATGTCGCCGCCGAAGCTGCGACTTGGCAAGATCGCTTTGCGCCTCTGAAGAAGCCTCTGATAGCGATGCTGATTGGTGGGCAAACCAACCCCTTTGTGATGAACCGCGAAGTGGCCAAAGGGCTTATCGATACGGCCAATTGGGTGGTGGATGAGCTGGGCGGTACGCCGTACGTGACGACAAGCCGGCGCACCACACCGGAGGTGGTTGAAGCGCTGCAAAACGGCTTGCCCGACGAGGCCATTTTTTATCAGTGGAGCGCGGAAGCAACTGAAAACCCCTACCGGGCACTGTTGGGAAGCGCCGATGGTTTTGTGGTGACCGCCGACAGTGTATCGATGATGGTTGAAGTCATTTACCTGCAAAAGCCATTGGCGATTTTTCCGCTGCCCGGAGGTGCTCTGGGCAGTATTGATCAGCTGCGTCGCTCTCTGGCGCACTGGTTGTTTAATCCGAAGCTTGATACAGCGGCTGATAGACTACGGCATCGCGTTGCCCGCGGTGTGTATTACGTGGATGTATTTAAAGTACTCTGCGCGACACGCGATTTTCGCGCATTTCATCGGCTATTGGTGGAGCGGGGTATGGCAGTCTGGGCCGGCGAGGCCTTTAACAACACAGCTGCTGTGCTGCCCGATGATGTGAGTAAGGTGGTGAAGCGGATAGAATCGCTTTTCTAGCGCATACCCAAAACGTTTTTCATGAAATGTGTACCCGCTCGGCTAACACGCTGAGCGGCGATAGCCAGCGGGCTTTGGTCTAAGTAATTTACCTGTACCATACGTCGCTCACCTACATAGCGAGTATGGCCGTGCCAGGAGTGATCGGTGCGGCGAAACGCTAGCAATGTGCCCCCCAGAGGGTTCACCTGCGCGGCATAGTCTTCGATATCATCTTTCGAGCGCAGCATTCGCAGCTGTCCTTCTTCGTGCTCCCACACTTCGTTAAAGTACATCAACACAGTGATCACTTTACTTTTATGATCGGTGTGAATGTTGCCGTCGGTTCGCTCACAAAACTTACGGACAGTGACGGTGGTTGGCAGAGACGGCAAATCCATATCGAATTTTTCGCCCAGCGCCGCGGCTAATGGCGCGCCGCGCAGCTCGTCCATCAGAGCACCAAATGCTGGGCCGTGACTCAGTGACTCCAGCTGATGGTTGGCGGCTGTTTCGATCTTTGGGTAGTCGGCATTGATCTGCGCCAACGACTCCTTTGAGAAAATATTGGGCACCACGAGAAAGTCGAACGGGTCCGTTTCGAGTGCTGTTGATCGTAGCTTATCGAGGTTAATAATAGACATGCGCGCATTCTAGTAACTGTCTTCTTGGCGGGCAACTAGCCAGCGAGAGCAATGATGTTAATAGTGCGCTAAAACCCTCCGCTGTGCGCCCACCAGATGAAGAAAGGGCGCATTTGGGGTATTATGCGCGCCGTTCTCAGGCACATTTTAGATAGGAAAAACACGCTCATGGCAGATAAAGCGCGCGTCGTATTTCGACACCTCGTGATGCTGCTTTGCTTTTGGCTACCAGCCCAGCGGCGCAAGAAAATAGAGCGCTGGCTGCGCGGCCGCGAGGAGTTTAAAAAGCTTGAGCGGGCTGACTGGGTATTGATGAGTTGGGGTAAGTCAGGACGCACCTGGCTGCGTGTGATGATGTCTCGGGCCTACCAACTAAAGGGTGGCCTCGACGCCAGCCAATTGCTCGACTTTGATAATTTGAAGGCCGCTGATCCGTCTCTCCCCGCCGTTTTCTTTACGCACAATAACTACCTCAAAGATTTTACCGGCAATCAGGAATCTAAAGCCCATTTTCAAGGCAAGCGAATAGTATTGTTGGTGCGTGACCCTAGAGACGTTGCTGTTTCACAGTTTTTTCAGTGGCAGTTTCGAATGCGTCCGAACAAAAAATTTATCAACGATTATCCGGTGCATGGCAGCGATATTGATGCCTGGCAGTTTGTTCTCGACAAAGAGGCCGGGGTGCCGCGGATAGTGGACTATTTCAATGGCTGGGCGCGTGCTATACCAGAGCTTAAAGATGTGTTGGTTGTTCGTTACGAAGACATGCGCACTGAGCCTGGCGAAGTGCTCGCGAAAATTATGGCCTTCACTGATGCGGATATAACACCGGAGCAGGTTAAGGAAGCTGTAGACTTCGCCGCTTACGAAAATATGAAAAAAATGGAAGAAGATAAGTTCTTCAAAGGCAGCGGAGCACGGGTAAAGCCTGGCGATAAAAATAATCCGCAGTCGTTTAAAGTGCGCAAAGCAAAGGTGGGTGGTTATCGTGACTATTTCACTGACGAGCAATGTGTGCAGCTACAGGAAATGGTGAACGAGCTAGATCCAATGTTTGGATACCACGGCGACGCGGCGTGAAATACACTTTTCAAACGCTGCGACACGGTCTAAATACCGCTCGTAAAAAATCATCTAGAAAAGTATTGCACTGGCGTATGCGGAACAAACCGCAAGCTGAGGTTTTGCAAGCCGAGCGCAGGCTTCGTGGCAAAGAGCAGTACAACACGTTGCAAAAAGCCGATATCGTTTTTGTCTCTTTTGGAAAAAGTGGCCGCACCTGGTTGCGGGTAATGATCTCGCATCTTTTCCGTCTGATGTATAACCTGCCTGAAAATGCGATTCTCAGTTTTGATAATTTCCACAATATGAACCGCGCTATTCCGAAAACGTTTTTTACTCACGACAATTACATAAAGGACTATATAGGCAACGCCGACCATAAGGCGCCGTTTTATCAAAAGCGTGTTGTACTAATGGCAAGAGACCCGCGTGATGTTGCTGTGTCGCAGTTTTTTCAATGGAAATTTCGTTTAAAGCCCAACAAAATATTGATCAATAATTATCCCTCGCGCGACGAAGAAATCAGTATTTATGATTTTGTAATGGGTGATGCGGGCGGCAGTATGGCCGAGGTGGTCGATTACCTGAACGTCTGGGCGAAAGAGGTGGATAAAATCGAGCACTTTCATTTACTGCGTTACGAAGATTTGCGCGCTACGCCAAATCAACAGTTGAGCGAGTTGCTCGATTTTGTGCAGGTAGATGCGCAGCAGGCAGATATTGACGGCGCGGTGGAATATTCTTCTTACGAAAACATGAAGAAGATGGAAGGTAAGGAGCAGTTTCGTCTTGCCGGCGGACGTATGATGCCGGCAGACAAGGACAACCCCGATAGTTATAAAGTACGGCGCGCTAAAGTGGGTGGGTATCGCGATTACTTCTCAGACGAGGAGGTGGCTGCCATCGATGCTCGCCTGAAGGAAACGTTGCACGGCATGTACGGTTATAGCTAGCGACGCTCGCAAGTGTACTTTTCGCGTCAACCGATTACCGTCAACACAATAAGAAAAATATAGGGAAATGCCACCGTTGGTCGGACGGCCTGGCGTATATATTCACCGCACAATGCAACAAAGCCTCCTCGACTTGCCTGATACTCCCGGTTTAACTGGAAGGGTTTTTGAATAGCGGAATCTGCTGTTTCTTCGTTCGCAAAAAACGCTTCGATACGTAGCAACCGGGTTTCAATGCGCGCTTGAAATGTTTTCCAGATGGCGTCCTGTAGCCACAGTGCGAGAATTACCAAGACAATAATGGCGACAAACAGCGCGTTGATGATGCACAGTACGAACAACGTGATGGCCGTTAGTTTTATCAGCAGCGAGTACTTTTCATAGCTGTCGAACTGATTTTGTAGCACCGTCCACTCTACAGTCGCGTCGTTCGTTTGCATCGCTAAGGTTTCCTTTGGCTTTTTTCAGACTTTGGGTTTTAGCGGGCCAGTTTACGCTAATTTGTTAACTGTAATGAATCAGTAAAAACCAGTTGAAAGATAATCTCTTATCCCCAGACGTATCTATACTGATCAGAGGTCGGGGTGCGTGCATAGGGTGCGTGGCTCAAATGTCTGGGAGGGCAGGTTCATGACATTATCAAAGAAGCTTGGCGCAGAGTTTATGGGTACATTTTGGCTGGTGTTGGGCGGGTGCGGTAGTGCTGTACTCGCAGCAGCGTTTCCTGAGGTAGGCATTGGCTTGCTGGGTGTTTCATTGGCCTTCGGTTTAACCGTGCTGACTATGGCCTACGCGATTGGACATATTTCGGGCTGCCATCTCAACCCTGCGGTTTCTATCGGCTTGTGGTCTGGTGGCCGCTTTTCTGGTTCAGAGCTAGCACCGTATATTGCTGCTCAAGTGCTGGGTGGCATAGCCGGCGCAGCCGTGCTTTACACCATTGCTTCGGGCCAGGCAGGTTTCGACGCGAGCGCTGGCTTTGCTTCTAATGGCTATGGCGAGCACTCTCCTGGCGGTTATTCGCTGGTTGCTGCATTGGTCACTGAAGTTGTTATGACGTTTATGTTCCTAATGATTATCTTAGGTGTTACTGATCGTCGTGCGCCTCCCGGATTTGCACCTATAGCGATTGGCTTAGGTTTAACACTGATCCACTTAATCAGCATTCCTGTTACTAACACCTCTGTAAACCCGGCGCGCAGCACTGGCGTTGCGATATTTCAGGGTGATTGGGCGCTTTCACAGCTCTGGTTGTTCTGGGTAGCTCCTATTGTGGGTGCAGCGTTGGCAGGGTTTGTATCACGCTGGCTTAACGAAGACTGATTTACAGTATCGGGTGAAACCGAAGCGCCGCTCTTGGAGCGGCGTTTTTCGTTTTTGGGTGTGTTGCCGCTAGCGCCGTCATTATCGCGCTGCGCTCGCTATTTAACCTGAAGGGTATCACCGACGTTCAAGGTGCCGATGTCAACGATCTTTGTATAAACCCCCAAGCAACCGTCGTTGGCTTCAACGAGCGCGCGCATAACAGCAGTGTCTTTGGGTAAACTGGAAAACCCGTGAGTTGTCATGGAGCAGCGTGGGCATTCTCCCACTACCTCCAAGACGACATCACCTAAGTGCAGATGCTTGCCTACCCATTGCGCCTCTGGAAATGGATGAGTGTCATCAGGGGTGTCGATTAGAATGTTTGGTCGGAATCGGTCTACGTGAAACTGTGAATCTGGATAGCGTTGCGTCATTGTCGCCAAAGACTGTTGCGTCATTACAAGCAGCGGAAACGCGTCGAAGTAGGTGCCCGGGGGTGATTCGAATTCCAGCACTTCGGCGAACAGTGTGAGATCGGGTAGAGGCTCTTCGGGAGTGCGTCCGAACATGGCGCGCAGTTCTGTTTCTAAATCGTCGTGGTCTGGTGCGCCTCTGCGATAGTGATCAAGAGCATCCTCAGGTAGCAGTGGCCATAGTGTTACCGGGTGATCCAGTTTTTCGCTGAGCCATTCGTTGACGTCGGCGCTACCGGTATCACGTGTACTTCCGTCTGGGGCAGTAATGCGGGCTGGGCTGGAGCCGCTTAGCGCGACCTCACCGGTAAACGCTGCGTTCAGCGACATAAGCGAAGGGATTTTTTTGGCGCCGCGAATGCCGCCACGCTTTGAGTCCCTAACTGCCCAGGCGCGGTCGCCAGCAATGCCTTTCGCGGTGAGTTCCAGTGAGTCATGAGCCTCACCACCCATGCTTTTTACAGGAAAGCGGAACAGGCCACTAATGAGCGCACTCAAGAGGGCAGGCCCGTTGTCATGCCGCCATCAACTACCATTTCGGCGCCGGTGATGTAGCGGCTGTTATCGCTTGCTAGAAAGGCCACCATGTCACCAATGTCCTGTGCTGTGCCGAATTCGCCTATGGGCAAATTGGATTTAAGATGCGCTTCCATGGCGGGTGCAGCCTCTTCTCCCGCCGAATCTAGAAGGGCCTCCAACATAGGCGTACGCATGACGCCAGGGTGTATTGAATTGCATCGAATGCCGTGCGCTGCATTTTCCACGGCAACACTTTTTGTCAGCAAGCGCACAGCACCTTTGGATGCAGTGTAGGCTGCGCCGCCTATCTGGCCGCGAAGGCCGGTAACGGAAGACAAATTGATAATGGAACCGCCGCTGCCCTCAGGGTTTTTACGCATTGCTCTGACGGCATGCTTGCAGCCTAAAAAAACGCCGGTCACGTTAATGTCCATTAGGTTGCGGAAGTCTTCTACCGCGGTTTCTTCCATCGGGCAGCTGAAGAAAATGCCTGCGTTATTGACGACAATGTCTACGCGGCCATAGTGTGAGTGTGCATCGGCCATTAGTTGCTCCCATTGACTTTCTTCGCGTACGTCGTGCTCCACAAAGTCTGCGCCGTATTGAGCGGCGGTGTCTGCACCTATCGCTGGATTAACGTCTGTCAGGATAACTTTTGCGCCCGCCTCGGCGAGGCTTTTAACTGCGCCTTCACCAAGCCCTTGCGCACCGCCAGTCACAATGGCAATTTTGCTGTCTAGTGTTTTCATAGTGATTCTCTTTGTGTTGGAAAGCCCCGGTGATGTTAGCGCGGGCTGCAGATAGCGTTACAGCCTGAAAAACTCAACCACAATCGATTTCTGCGCAGCTGCGTCTAAATCGGCTTCATTTAAGCTGCCGTCTTTATTGAGTCGAATATCTTGATACGCTGCGTCTTGTGGGTATAGCGTCAGAAATTCGATCAAGAGTTCACGATTGTTCGCCGGGTCACGATCGTAAACACTCGGCCTGAAGGTTTCAGTTGTCCCCGCTATTATCAGCGACACTTCGGTGCCAGAGAGCATGTTCTTCCACCATTGCGTGTGTTCGGCAGTGTATACACGCACCCCGTTGTCGGTGCGCATGTAGCGAACGGGCGTGGAAAACGCTTTGCCGGATTTTCGTCCCCGGTAGTTCATGAGCATAAAAGAGCCGCTCATGATGCCATGTAGAGGGGATTTCAGAATCACCCTCACAATTTTGTTGATGACGACGAACAGTTTCTCGGGGATTTTCATTGTTACGCAGTTTCCTTAGCGTGATTGGCAGAGAATCGACGGGTGACCAACTGGTGTTGTTTGAAGTTGGCTGGCTGCATTTGTAGTGTAGGCCAGAGTAATAAAAAAGCTAACGATGATTCACCATTATCAGTTCTTCTGTGTCGTACCCCGCTGCCTGTGCGGTGCGAATAAATCGCTCCTTGAGATCGTCACTTACCTGCGGTGTGCGCGCGAGTAGCCACAGCGCATTGGTGCTAGAAGTAACGAAAGCATGCTGGTAGTTCTCTTTGTCCATCTCGAAAATAATGTATGGCCCGTAGAACGGGCCAAAAAACGAAACCTCTAGTTGCCCAATAGTGGGGCTGCTCGCCATACGGGCTTTGCCTACCGCCGTAGACCAATCGCTATCGTCTACATTGAAGCCACGATTTTCTACCCGAACTGTGCCGTCGTCATTCAGTGAGTAGTTAGCGGTTACTTGCTCGAGACCGCGTTCGAAGCGATGATCTAGTCGCGCAATTTCGTACCACTGGCCAAGATATCTATCCAGCTCAAAACCGGAAACTGGCGTGATACTGGGTGGCACGCTGCCACAGGATATCAATGTGCCTAAAAAAATGAATGTAGTTAGAAGGTGTTTCATTGTCTCGGCAGTTCTCTTGGCTTCAGGCTGTGTGACTTTGATTAGGGGGCCATGTAATGTACGCAGCCTAGCCAAATATGGTTTGCACAGCGCGTTTGACCTCGCCGTGTGCATCTTGCGGTAGAAAAGTGCCGTGCGCTGCAATCAATTGATCAAACTCGAGTGTTAACAGCCTCTGAAATTCTTCTTCAATGCCGCGCTTATCCGTCACCAATAGTTTTATCCAAATTGGCCCTATCAGTGTTTTCTTTGGAAACCCGATGAACGGCATCATCAAGCGGCTTAGCCAATTGGTATGCGGCATATGCGGAGCTGTGGCATAGCTTTGTATCGCGTCGCAAGTGATCAGGATGTTCGATGAGCGCTCGAGTAAAATCGCGCCTTCAGTTTCCTTCATGTGCTGGAATGCAAAGAGTTGCGCATTGTTAAAGGGTAGTGCTGCGCCTTCATTGAGCGCATGATCAATGTTCGGTGTTGTGTATGTTGTTCCGCCTTCGAAAGCCCAAAATTTGGCATCGTAGCGCTCTACATAAAATGGATCATCCATGCCATGCATAGGTCCGAGTCGTAACACGTGTGCGATCTCGCCCAATGCTTGCAGAGCGTTTAAGCCGGGCTCGTCCATGCGTACGGGGTTGATTAGTGTCAGTTTGCCCGCGTCGCGAACGATTACCATATTACGAGTAAAGCGCACCCCTGGCCCGGGGCTGACGCAGCCATGTACCACATAGAGATCGGGTGCAATTTCTACAGGGGGATCATGGGGAAGGGCGGCTGGATAAGTCATGATTTCTCTCTGTGCTTTTTGTTAGTTGCTCAAAAAGATCGTTTTACCAGTATGCGCCCCAGATTCTAGCGCCCACAAGAGGTAGTGCGCCACGTCTGCGCGCGCGATGTCGCCAGATACCACGCCGTTCATACTCTCTATGACGCGGTATTTTGCTTCGCTGTCGGTATCAACTAAGAACCCGGGGCGAACGATCGTCCACGGCACCTCACTGGCGTAGATAAGTGCCTCACTGCGATCTTTATCCTCATACATCGTTTTCAGTAGTAACGGCTGAAGTAGTCTGTCGTAAAAAAAGCCGCCATGTCCGCGGCTTTCGCCAGCGCCAATTCCCGTTACCATTATGAGGCGTTGTGAGTTGTCGCTTGCCATCGCCGACAGAACGTTTTGCGTGCCCTGTGAAAAAACAGAGACGGTGTCGCGAGTTGGTTTGATGCCGATAGTGAATACCACGGCTTGATTGTTATTCAATGCGCCTATGACATCTTTGCTGTTGGTTACGTCGCCCGCGATGATGCTTAGGTTGGCGTGCTCTAGTGTCATGCGCTCTGGTCTTCTGGCCATAGCGGTCACTCGATGGCCACGCTGTAGCGCTAGCTTCACGGTTTCTAGCCCGATACCGCTAGTGCCGCCTATGACGAGAATGTTCAGTGCTGCCGGGTCATTGGCCAGTGGTGGGGCGGCGTTGCCAAACGCGGAGAGGTCTGGCTTGGAGCCACACCCTGATAAAAGACTCAGGCACAAAAAAACAGTGAAGAGCAGCCGTTTGTCTTTGGGGAGTAGGTCTTTTAGGTTCATCGCGTAGCGTACTCCCGTGGTTCGTTCAGTTGCTTAACTGCCAATTAACTCCATGGCATCTTGGCGCAAATGGCCTTTGGACATCTCGTCCTGCAACATGCTTTCGGTGAGCACGCCGTCTTCCAGCCCTTCTTTAACCAATCCGAAGAAAAATTTCTCTTGCTCGGGGTCTGGATGCGCCGCATAAGTGCCGGCAAATTTGTAGTCGCCGAACAAAGCGCGTCTACCGCGACGAATCCAGTGGCGCGGAGGAAAAAGCTGAAAGGTATCTGCTGGCCGGTAGTCAATCTGAAGCCCGGTTTTCCAGGGCTGCGTCTTGCGTTTGGTGTTGTGTAGTAGTTTGGTGCTGGCGGTGAGGTTGTCGAAATCATTCCATTCGTTTTCAAGTACACCGATGCTCCCTGAATCTTCAAGCTTCAAGGAAACCCAGTCCATGTAGTCACGCTTTACGGGTTCGAACATCTCTTGAAAATTATCGTCGAATTTCCAGTGTCTCAGTTTGGCGCAGTCGAGCAGCATGACGCTGCTGGCCCAGGCGCCTTTGCGACCCTTACGGCCCGATTTAGGGCGACACATGATTGCAGCACCGGCCATATCGCGGCTCAGGAGCTCCCAGATGTCACCAATAGCGAAAATATCCGGATCCATCACAACGGCTTTGCCCTCGTAGCCCATGATTTGTGGTGGTGCAAAACGCAAAGGCGTAAAGGACTGTAAGTCGTCGTTGTACCAGGGGCGCATTTCGCCATCACGACGATACTGTTTGCCTTCCTGCTCAGCCATGATCGGATGGTCTTTGACTTCGATGAACTTAATATCGAATTTGTCGGCGTTGGCAGAGTTTTTTTGCAGGGAATAGCGGCTCACCAATGCACCGAGCATTTGCTTGTGGTTGGTGTGTATGAATACGGTGGGCTTCACGCGGTTTCTACTCGAGACTATTTTGCGGCATAGTTTAACGCTGAGGGCGCCTTTCATAAATGGCTGCCTTTGGCATTTTTTCGAACGCGGCCCTTGATTGCCTGTGCTGTAATGGCGCGCAAATAGGGTCCGAGGCGTTCTAGTACAGCCTTCTGGAGAGGTAGAGTTAGACGTGACGCAAGCGCAACCCATAGTCTGGTGCCTGCTGGGTAAAAAGGCAGGAGACAATACGCAGGTGTTGGCGCTCGCCGATGAGCTGGGCTGGCAGTGTGAGCGTAAAACGATTCTAGCTCGCGCCAGCGAGATTCTGGTTCATTTAGGCCATCGGGCAACCTTAAGCGGTATCGATATCGCGCGCTCCAGTGCTCTGCAGGCCCCCTGGCCCGATCTGGTAATTAGCGCGGGCAGGCGGAACGAGCCCGTAGCACAGTGGATACGCGCCCAGTCAGCTGGCAAAACGCGTTTGGTGCATGTGGGTAGGCCCTGGGCACCGCTGGATCAGTGGGATTTGATTGTCACCACACCACAGTACTTTCTGCCACAGCAGGTCAATGTTCATCACAACCAAATGCCTTTGCTGCGTTTGCCCAAGGACTCCTTGCGTGCTGCGGGTGAAGATTTACTACCCCAACTGGAGTCACTGCCGCGCCCCTGGGTTGCAGTGCTCATGGGCGGTGATAGCGGTAAATATGTAATGACGGCGGAGAAGGGCAAGCGACTAGGCTCTCTGGCGACCGACCTGGCAGTGGCGGCAGAAGGGTCTTTGTTAGCAACGGATAGCCCCCGTACCCCCAAAGAAGCAGGTGATGCAATGCAGGCCGAGCTGCATGAGCCAAACTATTGCTACCGGTTTCATACCCGAGGTACCGACGGAGAAAACAACCCATATCTTGGGCTCCTCGCGCTGGCGGATGCCTTTATTGTGACGGGTGAATCGATGTCTATGCTTGCCGAGGCCTGCGCTACAGGGCGGCCTGTATTTGTGTTTGATGTGGGCGACGGCGATACACCGTGGTGGATGCTACTGCATAACTACCGTGTAAAACCGCTGAGCTTTCATTTGGGTAGAGTATTGGGGCCACGCCGTATGCGGCGGGATATCGGTCGAATACAGGAAGCGCTGGTGGGCTCTGACCAAGTTCAGTGGCTGGATTCGCAGGTGGTTTATCAGGTGGCAGAGCAATTGAAGGAGGCCACACACGCTAGCCCATCACAGCAGGCGCTTTCGGACAGTATCGCTCAAAGGGAGCTTGCCGCTACCGCTGATGCGGTTAGGCAGCTTCTTGCGACATCGCGCTAATGGGGTGCAGAGGGGCTGGCGGTAAATCCGGTGTTTGCTCAAGAATTTCGAAGGCGTCGTGGCGCACGTGATTTTGCGCCATCTCGTTACGCAAAAAATCTTCTGTGATCTTTCCTTCGTTGATGCACTCTTTGAGCAGGCTGAAGAAAAACACTTCCTGATTTCTATCGGGGTGTTGTTTGTAATTCCCTAAAAACGCGTATTCGCCAAACAATTTTCGGCGCGCGCGCATTACCCAGGCAGCGGGTGGAAATAGACGAAAACGTTCTGCCGGGCGCCAATCGGTCGGCAGGCCGGTCTTCCAGGGTTGTGTTTTTCGACGCGTGGTATGGAGCATTTTTGTTTCTAACGTGAACTTGTCAAAATCATTCCACTCAGCCTCGAAAAAGCCGATGCTGTCGCGCTCTTCTTCTTTGAGGCAAATCCAGGGCTGATAGTCTTGAGTGAAGTTGAACATGGCTTCAAATTTTGGCTCCACAACCCAATGCGATAACTTGCTGCAATCGAGCAGCATGACGCTGCTGGCCATGCATTTGTCTATCAGGCCTTTGGGGCCAGAGCGCATCCGGCACATGATGGCCTTGTCTTGCATGTCTCGGCTGAGTAACTCCCAGATGTCGCTAACCGCGAAAATGTCAGGATCAATCACCACCGCTCTGCCTTCGTAACCCATCAGGCCCGGAGGCATGAAACGGGTGGGTGTGAAAGACTGTAAATCGTCGTTTAGCCAAGTGCGTTTTACGCCATCACGTAAATACTCTTGGCCTTCGCGCTGGGCAAAGAAGGGATAGTCCTTCGTGTCCATAATCTGCACGTCGAACTTGTCGTTATTCTGGGAGTAGCGGCGTAGCGCGTGTTCGGCGACGATCGCGCCAGTAATCTGCTTGTGGTTGGTCTGAATAAATACGCAGGCTTTCATGGGCTATCGCGGGCTTATGGCAGGTGGATTTTGACTGGGAAGCACTATAAAGGAATGGTTATTTCAATGCTAATTGGGCGGGCGTAAATAATTCGCGGAGCGCACGTTTGTGGCTCTGGGTGCCTATCGTCCAAAAATCGAAATATTCCAACAAAAACAGATGCTTAAAGATAAACCTGCGTTGTTGTAGAAGGTATTTAAGTTACTTAAAGATGCCCCGCTGGTACAGCCCCCAGAAGAAGGGCCAGAGGTATAGCAAAGGGTGTTTGCGCACCTTGGGTGGTATCTCAACCGTCTCCCCCGAATGGCGCTCTAGCTTCCACGCGATATAGTCCAGCCCGCCTTCAAACGTGAACAGCGCCTTCACCAACCTGGCGATGGAGAATACCTTTCCCTGAATGCGGCGCAGCCCCCAACCCAGCTTAGAGGCTGTGCGTCGAGTTCTGCTCACAGTGTGCTGGTAGTAAAGATCACCATTGTTTTCGTGATTACTCAGTTCAAGATTGAGCGCGCTGGCATGCGTCTTGGTCATTGCGCAGTAGAAATCGACAGCTGAATGCGCAAGCTCGGCAGCACGGCCACTGCGTTCTGTGCGCAATTCAGTGGCATAGCTTAGGCTCAGTGCGTCCTCCCAAAGCGCGGTCACTTTTCCAGTGCTGGGAAGGGTCGGAAGAGCGCGTACTAAAAGTGTATAGGCGGCGCTCATCAATGCGGTTTCGACGGCTGCGCGAATGTCAGCGTCACGTGCCTGTAGAATGAGAGTCGGCTGCGCAAAGCGGCCCCAGATGTAGGATTCAAACCAGGCAGTGCTGCAACCTCTCTGAAAATCGCGCAGCGAAATGACGGTTACTTTTGCTCGCAGCGTTGGGCCCGCGGCATCTGCCGTAGCGCATTTTTGCTGGGCGTAAAAAACATTCGGAGGCAATAGCCAGTTGGC
Source organism: Halioglobus sp. (assembly GCA_045106775.1). GTDB lineage: Bacteria > Pseudomonadota > Gammaproteobacteria > Pseudomonadales > Halieaceae > Marimicrobium. Next base: position 131,850 of record JBGCFE010000006.1, read on the forward strand.
TGCGGCTAGCCCGCGATGTCGATAGGCGTCACGGTAATTGTCGCAGATTAGGTAGAGATCCAGTAAGCCATCGTAGATATCGCCGCTGCGTAAACACGAGCCGTAAACCAATGTGCTGCACACTTTGTTGTGCAGCCGGTTTTGTAATTGGTTAAGCAGGGCCGCTAACGTAGGGTCGTGAGAAAACCCTGGATCATTGATAACAGGGTAAGGGTTCATAGTTGCAAGAAACCTAACGCTTGCGTGGAAGACACACGGACAGTGCCTCGGGCATCTGTATTGCTTTGATCTGCACCGCCTTCAATGGGTTCGCCAACATTTAACATCTCGCCGTCGAGATTTAGCTTTCCCTGCATCTGCAGCGTCATGTGGCGTGCATTGTGGCTGCGATAACCTGATGCGGCTACTGCATTGCGGCTGGGTTTGCCCCGAATAATGGAAAAAAAGGTTCTCGCAAACTTAGAACACCCTTGTTCAAAAACGGTTAACCGAATATCGCCAGGATCTTGGCTCCAGAATGGACGCATGCCAAAGGCAAGACGCTGTAGGGTGCTCACGACAAGAATGAGTGTGTCGTAAGTCACGATGGCACCGTGATCAAGCCTGATGCTGATTTGCACGTGTTTGTTAAAGGC
>JBGCFE010000060.1:0-70220 GCA_045106775.1 Halioglobus sp.
ATAGCGGGTGTGATCTCAATTCCATTTGTCGCAATGGTCTACATCGTTAACGGCCCCTACTGGGCACTCAGCTTATCGATCATTCCTGGGCTACTGCACAACGTGTATCTAGGCAATACGATTGCCATGACACACGGTCTGGTAGGATTGCGAATGAGAGCCCTTGCCTCAGCCGTGCTGTTTCTAATTCTGAATTTAATTGGTCTTGGACTTGGCCCGCTGTTTGTAGGGATGCTCAGTGACTACTTACAGCCCACCTTTGGCGATCACTCACTGCGCCAGGCAATGCTTTACCTTTTGCCTGCTGTGCTCACCTGGTCCACGATTCACTTTTTTCTAGCAGCAAGATCGCTGCGGGCCGACCTGGCAGCCGCACCGGATTAACCCGGCGCGGTGCACATTAGACTAGTGGGCTAATACCCACAGCATTGCGTATCTTCGCCATTAGCTCGCTGCTTTCTTTACGCGCTCGCTCTGCACCGCTTTGGAGAACGTCTTCCACAAGGGCCGGCTTCTCCAATAGCTCGACATAACGCTCCCGCGCTGGCGCCAGCGTTTCGTTTACCAATTCAAACAATTGTTTTTTAGCCTCACCCCAGGCAATGCCGTCGGCAAACTCTGCCCGCATGGAAGCGACTTGTTCCTGCGAAGCAAAAGCAGACCACAATTGAAACACCGTGGAATCATCGGCGTCTTTCGGTTCACCAGGTTCCAACAGGTTGGTTTTGATTTTGTTGATACTCTTCTTCAACTTTTTCTCCGTTTCAAACAACGGAATCGTGTTGTTATAGCTCTTGCTCATTTTACGGCCATCAAGCCCCTGCAACACTGCTGCGTCGTCAGTAACCACCGCTTCGGGCAGTGTGAAAAGCGACTCAAAATTGTGGTTGAAACGCGCTGCTATATCGCGCGCCATTTCCACGTGTTGAATTTGATCTTTGCCTACCGGTATCTGATGTGCATTAAACATCAAGATGTCGGCTGCCATTAGCACCGGATAGCTAAAAAGCCCCATAGTGACAGCATAATCTGGATCTTCACCGGCTTCCTCATTCCCAGCGACAGCAGCTTTATAAGCATGCGCTCTATTCATCAGGCCTTTGGCTGCATTGCAACTCAAAATCCAGGCCAGCTCTGGTATCTCAGGAATATCCGACTGCCGATAAAAAACGGCGCTGTCGGTATCCAGGCCGAGTGCTAACCAGGTAGTCGCTATTTCTTTGCTAGACCGACGGACCAATTCGGGATCTTGACACTTAATCAGCGCATGATAGTCAGCAAGAAAGAAAAAGGAGTCGACCGAGGCATCCTTGGATGCGGCTATAGCCGGGCGAATGGCTCCAACATAGTTACCGAGATGAGGGGTGCCGGTAGTGGTAATGCCCGTTAAAACGCGCTGCTTTTCCATCGTGGAAATCCGTTCAGAAAAGGCGCAATCATACTGGTTAAATCGACTCGCTTCCAACGCGTCGCCGCAGTTCTATACGCTGGCCCGCTATCGCTGCAGATGTGATGAGTAAACAGAAGCCATGTGCGCAGGAAGAAACCGGCTCATATCGGGAGCTACAATGTCGCCGGAATGAATACCGGCACTGAGCGAAACGATTTTTTCCGCCGCAGAACTTGCTTCCAATGAACAGTCTTCCAAATTACTGCTATACAGAAAGCTCGCAGGAAACACTTCGGGATAAACCTGCCGGGCGGGCACAACAGGTACTGCGCCTGCAGCGGCTGCCTGAATCAACGCCAACCCCTGGAACTCATGGAGAGCGGTGGAGAGCGCAATATCAACTTCACTTAAAAACCCGAGGAAGGACTCCTCCCCTTCGATATAGCCCATGTAAACGAGACGATGTACGTAATCTCTGGCAATCACCTCGAATGCAGCGGGTAGCGATCGAAACTGCTGACCAACAACGGCTAGTTCGTAATCTAACTGCATTTCCTCTAGAACACTTAAAACACCAAGTAGCCTGTCTGGCCCCTTGTCATACTCGAAGCGCCCTAACCAAGCCAGGCGCAGTGTGCGCCGCTGTTTATCTCGTGGCATGCCGGGCCACACACGTTTTTTCGTTTCGGCACAGGGGTTCGATACGGGGACAGGTAGCACATTAGATTTTGCTAACAGCGATTCCACTATGCCGGGAGGGACATAATCCGGCAGTTTTTTTAGCAGCTGCGCACACCCCATCAGAAAGCTGTCTTGATTAAACTGAGAGTTGAAGAAAAGCTCATCAGCAGCAAGCGCACTGTAGAGGCTGACCATTTGTGGCTCAACGACGCTGGCGTTGTTGCTCCCTTGTGGGTAGGCAAATTGATTCTCATGAAAATACAGCAGCGTTCGAACCGACGCGAGACTGGGCACCAAGCCACGCAGCGTTGCCAAATCTACCATCGACGTTGCCAGAACAACGTCGTAATCAGCTTCCAGAATCTCGCGTTCGTGAACAGACCAGTACAGCGGATTACCCCTAATGCGCCAGCTAAAATGGCGCGGAGGCAACTCTAGAGTCTGCCACTGCCAATGTGGAAAAAGTCCACAGAGCATATCTTTCCAATGCCTGTGGCTTTTCGCGGCGTATGCGGATAGCAGCAAAATGCGCACAGCTAAACTGCCTAACTCGTCTAAGCTGCAGTCACTTTACCGCTATGACTAAAAAATCGCGTCAGTACCCTGCTCAAGTTGTAGGCATCTTCTGACCCAGCCAACTCCCGGATCGAGTGCATCGCAAATGTGGGCACGCCAATATCTAATGTCTTAATACCGGTACCCGCTGCGGTAATAGGCCCTATAGTACTTCCACACGCCATATCGCTACGCACCACGAACGCCTGCACAGGCACTTGCTCTTTCTCAGCCAAAAGCCTGAACAGGCCACTGGTTTCGCTGCTAGTCGCATACCGCTGATTTGCGTTGACCTTAATCACCGGACCCTGATTCAACATGGGGCCGTGATTTTCGTCATGCTTGTCGACAAAGTTGGGATGAATGCCGTGAGCATTGTCTGCTGAAATCATTAATGAGTTTTCCACTAACGCAGCATAACTGTTCTGGTCTTCCTCAAGGCGCTGCAAAATATCGCGTAGAAAAGGCCCGTTGGCACCTGAGACAGAGCTACTCCCAACCTCTTCATGATCGTTGCAAACCAATAGTGAGCTTTGTGTACCGTCACAGGCGAGCAGCGCTTGCAGACCTGTGTAGCAGCTCAGCAAGTTATCCAGTCTGGCAGAGGCGATAAAATCTTCGTTAATGCCAACGAGTGCGGGGCGCTGCGTGTCGTAAAAAGACATTTCAAAATCGAGCACTCGCACCGCACCACAGTCGTCGTGTTCATCCAACAAACGTCCCAGAAGAAGTGCGCGAAAATCGGTACCTTCTCCTTCGCTGAGCATCGCAATTAGCGGCACGATGTCTTTCTGCGGGTTAACCGTTCGGTTTTTATTGGCCTCTCTATCGAGATGTATGGCTAAGCTAGGAATGGTAGCCAATGCTTGGCGAAAATCGATAATCGCTGAACCTAGAGTGCCATCAGACCGCTCGAAACTGACCCTGCCGGCCAGCGATAAATCGCGATCAAACCACGGGTTCAGAAGCGCGCCACCGTAAACCTGCACACCGAGCTGCAAATACCCTTTACGACGAATCTCCGGGTTGGGCTTAACCATAAGGCAGGGGCTGTCAGTATGTGCACCCACCATTCGCATGCCCTGGCAAGGCTTACCAGAGGTACCGATATTAAATGCCGCAATAGCGCCATGATTTCGAACGACAAAGTACTTTCCGCCGGCTGCAAGGCTCCAACCAGTGCCCACCTCCAACTTTTGAAAACCCGCCTCAACGAGCGTCTCAGCCATCGCCTGGACCGCGTGGAAGGGTGTTGTGGCGCGCGATATAAAATCACATAGCGCTTCATTAAACTGCGACTGATCCATTAATTGAACACTCCCTGGTTTAGCAAACAAACGTAAGACAACCTTCACACTGGCCGGCTGTGCGAGCCGCTACCTCAAAATTGTTTAGGCTCACCAAAATAGCCATACACCGTACAATACCGCTGCCAGGACCACACGATAGTAAACAAAAGGAACAAGGCCGACTCTATCGAGTAACCGCAAGAAAACGGCGATGCAGGCGTAGGCAGTTAATGCAGAAACCACAACGCCGACACACAGCACCAGCCAATCTATGGCCACATCACTCTTAACAAGTTTGAACACCTGCAAGGCGCCAGCGCTTGCAATAATAGGTATCGACAACAAAAACGAAAAACGAGCGGCAGATTGCCGGCTTAACCCCAGATACAAGCCTGCCGTTATTGTTACACCTGACCGAGACACGCCAGGCACAGGGGCACAGGCCTGAGCCAAGCCAATGAGCAGCGCAAGCGGCAACGTCATTGCACGATCGGCAGCAGGCTGCAGGCTATTGGAATAGCGTTGCGCAAGCCCAAGCAGAATGCCAAACACAAGCGTAGTCGTGGCTATCACAGGCAACGACCGCAGGTGGTTTTCAATAAAGTCACCAGCCAAAACGCCTACCAGACCAGCGGGGATAGTGGCTAAACCTATGCACCACACTAGCCGACTGTCATCCGAGGGGCCGGTGGGGCCAAATGAAGCAAACCAGGCGCAGGTCATCTCTACTAAATCTGCCCTGTAGTACAACACCACAGCCAACAATGTTCCGACATGCACCGCCACATCAAAAGCCAGCCCCTGGTCGGGCCAACCCAATAACAAGGAAGGAAAGATCAAATGGGCCGAACTGGAAATAGGGAGAAATTCCGTAAAGCCCTGTAGCAGCGCCAACCACACTGCCTGCCAAGTATCGATCACGCCTGCTTACCCTGTTCGGACAGTTTTTTCCACGAAATTTCGTCGCGAACGTATACCGGCTGCACACGATGCGGGGCTTCCAATGTTTGCCTCCCAATCGATTGCTGCGCTAGGAACGCGACATCTCTGGCCGTAGGCATCACCGCAGGCATTACCGAGCGTGCGATTTGGCGAAGCGAAGTTGGAAAAGCGGCTTCGTACTGTGCTCCATCACCGGCAATGTGTACCGCCTCGCCCTCAGGAACGTGTAGGTTCTCAGGCTTTGACGCCCATGGTCCTGCTTCTAAAACCGCAATGCCAGCCTCAAAACGATACACAGCCGCGTAGACCTCGCCGATTTTCGCATCGGTAACCGCATAAACCCTATCCGTTGTTAGTACAAGGCCTTCTCGTAACGCACGCTGAGCCACTGCGGCCAGCGTAGACACCCCAAGTGTCGGAATGCCCGACGCATAACTCAGACCTTGAACTGCACTAGCGGCTATACGCAAACCGGTAAAAGAACCTGGCCCAGCGCCATAAGCTATAACGGAAAAGTTCTCTGTGGTTAGCGCCTGTGGATCTATCACATCAGCAAGCAACGAAAATAGGAGTTGATTATGCTTACGCGGCTCCACCACGTGCCGCTCGCAGAGCGTCTCTCCATGTAAGGTTGCAATTGAACAAGCGTCTGAAGATGTTTCTATAGCGAGAATGCCAGACATGCCGACCCTTTTTCTGGATAGGTGCTACGACTCAACGTAACATACTAGTTGCACTTCAGTAGAATTATCACACACCGACCGTGACGCGATAAACGTAGAACATCACAAATAATGAACCCTGATGATACCCTCGCTGCACTGTTAAAAAACAACACCACCGCTATCATACTCGCAGGTGGTGCGGGCCGTCGTGTCAATGGCCTGGATAAAGGCCTAATAAAGTGGCACGGACAGCCACTCGTTGAACATGTATATGCTCGAATTGCCCCTCAAGTCTCTAGCGTGGTCATCAGCTGTAATCGAAATACTGATTACTATCGAACCATCTCCCCCATCGTAACGGACCTCAGAAAAGGATTAGAGGGACCACTCGCGGGTATTGAAGCCGCCGCGCCCGCGGTATCAACAGACTATGCGTTGATAGTCGCCTGCGACACACCCAACCTTCCGACAAACCTTGTCAGCCTGCTACTACCCCATCTCGTTGAGGCCCAGAGTAACTACGATATCGCTTACGCCCATGACGGCGATAGGGCCCAATTTTTGTGTGCCGCAATTCGAACAAGACGGCTTTGCGGCGCTGGCAGCGCACTAGACAAAAATATCAGCGCGGTAAAAGCCTGGTACGCCACAGAGCGGAGCACTGCCGTACGTGTCGACGTACCCAGAACAGCATTTGCAAACCATAACAGTCTCTCGGGTCCACTCGGCGAACCATAACGCGCTCTAGCCCCCGCCTGTATTCGTAAAACGAAAAAAAACCCGTAGCGCCTAAACGCTACGGGTTTTGATTGCTGGACGCGAGAACTAACGCGCTTTTTTCTTAGCCTTGGCTTTTTTCTTCGCTTTAGGCTTAGCTTTCGCTTTAACCTTCTTCTTTACAACCTTCTTTTTAGCCGGCTTCTTAGCCGCCTTTTTCTTAACTACCTTTTTCTTGGCAGTCTTCTTGGCCGCTTTTTTCTTAGGCTTGGCTTTAGGCTTAGCTGCTGCTTTGGTTTTCTTTCCAGCTTTCTTCGCCTTAGCGGCAGCTTTCTTAGCTGCTGCGCGCTCTTTTGCTTCCGCCTTACGCTGCGCAGCTCTCGCTTTTGCAGCTGCTTTCTTTTCAGCAGCAGCTACCTGCTTAGCCAACTTACGCTCTAGCGCAGCCAACTTCTTCTTGTCTGCTGCAGCTCTCGCCTTAGCCCACTTAGCAGCCTGCTTCTTCATTGCAGCAGCCTGATCAGCTTCAGCTTGAGCAGCCAACTGTGCTTTCTTAGCGGCCAACTTCTCTTGCGCAGCTGCTTTTTGTGCTTTCAGCTTTGCAGCTTCAGCCGCACTAGCCAACCGCTCTTTAGCTGCTGAAGCGCGCGCACGCAGCCCCTTCAACTTAGCCGAAACTCTAGTAGCAGCCGCTGCAGCCGCTTTCGCCGCCCGCTTGTTTGCTGCTGTACCCTTACGTGAAGCTGCATTGCGCGCTGCCTTAGCTTTACGACGCGCTGTTGCTAACTTCTTTTTCTCTGCATCAACAGACTTTGTTACCGCTGCCAATGCTGAACCAGCCTTAGCAACTGCCGGTGAGGCTGGTGCTGCTTTTGGAGCTGCTTTGCGAGCAGACGTTTTCTTTTTCGCTGCACGACGTTTTGCAGGTGCTTTCCGTTTCACCTTTTTTACCGCCACTCTACGCTTAGAAGTTACTTTCTTCGCTTTAGATGTAGCGCGCTTTTTTGTTGCCTTTTTCTTAGCAGTTGCCATTACGCAAGTCTCCGAGCTAATTATTAGGGTACCGCAAAAACAAAAGTACCAATATTGGGTAGCAGATACAATAGTTTGTAAAACAGAAAAAATGCACAAAAGCAAAACATTTTTTTTGGCTTATTTTCTCCAAAACAAAAAAAAGGAGCCGATTAGGCTCCGTTTCTTCTCTTTATCTTTTCATCTCGAACGTATCAATCTAACGAAACAAACACCGCATCTCGAATATCTTCTACGCTGCCAACACCTTCCACTCGATGATATTTGGGCGCTGCTTCACCTTTCATCTCGCCATAAAATGAAATCAGCGGCTTAGTTTGGTCTACATACACTTGCAAACGTTTTCTTACGGTATCTTCGGTATCGTCATCGCGTTGCACCAATGCTTCACCCGTCTCATCGTCTAGCCCTTCAACCTTAGGCGGATTATATTCAAGGTGATACACCCTTCCTGACTCGGGATGTACGCGCCGACCACTCAATCTTTTTACAATTTCATCATCTGCCACGGCAATCTCAACAACATGATCAATTGCTACACCGGCATCGACCATTGCTTGAGCCTGTGGAATCGTCCGCGGAAAGCCATCAAACAAAAACCCGTTAGCGCAATCGTCTTGTAAGATTCGCTCTTTTACCAGACCAATAATAATTTCGTCTGAAACCAGACCGCCTTCGTCCATCACCTTCTTTGCGGCAAGACCCAGCGCTGACTCTGCCTTGACGGCTGCACGTAACATATCGCCAGTAGATATCTGCGGAATCGCGTATTTATCGCAAATGAACTGGGCCTGAGTTCCCTTACCAGCGCCTGGAGCGCCCAATAAAATCAATCGCATGTGACCTATACCTCAAGAAAGTTATAAAGCGGGATCGGAGTGAGCGCAGCTAGTACAATCGTGCGCGACATGAATAGAAGGGCGCTAACAATACACAGCACGACAATGTCTGACAAGGGCTGAAAACGGCGCTACTCCTGTGCTTTTGCACGCCGCCAATAGACATCCATTTGCTGCTGATCGAGATCATTCAAGGCGCCGCCCTCTTCGCGCAGGATACCTTCCATAATTTCAAATCGAGTCTGGAATTTTTGCGAGGCGCCTCTCAGAGTTGCTTCTGCATCTAACTTCAGGTGTCTCGCCAGGTTAACAGCTGTAAAAAGCACATCGCCCATTTCATCGCTGATCTCTTTTTCTGCCCCGGTCGATAGTGCCTCCCGTAGCTCTCCGACCTCTTCTTCCAGTTTTTCCAACACACCGTCTACAGATTGCCAATCAAAGCGGTTTTGAGCTGCGCGCTTTTGCAATTTCTGCGCACGTGACAACGCAGGCAAAGCTAATGGCACGTCCGCTAACACTCCTGTGAGCGACCGCTTCGATCGTTCCTGCGCTTTTATTGCCTCCCAGCTAACTCCGACCTCTTCAACCGTTACAGTCTGATCGACGCGCCCTTCTATCTCGCCATTCGCAAAAACGTGTGGATGTCGGCGAAGTAACTTCTCGATCAAGCTGTGAACTACGTCTTCGAATCTAAAAAGCGACTGTTCGGAAGCCAATTGGCTATAAAAAACCACCTGGAAAAGCACGTCGCCCAGTTCGTCCTGAACATGCGGAAAATCCTCCTGCGCTATCGCTGAGGCGAGTTCGTAGCACTCTTCAAGGGTGGACGGAACGATACTGTGAAAATCTTGCTGAAGATCCCAGGGACAACCCTCTTTGGGATCTCTAAGACGTTCCATTACGCGCAGCAAATCAGCCAATGTGTAGCGTTCTTTGTTTTTCGAAGGCACCTGCATCAGTCCAAGCGCCGGGCGCTGAGAATATTATCGAGTTTCTCTACATCAGCCAGCAAACCGGAAAGTACGCCCAAGTCTTGCACTACCAGCGTGACATTCATTTCTGCTCTAGCTCTATCTCTGGCGGTGAGCGTATTGATCTGTAGGACGTTGATCTGCGCCTGCGCAAACAGTTCCATGATATCTCTGAGCAAGCCAGGACGATCTATCGCCTCTATGGTGACGTCGACTTCATAGTCAATTTTTCCGCTATCGTCCCAGAAAACTGCCACTATGCGCTCTGGCGACTTAGCTCGTAGTTTGACTAATCGGGCGCAATCGTGACGATGCACCGTTACACCCTTATTCCTTGTCACGAAACCCACGATTTGGTCTTGCTGCCCAGGTTGGCAACAGCCTGCCATGTGTGATGCGCTGTGTGCGTCACCAGCAACAGTGACGCCACCTTCTGACGACGATTTCACAGGTTTTACGCTACGCAGCATTGGTTGAGCAGCCGTTTTAACGACGGCGTTGGCAGCCTGCAGGATCTGCGTAGATGAGAGTTCCCCGGCGCCCAAGGCTGCATACATGTCTTCGACGGTATTACACTGCACCTTTCTGGCGATGCGCTGATAATCTACGCTGGTCAATTCGAAAATCTTGAGATGTTTATCCAGCAGGTGACGCCCCGCGTCCACACTATCTTCGCGACCCTGCCCCTTGAACCAATGCTGCACCTTGGCCAATGCTCTGGACGTTTTCAGGTACTCAAGATCAGCTTGCAGCCAATCCCGCCTTGGCCTAGCGTCTTTGCTGGTCAGTATCTCGACTCTGTCACCCGTTTCAAGCGTATGCGTAAGAGGCACTATGCTCCCATTTACCTTTGCTCCTCGACAACGATGACCTATCTCAGTGTGCACATGGTAGGCAAAATCCAGTGGAGTTGCGCCGTTCGCTAAATTGACCACATCACCCTCGGGCGTGAAGGCATAAATGCGATCTTGTGCCACATCAAAGCTAAATTGCTCGGCGACAGATCGAGCATCGCCGGTTTCTTCATGCCAATCCAATACCTGTCGAAGCCAGGCAATTTTTTCTTCATAGGTGCTGGCCATGGCCTGCTCGGCATCAGACCCTTTATAACGCCAATGCGCACAGACACCCAATTCAGCCTCATCGTGCATCTGATGGGTACGTATCTGTATTTCAAGAATTTTGCCCTGCGGGCCGAACACCGCAGTGTGCAGCGAGCGGTACCCATTTTCTTTGGGGCTGGCAATATAATCGTCAAATTCGTTAGGAATATTCCGCCACAAACCGTGCACCAGCCCGAGGGTGGCATAACAGTCTTTTACTTCTGGCACTAGGATACGCACAGCTCGAATGTCATAGACCTGTGAGAAACCGATGCCTTTATGCTGCATCTTTCGCCAGATGCTGTAGATATGCTTGGCGCGCCCAGCGATCTCGAACTCAAGCCCCGCTTGCGTCAACACGCGAGTCACTTCCGCGGTAACGCTTTCAATGAAATGATCCCTATCCAGCCGCTTACCATCGAGCAGCCTGGCTATCTTGCGATAGGCATCGGGATAAATATAGCGAAAGGAAAGATCTTCAAGTTCCCACTTCAAGTGCCCGATTCCCAACCTGTGGGCAAGAGGCGCATACACGTGAAATACCTCCTGGCCCACTCTGGTGCGTTGCAGCGCATCTTCTTTAACCGCGCGAATGGCCACTGTTCTTTCCGCAAGCTTGATCAATGCGACGCGCACATCATCTACCATCGCCACCAACATTTTGCGGATATTATCTTTTTGGCCTTGGGCCTGCCCGAGCACTGGGCTGTTTTTTTCGAGCGGCAACTCTGCAATCGCAGCCATTTTTAGCACGCCGGATACTAGCGTAGAGACTGCCTCGCCCGCCTGTTCTTCGACTAGCGACAACTCGACCCGCTCTTCTCTCACTGCACGGTAAAGGATGCCCGCCAGTAGACAGTCAGTATCGACATGTAATTCGGCCAGTATGAACGCAATGTCTAGCCCGGAAAGGAACACATCGGTGTGAACCACATGGCCGCTGGTTACGGCCTGTCCGTCCATTTGCGCCCTGCGGGCGACGTAGCATGCGTCCAAAATGCGCTGTCTATCTACCCCATCTAACGCAATCGGAAATTTCTCGAGCCACACATCCAGATCGACTTCACCGTCGGCCAAAATATGCGATTGTTCACGAACCTGCATCTTAACTAGGCCTGGTTACTAACCGGCAAATACGCCGGTTGAAAGATATCGGTCACCACGATCACAGATGATGGCCACTATAACCGCATCATGCAGCTCTTCCGATAACGACAGCGCCGCTGCCACTGCTCCACCGGAAGACACACCACAAAAAATGCCCTCCTCGCTCGCAAGACGCCGCATTGTGTTCTCTGACGCCTCTTGCGATATATCTATGACGCGATCGACCCGGGGCGCTTCGTATATTCTTGGAAGATACGCCTGTGGCCATCGCCGGATACCGGGAATACTTGATCCTTCCAAGGGTTGTAAGCCCACTATTTCAATGTCGGGGTTTTGCGCCTTGAGATAGGTTGAGCAGCCCATGATGGTGCCGGTGGTACCCATCGAACTGACAAAGTGGGTCAATGAGCCCTGTGTTTGGCGCCACACCTCTGGCCCTGTACCCTCAATATGCGCGCGCGGATTGTCGGGGTTGGAAAACTGATCCAGGACAATGCCCTCCCCCTTCGCCTGCATGGATAACGCCAAGTCTCGAGCGCCTTCCATGCCTTCTGATTGGGGCACTTCGATGAGCTGCGCGCCATAGGCACTCATGGCCAGCTTGCGCTCTTCACTCATATGCGCGGGCATAATTAACACCATACGATAACCGCGAATAGCCGCGGCCATCGCCAGGGCAATACCTGTATTACCGCTAGTCGCTTCAATGAGCGTATCGCCGGGCTTGATATCCCCGCGCTCCTGAGCGTGTGCAATCATGCTAAGCGCAGGCCTATCTTTCACCGAACCGGCAGGATTGTTGCCCTCTAACTTCACTAAAATAGTATTGGAAGTTTCGCCCGGTAAACGTTGCAAACGCACCAGTGGCGTATTGCCGATGTAGGCTTCGATCGTAGGATAGTCAGACATACAGTCTCGTTTTAGATCAATGTTTCAGGTAAAAATGTTCGACGTTTCAGGTCACTGCCGGAAGACGATTATAAGCAACTTGTCAGCACTATCGCCATTAATCTGAAAGCACCGCAAAGGCGACGACATAGTCTTTTTCATCCGCCAGGCTTAACGCTACAGTCGCCGCGCCTTTTTCCGCTGCAACCCGTTTAGCACCTTCAGTCAAAACCACCTGTGGCGCGCCGAAATCGTCATGCTCAATTTGCATATGCTGCCAGCTGACACCGCGGCCTATACCTGTACCGAGCGCTTTTGCTATGGCCTCTTTCGCTGCAAAGCGCTTGGCCAGGAAACGTGCCGGCTGCTGACTCACGCCAAATTCTTCGAGCTCATCCGGCGTCAGAATACGCTGCACAAAGCGCAGCCCCTGCCGTTCTAGCACAGATTCTATGCGTTCAATCTGCAAGATATCCGTGCCTATGGCTATCACCCTTGCACTCCGTCTGGTTGTGGCCGTTCAGGCACTGCCCCTGATTGTGCTGCACTGTGACGAAACAGTGACCGACTATTGAGGGGCTTATCGCCCAAATGGACTGCCAACGCTTCCCGAAGCAAACGCTTCGCCGCATGACGCGCTTCGCCTGAGAAATCACCGGCGGCCATCGCTTGCAACTGCGTGCCAGAATAAATTCCACTACTTTTATACTGATCTTGGGCACAAGAGACCAACCCCAGTTCCGGATCAAAACGATAACAGGCTTCCGCCTGCACAGGCGCGTGCGACAGGCCACAAACATCAAACACCAAGCGATACCCCAGCTCATCAAGCAGAACCAGTTCAAAGCGGCGAAGCGATGGGTCAAGCGCGGCATCAGTCGCCAGTGCAACCAATGCATCGCCATAGGCTGCAAATAATTGCGGATGCGGGTCGTAACGATGTAACAGGCGCATGAGAAGCTCGTTTAAGTAAAGGCCACTGTAAAGCCGATCTCCGCGCAGCACCGCGGCCTCGCCTGCTGTTTCGTTGCCGGTCAGCGTTTTAAGATCTGCACGGCCGCTGAACGATACTAGCAATGGCTGAAATGGCTGAAGGGAGGAGCCACCGCCTTTCTTACCACTGCGCCTGGCGCCTTTGGCAATCAGCGAGAGACGTCCGTGCTCTGCAGTAAAAACCTCAAGTAATGCACTCGTATCCCGATAGGGCCGAGTATGGAGCACATAGGCGGGCTGCAAACTGACGCGCTCGTTAATCATCGCCTAATCGCTGTATCCCAGGCTCCGCAGCGCACGCTCATCATCGGACCAGCCAGACTTAACCTTCACCCAAAGCCGCAACATCACTTTCTGATCGAACAGAGTTTCCATGTCGACGCGCGCATCGGTGCCAATCGACTTCAGCCTTGCGCCCTTCTCACCTATGAGAATTCGCTTTTGACCCTCTCGCTCAACGAAAATTACCGCAGATATATGCAGAACATGACCCTCCTGAGCGAAGTCCTCGATTTCGACAGTCATCTCATAAGGAAGCTCATCGCCCAATTGCCGCATGATTTTCTCACGAACAATTTCAGCTGCCAGAAAACGCTGGCTACGATCTGTAATTTGGTCCTCGGGGAAGAAATGCGTAGATTCTGGCAGTGAACGTTTTATCAGTTCCTCAAGTGCCTCGATATTGTGCTTCTGTAAAGCGGAGACAGGAATGACTTCGCGAAAGTTCGCTTTTGCCGACACCGCCTGCAGGTGCGGCAACAATGCTGTTTTGTCCTCCAGCAAATCGACTTTATTGACTACTAACACCGCTGGCAGCTTAGACCTCAGAATCTGCTCTAACACCATGTCATCTTCATCGGTCCATGCGGTTCTGTCGACGACAAAGAGAATCAAATCAACGTCGGCAATCGCGCTTTTGGCGGCTTTATTCATGAAGCGATTAATGGCTTTTCCGTCATCGCGATGCAGGCCCGGAGTATCGACAAAAATGATCTGCGAATTGTCTTCAGTCTTAATACCCAGAACCTGGTGACGGGTAGTCTGCGGCTTACGTGAAGTGATGCTAATTTTCTGGCCAAGCAGATAATTCAGCAGCGTAGATTTGCCGACATTGGGCCTGCCAACAATCGCAACATACCCACATCGAAGGGGGGCAGAGCTACCCACTATTTTTTTTCAACTGGTTAAGTACAGCTTGCGCAGCAAGTTGCTCGGCCTTACGCCGACTGGAGCCGGAGCCCTGCTCACGCAAAGCCGGCTTCTGTAAAACGCATTCCACCATGAACTGTCGCGCGTGCTCCTCACCCTCTTCTTTCAACAGGCGATAGGCCGGCAAGGGATTATTGCGGGCCTGAACGTATTCTTGAAGTTGTGTTTTAGCATCTTTCTTTGCCGCATCAAGATCGATACCTTCCAGCAATTCACTATACAAAGACAGTACCACTTGGCGGCACTTCTCCACGTCGCTATCGAGTAGAATAGCGCCCAGTAGAGCTTCTACTGTATCGGCGAGAATAGAACGCCTACGGTGCCCGCCACTCTTACGTTCACCGGCACCTAGACGAATGTAATCACCCAGCTCTAACGCCAGACCAAGGTCAGCAAGCGTTTCACCCTTCACCAGCATTGCCCGCATTCGGCTTAAACGGCCTTCATCAGTCTGCGGGAAACGCCGAAAAAGGCTTTCAGCAATAATGTGATTGAGAATCGAATCGCCCAAAAACTCCAGACGCTCATTATTTTGGCCGGCAGCGCTGCGGTGAGTCAGCGCCAAATTGCAAAGTTCTGAATCCTGGAAGGTGTAACCCAGCGCCTTTTCCAGTTGCCCGGTGTCCCGCATAAAGGAATGTTACTTCTTCTTCCTGGCGCCCTGAGGCTCTAAATTGCCCAGCGCGTAATGCATGTCATTGAATTTGATAACACCATCGATACGCCAAAAAAGCGGCACCCTTACTTCGTAATTACCATCAATATAGGTTTGGCCTTTCTTGCGGTATACCTCAATGTCTTTCGCCTCGACCTCTACAATCTGGTTGGTATTGAGCTCAGTTTCGATGCGACGGCGAATCTGCGAAGTGCCGTAGTTAGGCATTTCCGGGTCATCAACAATGTTCTCGATAATCGACTTCACCGTCAGCGATTCGAAATACGGTGGCGCCATTCTGATCACACACATGACGAAGAAGCCCACCATGACCAGTATCGCGATCATGCCCAGTACGGAGTTACCCTGTTGACTGCCGGATTGGTAGCGAGAAGAATCCAGAAATCGTTGCGTATTGACCTCTATTGATTGACCCATTGACTGCCCCCTTATTTTGCTAATAGTCGTCTTGCTAATAGTCGTTATTCTATGCCGCCGGCCCGGTCGAAACTGGGAACACTCAGTACCTTCTCCCAATGCATCCAGATAGCGAACGCCTTGCCTACTATATCCTTTTCAGGAACCTGACCCCAAATTCGGCTATCACTACTGTTATCCCGATTATCACCCATCATAAAGTAATGATCTGGCTTCACGGTGACAGTGAAATCCCTAGACGGACGGCCTCTGTCTACTTGAATCAAGTGCTGAGATTTGCCCAACGTTTCATCCGCAAGCTGGTGGCGAGTAGACTCAGGCTCTGCCCTGTCGGTCTTTTGAAGCTCAATATCCATCCCGTTAACGCTCAATCGTTTGTTTTTGTAAACAACAACATCACCAGGCAAGCCAACCACCCTTTTTATAAAATAGGTGTCATTCATATGTGGCGGAAAAAACACCATCACATCACCGCGCTCTGGCTCGTTCAGAGACAGCACTTTGGTGCGGACAACCGGCAACCGAATGCCATAGGTGTACTTGTTAACCAGAATGTAATCGCCAACCTCCAGCGTAGGCACCATTGAGGAGGAAGGAATTTGAAACGGCTCGACCAGGAACGACCGCAGGACAAACACCACTAGCAGGACGGGAAAGAATGACCTGGCATACTCCACTAGGAGTGGCTCAGAAGCTGTCTCTGAAACCTCACGAACATACTGCTGTGGGTCATCACCGGCGGCTGCATTCCACTGCGGGTATTTCTCACGCAGCTGTTCGATGAGCGCGCGTCTGCCTGGCGCAAGAAAGAGCGTATCCGCCAGCCAGATCAAGCCGCTTCCTGCGACCAGCACAACAAGGATTAACGGAAAGTCGATTGTTAGGTCACTCACTGATTAGCCATCCACTTTGAGTACTGCGAGAAAGGCAGACTGCGGAATTTCCACACTGCCCACCTGTTTCATACGTTTTTTACCAGCTTTTTGCTTCTCTAGCAGCTTACGTTTACGCGAAACATCACCGCCGTAACATTTGGCCGTGACATTTTTACGCAGTGCTTTCACTGTTTGCCTGGCAACCACTTTACCGCCCACGGCGGCCTGAATTGCCACATCGAACATTTGCCGAGGGATCAGTTCTTTCATCTTTTCCGTAAGAGCCCGCCCCCGATACTGCACCTGGTCGCGGTGAACAATTACGGCCAGGGCGTCCACCCGCTCGCCATTTATTAACACATCCAACCGGGAGAGATTAGCCGCTTCGAAGCGCTCGAACGAGTAATCTAACGACGCGTAACCGCGGCTCACTGATTTGAGTCGATCAAAGAAATCCAGCACAACTTCAGCCATCGGAATATCGTATATAACAGACACCTGGGAGCCTAGAAACTGCATATCGCGCTGCACACCCCGCTTCTCTACGCACAGCGTAATCACGTTCCCCAAATAATCTTGAGGCACCAGTATATTGCAGCGCGCAATCGGCTCGCGCATCTCGTCTATATCACCGACGTCAGGCAGAGCTGAGGGGTTGTCGACAGAAACAACCTCTCCATTCTTACGGACAATCTGATAGATCACCGTTGGCGCGGTGGTGATTAAATCAAGATCATACTCACGCTCAAGGCGTTCCTGGATAATCTCCATGTGCAGCATGCCAAGAAAGCCGCACCGAAAACCAAAGCCTAGCGCATCTGATGTTTCGGGCTCATAAAAAAGCGAAGCATCGTTCAATGTAAGCTTGGCCAAAGCCTCGCGAAAGTCCTCGTAGTCATCTGACGAAATGGTAAAAATACCAGCATAAACCTGCGGCTTAACCTGCAAAAAGCCTGGCAGGGCCTCAATGCCTTCGTCAGCGGCATGAATGAGCGTGTCACCTACTGGAGCACCGTGAATATCTTTGATGCCTGCCACCACAAAGCCTACCTCACCGGCACGCAGGCATTGCGTGGGGACACGCTTGGGCGTGAAGATACCGACGCTATCCACCTGATGGGCTTTACCGATGGATGCAGCGACGATTTTGTCGCGCTTACTGAGAACCCCTTGCTTTACACGGACGAGGGAAACGACGCCTAGATAGTTGTCAAACCAGGAGTCGATAATAAGGGCCTGCAAAGGCGCTTCTCGGTCGCCTTCGGGCGGTGGGATATGCTCAACCAGATACTCCAGTGCGTCTTCAATGCCCAAACCTGATTTCGCACTGACCTGGCATGCCTCGGTGGCATCAATGCCAATAATATCTTCAATCTCCTGCGAGACACGATCGGGGTCTGCTTGAGGCAAATCCATTTTGTTCAGGATAGGCAGCACTTCCAGCCCCTGCTCGATCGCCGTGTAACAGTTAGCCACCGATTGCGCTTCTACGCCCTGCCCAGCGTCAACGACAAGCAAAGCACCTTCACAGGCAGCCAACGAGCGCGATACTTCGTAGGAAAAATCAACATGCCCCGGCGTATCAATGAAATTGAGCTGGTAGGTGTTACCGTCTCGCGCGGTGTAGTCCAGCGTCACGCTTTGCGCTTTTATAGTGATTCCGCGCTCGCGCTCAATGTCCATGGAATCGAGCACTTGCTCGTCCATTTCTCGGGCACTGAGGCCGCCACAATGTTGGATAAAGCGATCGGCTAGCGTCGATTTGCCATGATCGATATGAGCGATGATTGAAAAATTGCGAATGTGTTGCAGGTCGCTCACTAAATTAGCCCAGTCAAATCATTGGAAGGGGCAAATGTAGCGTCAGCCAGCCCTGAATAGTAAGCCGCTAACATGCCCCAAAAAACGCGCGATTGTACCGTAACGTGTCTGCAACTACCACGGTACGCACAGCCTGATCACACACCCATCACGGGCTTATTTGGGCAGTTTTAGGCCAATGAAGAGAGGCGATCCGCGACGGATCAACCTCAAGGGAACCGAACGCCCGCCTTTCAAACCTTTGACCGCAGAGCGGAAGTTCTTCACCGACTTAATGGGTGTGGTATCAACCAGCGTGATGACGTCACCAGGCACGATACCGGCATTAGCGGCCAGCGAATCGGGTTTAACACTGCGCACAACCACACCACCGCTTAACCCATACTCCTCTAGCCTATCAGCAGGCACGCTTTCAACGGCCAGACCTAAACGCCCACCAACGCTGGAGTCAGTCTTATTATCCGCCAGCGAATAGCTTTGATTGGCGTCCAATCCACCAACCTTAACTTTGATGGTCTTAGATTTTTTATTCCGGAAAATCTCAACCGGCACTGTCGTTCCAGGAGCTATCAGCCCGACTACATGTGGAAGGTCAGACGAAGTTGGAATCGATTTACCGTCGAAGGTCACAATGACATCCCCTGATTTTATGCCGCCTTTCTCTGCGGGGCTGTCTTTTGAAACCTGGGCTACCAAGGCTCCACGCGGCCGCTTTAAGCCAAAAGACTCAGCGAGATTTTTGTCCACATCCTGAATACTGACCCCCAACCATCCGCGGGTCACTTTTCCGTCTGCCTTGAGCTGTTGAACAACGTTACGCGCCACCGAAGCAGGAATGGCAAATGACAGCCCAATAGAGCCTCCTCCGCGGGTGTAAATCTGTGAGTTAACGCCGACAACCTCGCCCTCTAGATTAAAGAGCGGCCCACCTGAGTTGCCAGGATTAATGGCAACATCAGTTTGTATGAACGGTACATAGTTTTCATTCTTTTGTGTTGGCAGGCTGCGCCCTTTCGCGCTGACAATGCCCGCACTTACCGAGTAGTCCAAACCAAAAGGCGAACCGATGGCGAGCACCCACTCGCCAACGTCAATATCGTCATCTTGCGCAAGCTTTAACGTGGGAAGGCCTTTGGCTTCAATTTGAAGCAATGCGAGATCTGAACGCGGATCGGTACCCACCAGTTCCGCCTCGAATTCGCGCCTATCACTCATGCGCACCAATATACTGTCGGCGTTTTCTACCACATGATTGTTAGTAAGAATGTAACCGTCTTTTGAAATAATGAACCCGGAACCCATGCCGCGCCGCTGTGGCCCCTGCCCTTGAGGGCCACCGCGATGTTCAAAAAACCGCCTTAGGTATTCCGGTATTTCCTCAGGCATCGCTTCACCGGTGCCGCGCGCGCTTGCGCTCTGCTCGACAACGATTTTCACAACTGCTGGCGAGTGCTTCTTCACAATGTCGCGAAAATCGGGCAGCGCCAACGCGTGTGTCAGGTTCGTGGCACAAATCGCGACGACAAAAATGAATACGCGAGAGAATACGAGGTTAACGTTCATTACAACATCCTATTGGGAGATAACGGTGTGTTGACAGTTTAAAAATGAAACTGGGGGCATTTCCAACAAAAACAAGCCTGAGCGTCAGGTATTGTGGTGGAGTAAATTCTGCTCATGCAGAATCTCGAGCAGCACAGGCTGGTAGCTTGCGTCATTCTTATGACTGGTGGCATGCCAGCGCACCAGTAAAAAGCCAAAGAGCAAACCCAGTACTGCGCCGATTCCTGCGCTAGCATCTGAACCCAGCAGCAGCGATTGCGCGCCCGCCAATTGCACAGCGAGTACAGCGCCGGCCAGCATACACAGCAGAGGCAGCATATACGCTATAAAAGAGCCGCGCAGTATCACTTCCTCAGGAATACTGATACGCACGCTATCATTCACGCTGCAGTCGTTCACTGCATGCTGACCAGGCAGCACGCGTATAAGACTGCGCTTACCATCCGAAATACTGTTTATCAGGCTGTGCCCACAGGCCTTGTTGGCAGAGCAACTACCGCAAGTACTTTGGCGAATCGTCTCCACCCACAGCACGTCTGCACCACACGCCACAACACGGCCTGTTTCGGTCAACATATCAGTTAGCCCACCGGATAGATTCGGCTACCATGCGCACCGTGTAAACAGGCACTTCACCAATCACTGTGACCAACAGAGCGTGTCCATCAAGCGTAAGACCCTTGGTGTAGGAGGTAGTGCCGCCATTGCGCACCAGGCCCTCTCCTGGCGGTATTTCGCCATCAATATATTCAAGAAACACTGAGAATACTGCGAGCCCATCGGTGTAGGTTCTACGTGACGCACGGCCAGTTGCGCTATCAGTTGCCACAAAACCATCAGGAACCCACGTGACGTTCCAAGGCAGCGGAGCTAGGAGATCGCTCCCCGCGCCATTAGGATCGGGGTGCCCGGCGGTGTGCGAAACATCAACTTCGACCAGGCTGTCAGCCTGCGATTGAAAAGAAACGTTCGCAAACTGGAATTTTTCGAGCGCACGTTTTTTTGTACTGACGACAACTGTTTTTAACAGCAAGCCTGTTTGTGCATCGAGTGACAACTGGTAACCATAACGGTACATATCTCGTGGCTCTACGCGAACGCGAACGGCGTCCCGCCCTGCGACACGCTCGTTGCTGGCCATGCGAAAACGGTAGTGCTGTGTAATTTCACAGCTACCCGCTTCGAGATTGGCACCGAGCGCCAGAACCTTATGACCCGGATGCACACAATCCAAAGGGTGGCCTGACCGCTCAACCTTTGCACTTTGGCCCGTTAGATGCGTCAGAGATTCAAAACTTGAATTCTCGCCGATGCTGCGTGTAATACGCATCACCTGCAAATCACTACCCCGCTCCCGTGTAACGACGCCATGGTAGCTTTGCTGATGAGCGCTATCGGACATTTTACCAATCCACTCTAACGCTTTAGCATCAGCCCCCGGGCAACCGTCGGCACTAGCAGGCAGAGAAAACCCGCAGGTAGCTAGCAGTAATACCAGGGGTAAACGAATTTTCGCTGATACCACCAGCGCAAAAGTACGCGTTTTAAGCTTCACAAAATACACAATAGAACTCTGCAGCCATTCATTAAGAATCCGATGGAATTCTATTCTTTGATTTGCGGTACACGCGCGTAGGGTATCAAACCCTGCGGAGAATTCAGCGCCGCATGCTCAGCATGCTCCTGCATGTATCGACTCATTTTTTGCCTGGCTAACTCTTCATACGCCTCGGGCGACACATTTTTCAGTACCATGACAGGCTGTTTACCGGCGATACGTTGTTCGTCATAGCTGGCACGCATCACGGTCGCACCAGAGGTATGTATGCCACCCACGGGCAGTTGATTGGCGATTGAAAAAGGTTCGGTGTTAACAGGGTCAATTGCGCCCACCTGCGTCAGCTGTTGACCACCCAAAACGACTGCCGCGGTTACCGAAGCAGCAACAGCCAGACTACTCAATGGCCTGACAAAACGATCTCGAATGCTGGCTGTGGCGGATTCTTCTGCAACCTGCATAGCCGGTTCTGATGCGATGGCGTCACGCACATTGGCTGAAATATCCAGCTGCGTAAAAGCCATTGCCTCGCCCTTAAGTGCCCCACGTGTGTACTGATAACGCGACCAGGTATCACGCAAATCATCTTCGCTGGCTATTTGCGAGAGAACACGTTCGATTTCTAATTCATTCGCTTCGTCGTCCATCATCGCTGAGAGCGACTCACGTAATCTCTCACTCATGATGACTACCCTCAAGCGTAACCTGTGCTCTTGTATCCATTTTTTCCTTCCCCCGAAAGTGGGCACCGCAAGGCACCCATACCATCAACTTTTAAACAGAGCGGCTCGAACCGCCCTAAACAACATCACTCACCAAGACTAAGATAATACCGGCTCGATTTTCGCCTAAGCGACCGTACGAGGTTCTCCCTCTACTTGCTGCCTGACTTGAATATCAATCGCCTCTCGCGCTCGAAATATTCGCGACCGCACAGTCCCCACCGGACAATCCATAATTTCAGCTATATCCTCGTAGCTCATCCCGTCAAATTCGCGGAGCGTCACCGCTGTACGTAAATCGTCTGGTAACGCCGAAATCGCGCCTTCAACCACTGCCTTTAACTCTGCGCCAAACAGCGCATTTTCTGGGTTTTCGATATCCCTCAGCGCGCCACCCGCTTCGTAATACTCGGCGTCTTCAATCTCTACATCAGACCCCGGCGGTCGTCTCGAGCGCGACACCAGATGATTCTTGGCAGTGTTAATCGCTATCCGATACAGCCAGGTATAGAAAGCGCTATCACCACGAAATCTCGGAAGTGCTCTATAGGCCTTGATGAACGCCTCTTGAGCTACATCCTGCACTTCATCGGCATCGCGCACATAGCGGCTGATCAGGGCAAATATCTTGTGCTGATACTTCAACACAAGCATATCGAATGCCCTTGAATCTCCTTTCTGTACCCTAGCAACAAGTTGCTGATCAGTATCAGCTTCAGCGGCAGTCACGCCTGGTTCCCTCCCTAGTCCCTGACAGTACCGCAGTAGCAAAACGTGCCAATTGCGTAAATAGACAACGTGGATTTATAAAAGTTCGTTGTAATTTCCAAAGACGCACTCTCTGAGAGCAATTCTTTGGCAAAGTTCCATGATGCATAATTTTCGGTTTTCCTGCCGGCTCGTATATACTTCGCCCCAAATAAGTGAATCGAAGCTAAACCTTTGACCTACATAATATATTTCACCCTCTCAGGCAGCAAGCTCTGACCATGGCAGAACGATACCTACATGATGTTCTAGTGATTGGTAGCGGCGCTGCCGGGTTGAGCCTGGCATTGCACTTGCCCGCACACTATCGAGTCGCCCTGCTGTCAAAAGCGGACCTCAACCAAGGCAGCACCTACTGGGCACAGGGTGGAATGGCCGCTGTTCTCCATGACAGCGACACGATTGACTCCCATGTAGAGGACACTCTGGACGCTGGTGCTGGCCTATGCAAACGCGAAGCTGTCGAATTCACCGTCAGTAACAGTCGGCGCTGCGTTGAGTGGCTAATTGAGCAAGGCGTAGACTTCGACCGCAATGAAAATACCAAACCCTCAGGAGAGGTTGGCGAGGACTACCACCTCACCATGGAGGGCGGCCACAGTCACCGCCGCATTATTCATGCCGCTGACCGAACCGGAAGAGCCATATCCGAGGTACTGACCGAGCGTGCCGAAGAGTGCGAGAACATCGAAATTTTTACCCACAGGATGGCCGTAGATGTGGTCGTTGAGAGCGGTCGCTGTCAGGGCGCCTACATCCTCGACCAGCGCACCGGTCACGTGGATTTGTTCGAGGCCAAAGCGGTTATATTAGCCACGGGTGGTGCTAGCAAAGCTTACCTGTATACCAGCAATCCCGATGGCGCTAGCGGTGATGGCGTTGCAATGGCTTGGCGTGCAGGTTGCCGCGTCGCAAATCTGGAGTTCAATCAATTTCACCCCACCTGCCTGTACCACCCCCAGGCTAAATCGTTTTTGATTACTGAAGCCATACGCGGAGAAGGCGGCAGGCTATTGCTGCCCAATGGCGAGCGTTTCATGCACAATTTCGACGAGCGCGGAGAACTGGCGCCCAGAGATATAGTGGCGCGTGCCATCGACCATGAAATGAAGCGTTTAGGCGCCGATTGCGTGTTTCTCGATATTTCCCACAAATCGAAGGCATTCCTGGAAAGCCATTTTCCAACCATACTGTCGCGCTGTCTGGAATACGGCATCGATATCAGTAAAGAACCGATACCCGTGGTACCTGCCGCGCACTACACCTGTGGCGGTGTGGTTGTAGACTCACACAGCCTGACGGATATTCCGGGGCTCTACGCCGTCGGTGAATCCTCGTCGACAGGCTTACATGGCGCCAACCGAATGGCGAGCAATTCACTGCTTGAGTGTGTTGTGTATGCAGAGTCTGCAGCGAAGCACATTGCAGCGACGCTGGATCAGGCTCCGCATCCTGCTGGCGCCGCTGCTTGGGACGAGAGCCAGGTAACAGATTCCGATGAGGACGTGGTAATTTCCCACAACTGGGATGAGCTGCGGCGTTTCATGTGGGATTACGTGGGCATTGTACGCACCAACAAAAGACTCCAAAGAGCGCTGCATCGCGTGCAGTTACTGCAGTCGGAGATCGCCGAGTACTACGGCAATTACAAAGTGGGTAATGACCTGTTAGAGCTGCGTAACCTGGCAATGGTTGCTCAGTTGATGATCGAGTGTGCAATACAGCGCAAAGAGAGCCGAGGTTTGCACTACACACTAGACTACCCCGATCTTTTGGCGAAGGCGCAAGACACTATTTTGAGTCCAGACAATGCTCCTGAATTGAGCCCTCCGTCCTAACAAACCAACGCATAACGGGCGCAGTGCTAAAAAAAACCCTGTAAGCGTAACCGCACCCGCACTCGTCTGAGGTGTTCCCGAGGGATTCCGTGGGTTGCGACCCACAGGTGATAACGCTTCGGGCCCTGAACACTGCCAAATACCATGAACATTAGCCCCGGTAACGCAACGGCATGACCCATTGGCTCTACCTGTTTCCAGCCTGCAGCCGTCTCAAGTGACCAGCTACCATCACGTGAAACTAATTGTAAAACTGTATCAGCCGCGCTCCGCCGGCGAATAACGCTTACACAGAAGAACCACCACCTACCTGCAGAGTTACTTTCTAGCCTCAGGCGCACTTCTGGCGAACTGGCGTATTTGTTCGACAATTCCCGCTAGCTCTTCATCTTCGACTTCGCCGCGCTGTAACATCCAGGCGAAAAGCTCCTGATCTTCACAGGTCATTAAACGCTCGAACCCGGCGCGCTCGACCTCACTTAACTCCGGGTACTTGAGACGTACAAAAGGCTCCAG
Source organism: Halioglobus sp. (assembly GCA_045106775.1). GTDB lineage: Bacteria > Pseudomonadota > Gammaproteobacteria > Pseudomonadales > Halieaceae > Marimicrobium. Next base: position 25,136 of record JBGCFE010000060.1, read on the forward strand.
CAATAAATCAAGTTCGAGCATGCCCCGCCTAGCCGCCCAGCGCATGCGATTGTGTTCTTGCACAGTCATCATAAAAACAACCGCCCAAACCTCAAGTCAAACCTTATCATCAAACTACTACCGCCTTAGCCATCCAAAACGGGCAGTATACCCTCAATTTTGACCCTGCTTGTGCAAAAGCAATACACAGGCTGACAGGGAGCGCTGCAGACCCTATCATTGAAGAGAGACTCAGGAGGAAGCGTGACAACTCATTATTGCCTATTAGAACAAGATGGCCTGCTACATATTGTCGGCCCCGATTCGCTCAAATTTTTACAAGGCCAGACAACCTGCGATACGGAAGCAGTAGCGCTTGATCGATCGGTTCAGGGTGCCTATTGCACGCCACAAGGGCGAGTGGTCTGCGATTTTCTGCTCACCGAGCTGGGTTCAGACCACTTTGCGCTACGCATGCGCCGAGCGATTATGGAAAACAGTGCCGCAGTATTCGGCAAATACATTATCTTTTCCAAAGCAGAGCTGGATGCAAAGCGCAGCGATTGGGAGATTATCGCCGTCTGGGGTGACGACGCCGCTGCGAGGCTTTCCAGCATTACCGGGCAGAGCTTCAATGGCCAGCTCAGCGCAGTCGCTACCGATGGCCGCATTGCCGTGCAGGGTAACGAGGCCGGTACCGCGTTTGAGTGCTTCGTAGAAGCTAGCTACAAAGCGGCTTTTTTAGAGGCGCTGGCCAGCGAGTTAGACGCCGGCCAGGAAGCCGATTGGCAAGCGCAACAAGTTCGCTCCGGGCTTGCGCGCATCGAAGAGGCAACCGTCGAAGAATTTGTGCCACAAATCATAAACTACGACATTACCGAGCATATCAACTTCAAAAAAGGCTGTTACACCGGCCAAGAAGTGGTAGCACGCCTGCACTATCGCGGCACACCAAAGCGGCGTACCTATATTGCCGAACTGGATGCCAGCCCCGGCGATCTTCCGGCGCCAGGCACGGCTGTTTATGCAGACGCGAAGGAGCAAAGTATTGGAACTATCGTCAACTGTGCAGCTGGCGAAAAAGGCGCTGTAGCATTGGTCGCAGTTACCCTGGATGCAGCCAAGCAACCGCTACGCTACGGCAGTAATACAGGGAACACCTTCCAGGTGGTGGCCCCACCCTACCCTCTAGAGAAAGACGCCTGATCAGCACCAAACACACACTTCAGCGCGCCTCGGCGAGAGCCCAGTCGATCGGCTTCGCACCCGTTTTCTTCAGGTAGTCATTCGCCGCCAAAAAATGCCCACAGCCAAAGAACCCGCGGTGCGCGCTCAGCGGGGATGGATGTGGCGCCTTCAACACCAGGTGCTTTTGCGAATCAATAAGCGCACCTTTACGCTGCGCGTAACTGCCCCAGAGCATAAACACCACGCCGTTGCGCTGCTGGTTTACAACATCAATCACTCGGTCAGTAAATTGCTCCCAACCCCGCCCCTGATGCGATGCGGCTTTGCCACTTTCAACGCTGAGTACACTATTGAGAAGCAGCACGCCCTGCTCTGCCCAGTGCGTAAGGTTGCCATGGGCCGGCACAGGGATACCTAGCTCGGAATGAATCTCTTTGAAGATGTTCTTGAGTGAAGGCGGTGGCGGCAAACCTTGAGGCACTGAAAAACACAACCCGTGTGCCTGACCGGGCCCATGGTAGGGGTCCTGCCCAAGAATCACGACCTTTACCGCCTCTAGTGGCGTGGCATTGAACGCATTGAACAGGTGTTTTCCACTGGGAAAAATAGTTTTGCGGGCAGACTTTTCTCTTTGAAGAAATTCTCGAAGCGCAACCATGTAAGGCTGTGTGAACTCTTCGGCCAGAAACCCGAGCCAGCCAGGCTCAAGGTCAATCGAGCGCTCAGACAAAATGAGAGCGCCGAGTTAACTCTGGTTTAGTTACAGGCGGCATGCAGTACAACCTGTTGATACAACGTTGCATCGGCAGCGGGAATAGGCTGCAACACCAAATTCTGCAATTCAGGCAAACGCTTGCTACGCTGCTTTTTGCCCGCATCGGCACTGTGAACAGGCGCCAAAGGGAGTGCTTTGAATGCTGCGGTTTTGCGCGTTGCGCTAGCATCAGCATACAGCGTTGTTCGCATGCGGGGCTTTCGCTGCGCGGCCTCAATCTGCTGCTCCATAAACGCGGGGGACCACTCCTGGCCATGCGCGGTACCCGCCGCTCTGGTAATACTCTCATTCATTAACGACCCACCCAAATCATTAACACCCGCATTCAAACAAGCCTGCACTCCGGCTTCGCCCATCTTCACCCATGAAGCCTGTATGTTGTCGATAAGCCCATGAAAAACCAGCCGGGCAACCGCATGAATCAGAATGGCCTCGCGGAACGTCGGCCCTTTGCGTGCGCGACCTTTCAGGAACATCGGTGCTTCCATGTGCACAAATGGCAGGGGAACAAATTCGGTAAAGCCACCTGTGCGCTGCTGTAAATCTCGAACGCGTAGTAAATGGGCCGCCCAATGCCGCGGACGCTCAATGTGGCCATACATTATCGTTGCCGTTGTGCGAAGGCCTTCACTATGGGCAACCTCCATGACATCTAACCACTGCTGAGTATTCAGTTTATCGGGGCATAGCGTTGCTCGCACCTCGTCGTCCAAAATCTCAGCGGCAGTACCGGGCAGCGTATTGAGCCCAGCTTTCACCAGCTTTCTGATGAACGCTCTTACACTAATACCCAATGTAGCCGCACCCTGTGAAACCTCTAACGGTGAGAATGCGTGAATATGCATATCTGGGGTGGAATGCTCGATAGTGTGCAGAATATCGAGGTATGTTTGCCCCGTGTAATCCGGGTGTATACCACCCTGCATACACACCTCTGTGGCGCCACGCTGCCAAGCCTCTCGCGCTCTGGCAGATAAATCCTCTGCGCTAATATCGTAGGGCCGGCCGCGCAGGTTTTCACTTTGCTTGCCTTTTGAAAACGCACAAAACTGGCATTTAAAATAGCAGACGTTTGTGTAGTTAATATTTCTGTTAACAACATAACTCACGGTATCGCCATTAACAGCCTGCCGCAGAGCATCAGCCTGCGAAACCACGTACGAGAATTCGTCACCTCGCACCGCAAGCAACCTCACCACATCCTCGTGCGTCAGGTTGCCCGTTGAAGCGCAGCGCTTAACAATGTCTTGTAGCCTCTGATCTACTTTGATCTCTAAACCTGCTGAACGAGCAGTGCCGGCCTGCATCAAGCGCTGCTCTACAGGCGGTACCGGCTGCTCCTCACCGGGCACCCAGGCATCGCGCCGCGCAAAACCAGTGGCATCAGAGTGGGCTAGTACAGCGGGTACCACTGCACTATCAAGCCAGCGGTGCGGCTCACTAGCGTAGGCTGGATAGATGGTTAGACGCTGCTCTAGAAACTTACCTGCCGCCGCGGTTTCATTGGCTAGCTTATCAAGGTGCGGCCAAGGCGCCTCCGGGTTCACATGATCCGGCGTCAGCGGCGAAACACCGCCCCAATCGTTGATGCCGGCGTCGACTATCTGCGGCAGCACGCCAGGGCTAAGGTTAGGCGGCGCCTGAATGTTCATGCTAGCACCAAAAATAATACGCGCTACCGCAATCGTCCACAGCAGCTCATTCAAATCGGGCTCGGGCGCTGCAGACATCAACGTGCCAGGTTTGGCCCTGAAATTCTGTACGATCACTTCCTGCAAGTGCCCATGGTGCTGATGGGTTGTTCGCAGCGCTAAAAGCGATTCGATGCGCTCTTCGCGCGTTTCACCAATGCCAATAAGGATACCGGAAGTGAATGGAACAGCGGCTTCGCCAGCCAATTCCATCGTCTCGATGCGCTTAGCTGGCACTTTGTCGGGTGAACCATAATGCGGCATACCCTTCGCGCACAATCGCTCAGAGGCAGACTCCAGCATAATACCCATCGACGCACTGACGGATCGCAATTGAGCAATCTCTCGCGCATCCATGCACCCTGCATTGATGTGCGGCAGCAAACCCGTCTCCTCTAAAACACGCTGTGCCACATGCGCCACATATTCCAGCGTGGTGCTGTAACCCATCTCTGCCAACGCGTCTCTGGCAGCCTTATAACGCAGCTCGGGCTTTTCACCCAGAGTGAACAGCGCTTCCTGGCATCCCATCTTGGCCCCTTCGTGGCACAGCTCCAGCACTCGCTCCACGGGCATGAATATTTGCTCAAGCTTTTTGGGCGTTTGCGCGAAAGTGCAGTAATGACACACATCCCGGCACAGCTGTGTTAGCGGGATAAATACTTTTCGAGAATACGTTACGACATTACCGTGACCCTCATCGCGAAGCTTCGCGGCTAACGTGGCCAGTGCTGCAGTATCCTCAACGCTTGCCAACGCAAGCGCCTGGTCATCACTGGGTAATGTGCCCGGCGCCAGCGCCGCGATTGTATCGATAAGAGGTAACATCACAAATCCGCTTTGTGTTTTGAAGTTTGTACAGTTAGCTGCCCCTGCTCGTGACGGCCTGCTTCTACGATCTGCTTACCCGATGCACCCGGATTGAACTCAGCATTGGCTGCTGCCTGTGCCAATCCATCACGCGCATCCAAGGCAGCATTGAGACGGATGCCTAACGTCGAGTGAGCTAACAGTTTCGCTGTTTCGCGCTCTACACCACTACTCTTTGCCCCGACCTTTACGCCCGCCTCTACACCCACACTAATGTTCTCCAGCTCAGCAATGAGCATCGCTAAATCCTGCGGTTCGTCAATATCCAGCGCGATGCCTTGCTCACGCACACGCACCACAGGTACTTCCGCCTCGTGGGCCCACCGCTCATGAGCAGCACAGCTAGCAGACCCAAAATGAAACTGCGGTACACATTCTGCATCAAAGGCAAGTAAATTGGTGCCTGTTTCTGCCTTATCGCAGCCAACTACCAATCCTTGATTGTCTCGCTGCGTGTTCACTATGACGTCTAACTCGTTGCTACGTAACAAGGGAATGTCTGCGTGCAGCACCAAGATTGCGCCGCCCCAAGTCTCGAGCAGTCTGGCTGTTGCCTTTGCGATGACATCGTTGAGCCCAGTACCGCCCAATGCCCTTTCAGACCAGTGATTAGCCCCGAATTTGTCCGCCAGCATTGCCGCTCCAGGATCATCAGACACCAGCGTCACACCAGCGATCGCCGGATGAACTGCCAACACGGACAACACGTCTTCTGCCATTGCCTGAGCCAGTGCTCGCCGCTCTGCAGGCCGCAGCAAACCCGACAACCGGGTTTTTGCTTCCACCAGGTCTTTGAGTGGCACTATGGCCTGAGCAGGCTGTACTTTCGAAGAATCATTCACCATTGCAAATAGCCGTGCCGCCCTAGCCCAGCGCTCTTTCGAGCACGCGTTTTGCCAGTTCCTGACGATCTAGCAGGGTTTTCATAATCGTTGGCGCTATTGTCACACCCACTCCTAGCTGACGAATCTCATCTGCTAGTGTAGCGTCACTTCCGTCGATCACGAAATGATCAATTAGCCCGGGATAGTGGCTCGTATAATGCTGGGCGACACCCGCGGCTGTTACCGGTACATCCAGCTCGGCCATCATTTTTGCCGCCGGGCCCTTAAGCGCCATTCCCGCGACTATCGGTGACACCACGACAACCGGTGCACTGCTATCTCGCAGCGTCTCCCACAGGCCCGCCAACCCTAAAATAGGATCCACACTCACAAACGGGTTTGAGGGGCAGATGATAACAGCACCGTACCCACCCGCTTTTAGGTTAGAAACGGCCTCTACATTCGCACGTGCCTGTTCGATGCCTGAAAACGCGAAACCAGACACTGACGGTTTGCATTGCTCGCCAACAAAATACTGCTGAAAAGGCAGCTCGCCATCGGATGTTTGAACGGTGGTCTGCACAGTCTCTTCACACATCGGCAACACCCGGCTTTGAATGCCAAACGCCTTCGCTAACGCCGCTGTGACTTCACTCAACGAATGCCCGGACGCCAGTTGCTGCGTTCGCCAAAGATGCGTTGCTAAATCTTTATCGCCTAAGCGGAACCAGGTTTCACCGCCAATGACCTCCAGAGCGGACATCGCCTGCCAGGACTCATCGGCCAGGCCCCAGCCGCGCGATTGATCGGCCAAGCCAGACAGCGTGTACAGCAACGTATCGATATCTGGGCAGATTTTAAGGCCAAGGTGCGTAAAATCATCGGCGGTGTTAACCAGAACGTCTAGCGAACCCGGCGGTAAAATCGAATCCAGACCCAACGCCAGTTTTGCCCCACCCACGCCGCCTGAAAGAGCGAGCACAGCAAGATCTTCGGCAGACTGACGGCCGCCCTGTTGACTCGAAGACCCGCTCTGCCCATTGCTCATTATCGAAACATGTCCATAGCGCGCTCTCGAAGCAATGCGGATGAACCACCCTTTGATGCGCTCAAACGCATTCCCCGCGCCAACACCACTGGGCAACCTTCTGCCGCCTGCCCCATTACAAGGGAAGCGCCCGCGGCCAGCTCATCAACCACCGCCGCCTCCGTCACTTCCAGCGTATTGCCAAACAGATCTTGCTCACCGATCTGGTTAAACAGCGGGTCGACGCCAGCTGTGCCAATGGCTATCCCCATCGTGCCATTGCGCCAGGCACGGCCAAGGCTATCGTTGATGATTATTTGCGGCGCTACACCGCAGGCAGCGGCTAAGGATGCACGAAGCTGCTGCGCAGACTTGTCAGGATCAACGGGCAGTAAGAGCACCCTTGGGTTTTCTGGGTCAGACGTGATGTTAGATTTGTCGATACCGGCATTTGCGTGCACGTACCCAAGCCGGTGTTCCACAATGATGACACCGGGGCGTACCCGCACGACTTCTTTACTCTCGCTCAGTATCAGTTCCACCTGCCTAGGATCTTTATCTGCCTGCTCAGCCAGCGCGATGGCCTCTTCACTGGGCAAAACTTCGTTGAGCAGAACGTAACGATTCTCGGCTTTTGAAATAATTTTTTGAGCGAGAACCAACACGTCACCTTCCTGTAGGGAAAGCTTGTTAAGCGCCAGCGACGACACAATTAGCTGCGCAACATCGTCGCCGGGCTCTACGAGCGGAAAACCCTCCAGCCCGATCAGCTCTAGGCGAGACTTCATTTTGCTGTATGGCTCCGGCCTAAGCTCGCCCTAATGGTCTGCATCCAACCCTGTAATCTGGATGCCCGCATGGCAGCTGTACTGTTTATTGATTGTGATCAACACAGACGTGAGTGCTTCCGCCGCTGCTGCATTATTGATCATGCCAGCATGAAAACCGCGCATTCCGGCCGCTTCGACCAGGGTAATAACCTCGGCTCTGGCTGCTTTCTTATTGCCACAAACAAGCACGTCGCAATCGACACCGCGGCCTTCCTGCAGGTGCGCCGCCGCAACGTTCTGGAATGCTGACACGACGGAGACGTCTTCTCCCAAAATGGCCTGCGCTATCTGGCCGGCACTACCCTGCTCTGGAAGCTGTACTCTCGCTACCTTCGGCGGCACCAGAGGAACGGTGACGTCTATCAAAATTTTGCCCTGCAAGGCGGGCTTAACCAACTCAAGCGTACTGGCCTGATGATCGAATGGCACCGTGAGCGTTACGATATCTGCAGCGCTCGCGGCTGCGAGGTTTTCCATCGCGCTCACAGCAACATCCCCGACGCCACGCTCTGCCATCACTTCCTGTAAATCATTCACGGCAGTCTCAGCTTTCTCCTGCGTCCTTGAGCCGATAATGACCTGATACCCCGCCTGCGCCCAGCGACGCGCCAACCCTGTGCCTAGATCTCCAGTGCCGCCCAGTATTGCAAGCACAGGTAATGTTTCTGTTGTCATAACTTAGTTCCCGAACATAGTTCTCGATGAGTAACGTAGGCCCGCACCGCCCTGATACACCTCGTAGTTTGCGTATCTGGCAGTACAGAATGTGCAACCGGCAGTGCTTTAGATTGCTTTTAACACAGCCGGTAGCTGGCGAGACGCGTTAGAAATTTTCAGTAAGAGACATTTCAGTTAGGATACGCACAGCCCGAGCATCTTAAGTAAATCATTTGCGCATCTCAAGCATCGCGGTACGCGTATTCGACCACCTACGCAGGAGAAAATCATGGAAAACCCTTTAGACATGACCGGTCAATCAGTCATCGTGACTGGCGGCGGCAAAGGCGTAGGGCTGGGGATTACTGAAGCGTTTCTGGCGGCTGGCGCCAATGTTCTGATCTGCGGGCGCTCTGAACCAGAAACACTGCCCGCCAGCGGTGGGCGTGAGGCAGTTTTTACCACTTGTGACGTTAAAGACTATGAGCAAATTGAGGCCTGCGTTGACATGGCGGTCGCTAAGTTTGGCCGACTTGATGTGTTAGTCAACAATGCTGGCGGGGCGCCTTATGCCGAAGCGGCTACCGTGTCTCCACGCTTTTCAGAATCTATCATCCGCCTAAACCTAATTGCACCGCTGAACTTTAGTCAGGTAGCCAACCGCGTGATGCAAACTCAGGAATCTGGGGGTAGCATTATCAATATTGCGAGCGTGAGCACTATTCGCCCTTCGCCGGGAACAGCCGCCTACGGGGCCGCTAAAGCCGGCCTGGTTAACCTGGGCACTTCGCTGGCCGTAGAGTGGGCGCCGAAAGTGCGCGTGAATGCATTGGTAGTCGGTCTCACGCAAACAGAACAATCCCACCTTCACTACGGCGATGAAGCCGGAATTGCGGCTGTGGGCCAGACCATTCCGCTAGGACGCATGGCGGTTCCACGTGACATTGGTAATGCGTGCCTGTTTCTCGCCTCTTCGCTATCTTCCTACGTGTCGGGAACTCACTTCGCCGTGCACGGTGGAGGAGAAAAGCCAGCATTTCTAGACGCCGCTAACACAGCGAACTAACGACATTTCAAACGCGCTGGCCGGCGTACACAACACGCAAAGAAGTGCCAAAACACTACCCAGCCTTGGGCAACCGTAGACGTAAAAAATGCTGTTCTGGGCACCCTTTTGTTGTGACTGCGCACGCCGCATCAAGGTATACTTCTTCAACAGGAAGGCCTTGGCACTTCGAACCACATTAGGTTCAACGCGAAAAGAGGTTTGATGCAGAACGCCCCAACATCGTCAGCAACGGTATCGGCCATTCTGGAGCTTGAAGATTCCCGCAGCCTCGCCGGTGAGATCGAGATTGTTCCAGGAGGCAAGTTGCAGTTATGTGATGCCGAATCGCTCACCCGCTCTGATTTTTCTACTGCTACCGTCGAAGATGATTCGCTAGCGGCCCTGCGTTTTCCAACATTAGAATCAGATAAATCTCCCTCGGACGCGCTGAAGGTGAGAATTTGCAGCCAGCATGGCAACAAAATTATGCTGGATTTTGCCAACCCCGATGATTTCACCTCGCGTTACTACCGCGAGTTGCTAGCTAAGAAGCTGGGCTCTCCTGCCGCCAACCCGGCGCATCCGATGCAAGGCAGTGTGAATATAGCTCCAGATCCCAATCGCAAGGGCACGCCTCTAGAATCAAAGCGGGCATACAAACGGCTTCTAGATTCCATCGAGCGGCACAGTCTCGATGAACTCGCCATGGCGCTACCCGCCTTTCTGAACGATCTCATCGCGTCACTGCTAAAGCGTGCAGAGAACACTGATGATGAAGAGGATGCGATGAATCATCGCGACGCTGCGCACACTGTTAAGGCCAGCCGCGTCGACGTCGAAGAAAGCATCCTGAATCAGTTAACAGACTACTTCCGAGACTTAACACCGCTGGACAGTGATGACCAGCTTTGGCAGTACGATATCGGCAGTGGCGAGGGGGAACTCAACGTAATCGACCCACAGGAGTTTGAAGAATTCCTGGCGATCGACCGAATGATTGGTGCCGGCGAAGATCAGTACAAGATACCGCTGGAGGCATTAACCGTGCGTATGGCAACGCTGGTGGATGCTGATCCCAACAAAGTGCGTGTACCCATTCACGTCAGGCAGCTTTGCCGTGCGTTTCAACGCGCCCTACTGGAAGTAAAAATACCCGGTGAGGCGTTTGCCTTCGTCTATGACTACTTCGCCAAGCGGTTTATTCCGCAACTAGACGGCTTCTACGATCCGTTAAATGAATTGCTCGCGAACAATGATATTCGTCGCAACCTTGAGCAGGACATTCAAAATAATGGTTTTATTCTAGACAGGAATAAGCCGTTTTCACGCCCGCACCGGGAAACGTCTGCTCCCATCGCCAAGGCGCCGCCCACCGAGAATGTTCAGCGCGAAGAATCTGTCGATCAGTTTCACAGAAAGCTCGGTGAGCAACTAACCGGCGCACTGGGCCAAACCAGCCCAGACACTCTCTACCGCTCTGTCGTGGATGCCCTCAACTTCAAACGCGAGGCAGAGGGCCTTGCCGATGGCACCGCTATAGCGAGTGGTACCGCGCTGAGTGGCACCTGGGATGGGGCTACCATCGCCAGCAGCGACGTCGATCAGGCCAGCTTGGCCGATGCCCATTCCATTGCCAAAGCGCTGAGCGCGTTGCAACGTGATTCCAGCGTGCGAGAGGCCGTTCACCAGGGCGATTCTTTACGTGAGTATCTGGCCGCCAATAAAGAAGACATTGGCAGCCTGCGCTATACCAGCGGGCTGACGGCAGACAGCCTTAACCAGCTCGACATGGTGGACAATCTATTCGGCACCATCAAATCTCAACTTGATGTTAGCGCCGACCTAAAGCCAGCACTGGGTAACCTCAAAATTCCCCTGGCCAAGCTCGCGCTGCTGGATCCACAGTTTTTCGTCGACTACACCCACTCCGCCCGAGCGGTGGTCGACAAGCTTTCTCAACTGGCGGCCTCAGCTAATTTTCCCAATCGCGCGCTTGAATCTCGAATCAACTCCATCGTAGATGACATCGTTTCTGACTATGAGAACGACGATTCTGTCTTTAACACTGCGCTGGAAAAAATTGATCGACTAGTGACGCAGCAGGAACGCGCGTTAACGCGCAACATTGAGCGCGTTGTTCGCACGCAGGAAGGTCAGGAAACACTCGCACATGCTCGGCGCGCTGTGGGCTACATGATCAACTCCAGCGTTGACAGCACCTCTGCACCGCGCGTGTTGATTGACCTGATTGATACTGGCTGGCGAGACCTACTGGTACTAACGCATGTAAAACAAGGCGCCGAGAGCGAAGCATGGAGCGAGCAAACCAAGATACTGGAAAGGTTGAATCGCTGGCTGACTCAGTTAGAGCGAGGGGAAGTCAGTGATGAACAAAAAATTCAGCGTAGCCTCGAAGCAGAGCCACTATTGGAATTTATCAGCCAACAGATATCCAGTGCTTTGCCCACCAATGTGGCGCACGAACCGGTACTGGAAAAGCTTGGGCAAATAATTGCGGGGAGCCTGGCGGTAGAGATGGCCACGGTCTCGCCAGACCTTGCCAACCTCGATCCGGAGCCTGCGCAACTGCGGGCGAAGATTGATGACCTCCCACGCCTTCGGCGCTGGGTACGACGTGTAGAACAACTAGTAGAGGGGAACTGGCTTGCCTACAGGGATAAGGAAGACAACAAAAAGCGGATGCAGCTTGCCTGGATTAGTCCGGCGCGTGATCGCTACATCTTTGTTAACGAACGGGGCCAAAAAGTGGCTGACCTAAGCGCCATCGCGCTCGCGCGTCAGCTCAGTCGCGGGGTTAAACCCCCCGCTCCCGCCGACAAGCTCAACGTCGTCGACAAAAGCATGTACCACACGCTGGAACATGTGCAGAAAACACTCAGCTTCGCGCGCAACCACGACACGCTAACCAAGCTGATCAACAAGGAAACCTTCGTTGACCAAATGGGCCGTGCTCTACGGCACAGCCAGCGCAAACGCTCGTCTCACGCTGTACTGTATCTCAACATCGATCAGTTTCATCTGGTGAACGAGATCTACGACCGCGTAGTCGGCGATCAGGTACTGCTTGAGTTCGCCAAGTTGCTGGCACAGTTACACGGCAAAAAATCATCCTCTGCAAGAATGCATGACGATGAATTTGCTGTACTACTACTCGATAGAACGCTGGATCAGGCTTTAGAAGTGGCTGAAAAAATTCGTCACGATATAGCCACCAGCAGCATGGATATCGAGGGCGAGAATGTTAGCTTTACCGTGTCTATTGGCGTAGCAGAAATAGTGGAGTATGGCCCTGCCGTAGAAGAGACACTCGAATCAGCACGTGCGGCGATGCGTCACGCCAAGCTAGAGGGCCGAAATCAGGTCATCAAATATGCGGAAGATCAAACTCGTGAGCTAGAGTACAAACATGAAAAAGAAACCATTCGAGAAGATCTTGAAAATGCGCTTGCGACAGAGCGCTTTGTTCTACGCGCGCAACCGATAGTACAAACGTCGGTCAGCGATAACGACGATAAAACGCTGCACTACGAATTGCTACTTGGTCTCACCAATAAAGATGGCTCTCTGTCATCACCACAGGAGTTTATTCAGTCAGCTGAGCGCTACGGGTTTATGCCTCTGGTTGATCGCTGGGTAGTACGTGAAGCATTTGCCTGGATTAGCGAGCTGATGGACAAACAAAAGGTGGTTCCCAGCCTGGCCATCAACCTCTCCGGCAGCAGTGTGACAGACGATAGTTTCCTGGAATACCTATTGGAGCAAATCTCTGAGTTTGGCGTTGGCACCAGCCGACTCTGCTTCGAAATTACTGAAACCGGCACTATATCCAACCTCGTTAAGGCAGCCGATTTTGTCAGGGCATTTAGAAACATTGGTTGCAAATTTTCCATCGATGATTTTGGTACCGGGCTTGCTAGCCACAACTACCTGCGTGAATTACCGGTAGACTACGTGAAGATTGATGGCAGTTTTGTAACAGGCATACACCGAAACCGTAGTGATTACGCGATGGCGAGGTCGATCAATGATCTTGCGCATTTCTTGGGCCAAGAAACCATTGCCGAGTCGGTAGAGAACGATGAGATAGTCGTCAAACTCGAAGAAATTGGTGTCGACTATTTGCAGGGCTGGGGCGTGGGCAAGCCCAAACCCCTAACGGAAGTGACCGCCGATCTCTCTAATTTAGAGAAATAGCGGTTTGTTGTTATGCCGTTAACGCTAGCCAATCGCGAATACGATGAGCTGATTGGCCTCATATACCAAGGGGCCCTTGAACCCCAGCCGTGGCAGAGTGCCCTGCCCGCTCTACGCACAGCCTTCGACGCTCAAGTTGTCTCGCTCATACTCAGGCCGCCCAGTGAACACGACGAAGGTGTGATCCTCAACTGCGTTCGGCCAGACGCCACAAGCATAGCTTCATCAGCCGATAACCCATCTGCTGCCCTGTCCGATGACCCTATTGCCGACCCTAGCGATTGGCAAGCCAGCGCCTACCGCGAGCAGTTTTTTTCACTTGACCCGTTCATTAACCTTCCGCTAGATACCGTCATTACGCTGTCCGACGTACTACCAGACAAAGCGCTAGTGAAGACAGACTATTATCTGCACTACCTTGAGCCGATCGGCCTGTTTCGAATATTAGGTGTCGATACAGCTGAACCTGGCGGCATGTTAGCTCGCCTACGGGTATCACGCCGCAGTGATGAAAACTCTTTCAAAAAAAGAGAGCGTGAATTACTTCAGGCTCTCACACCACACCTTTCCCGGGCGATCGAGATCTACGCAAAGTTAAATCGTATGGCTTCCGAACGTGATGTGTATGCGGGGGCTGTTAACCAACTTTCTATGGCCAGCATCATTCTCGATGAAAAGGGTCGCATTCTATCGACCAACGCTACCGGCCAGGCGCTTTTAAACACTAGCTCTGATTTGGGCGTACGCGACGACCATATATTTATTGAAGGTAGAGATATCAATAAAGAGCTGCAGCTTTCATTAGATACTATTATCCGAGCACAGCAAAAGGGTGAAACCTCGATTGTAAAAGCGCTACGCGTACCGCGGGCGGGTGGCCGATCGGATTTAGGGCTAGTCATAAAACCTGCGCCGGCATCGCAGTGGAGCGAAGGACAGTCTAGCCCTAGCGCCGTGGTGTTTATCAGTGACCCGGATCTCCCCGAATCCACGTCTGGCCAAATTCTGAGCGAACTCTTCGCACTCACGCCGGCTGAATCAATTCTCGCAATGGCACTGGCCAAGGGCTTGAGTCTAGCGGAGGCTTCTCAGGCGCAGGATATTTCCCAGCACACTGCCCGCGCTCAACTGAAATCTATCTTTGCGAAAACCAGCGTATCGCGGCAGGCCGAGCTTGTCCGATTGGTGTTAAAAAGCGTTGCCTCGCTGGCATAGTGAACCCATCGGGGTTGGCAATTTTTGGGTCAATCGGCGCATCTTCTTCTGTTACAATGATTGTACGCACGGCACCCACACTGAGTATGGCGGTGCCTTTTTAAAGAAACAAAAAACAATAAAGATTTATGAACGATTTAATAACTCAGCACAGTAACACTCCCAATTTGGCCTTTCGTGACCCGCGATCACGGCAATCAAACAAGGGTTTCGGGCATGAATGATCGGCGCGCAACAATGCAGCTCACACCCTGGTATAAGCAACCAGGCCCGTGGGTACTCATTGCTCTGCTGGGCAGCATCGTAATAGCTGGCATCGCTGCCCTGTTCCTTGTCAGTCGGCCCTCCAGCGAGCCCACAGTAGGAGATTACTTGGGGCAACCTACAGGCCTGGATGCCTTTATTGAAGATCGTCAACGCGCCCAGCTGAGGGGTATCAGCGCTGTACTTAGTTTTTCTGATTCTTCTGTCAGCGCTGGCACCACTGGGCCGGTGACCGCCGACAAGTTAAAGCTTGAGTTATCGCACCCTCGGGAGCCTGGAAGTGAAGTCACTATCACGCTGAAAAAAGTGCTCGATGGTCTCTACACAGGCGATATGTCGTCACAAATCTCGGCGGGCTGGAACTGGGTGTTGCGAAGTACAGAGGGCGATGGGTGGCAGTTGGACGGCGAAGTGTATGTAGACGATTTAGGCTATGAAGCGCCCGGTAGCACTGTCAACGCCGAGACGGAATAGGCGCACCGCACTGGAGCGCATGCACGGTAGCTAAGCGCTGATCACTCACCACAGTGCTAAAAGACTATGGCGCCAGCATACTAACCGCGATCATACGCAGCGCCAGCAGTGTTACCAGCACACGAAACCAAAACTGAAAATTGATTTGTGGCACCCTACTCCGCAGGCGGGTGCCAACCCATGAACCCGCGGTAACCGCCAAAATCATTGCGGCAACCAGCTCCCACCACGGAGCAAAACTGAAACCAATGACGACAAAAGCGACAACCCGAAACACATGGTTTAGCGTCATATAGACTGCCGTGTTTACCACGAGCCAATCCCGCTGTGCGTTTCGCCGCAGCAAAACGGCAGCCCCCAATGGGCCGGTAGCACCCGCCAACATGCCTAACCCCGTCTGGTAAAAACCCAGAAACACCAACGAAAGCTGACCGCCCCCCGGGACTGCAGGCAGTTTAAGCCAGGTAATCAGCAAAATGAAAAAACCGATAACCGCGGGCAACCACTGAAGATCCAACCAAAGATAAACCTCTGCGCCGAACCAGGCACCCAGGGCAGCACCAGCCGCCAGAGCAGGAATGAGGGTGAGATCAATGGAGCGCCAACCAAAAGCGGCGCGAGATAGGTTACTACCCAGCTGAGTCACGGCGTGAATAGGCAAAATTGCGCTGGCTGGCAGCAGCCCGGGCATAGCGGCTATCAAGAGAATGCCCCCCCCCATACCCATGACCCCGGCGACGGCTGAAGTGAGAAAAGCAATTGGGATGAGAGCAAGTTCGCTCACGGGGCTCCTGACTTTCTAGTGCACGCGTCTACCCGTCGATCAGCAATGACGCCCATGGAATGCTAGCCCATAGGATAGCGAATCTCTTGTGTAATGGCGTCGATTTTCTGTAAGGCGTCACTCGGTAACGTGACATCTGCCGCCGCGAGCAAATCGGGCACTTGCTCTGCCGTTGTTGCACCAACAATAGTAGAAGCAACAAAATCGTGCTGCTTGCTCCATGCAATTGCCAGGGTAACGACGGACATATCGAGTTCGGCAGCGATTTCAGCAAATCGCTTCGTGGATGCCAGTGTTTGCTCATTCACAAAACGATGCATCATAACCTGCTGCCTCGGTGGCATATTTTGGTAGAGAGAAAAACGTGCGCCTTTTGGAAACGCGCCGTCCGCATACTTCCCGCTCAACACGCCACCGGCCAAAGGAGAGTATGGAATCAGGCTAACGTTTTCTGCCCGGCAAGCCTGAGCAAGCTCATCCTCAAAACGACGGTTATTCAGACTAAAATTGTTCTGGATGGTTTCAAATCGAGCAACACCGTGCAACTCTGACGCCCACAGGTTTTTTGTCAGGCCGTAGCTGCTTTCATTGCTACAGCCCAATATTCGCACTTTGCCACTGCGCACCAGCTCATCGAGCGCCATCAATGTATCTTCGGGCTGAGCAGACCAGTCGGGCCAGTGCGTTTGATACAAATCGATATAATCGGTATCCAGCCGCTTTAAGCTGCCCTCTACCGCACGCATAATATGGTGGCGATCTAACCCGGTTTTACCGCCCCTCAGGGGCGCTTCTATCCAGATGTGGCTTGGGCCCGCCACTTTGGTGGCGATAATAAGGGAATCTCGGTCTTTGGTTTTCATCCAGCGCCCTACTATTTCCTCAGTGGAGCCGACATATTTTTTGTCAGGAGGGACCGGATACATCTCTGCGGTGTCATAAAAATCGACGCCGGCTTCATAGGCCATGTCCATGATTCGAAACGCCGTCTTCTCATCCGCTTGATGGCCGAACGTCATGGTGCCCATACAAATATCGGAAACAACGATTGAGCTTTTCCCTAAACGATTTCTTTTCACAGCTGCTCCCGTTCAATAAGCGACAGTTTCTAACGTTGATGCTCGTAACGATAACGCAAGTCAAATGCTTCAATAAACACCCAAATACGCTAGTGCCAAGCTAGAGCGTTACATTAAACTCTAGACCATGACTGTATCCCGTTTTATTGCGCTTTGCTTTGCTTTTTTATGTTTGGCTTTGGCTGTCGTGGGATATTGGCTGTATCAAGGCTATCCAGAAAATCTGGATAGCACTTTAGAAAACGCGCTAGCGCCCTACGGAATTACCGATGTCAATTTGCAGGAGCTGACTCTAGACGTATCAAGCTTACACCTCGAGGGTGTCGCATTATCCGGTAGCAGCGCTGAACAACGCTTTAAACTGTCAATTGAGGGTCTTCGCGTTGGCTACCATTGGCGCCAGTTACTGCGCGAACGAATCGAATCTGTTGAAATCGACAGGCTCACGCTTGAACTAACACAAGATGAGCAATCAACACCGAGTAACGAAAACACTGTGGTCCTAAATGACCTTTTACCTCTAGCTGTTCTCCAAGCGCTACCATTTTCTTCGCTAAGGGTGCACGAGTGGAAAGTGTCTGGGCCAATCGCTGCCTACGGCGAGGCCAATTACGACGGTAGCGAGTTAACGCTTGTTGCTAACAGTGCGCAATTTGGTCGACAGCTACAGGCAACGTTAACTGCTAACGCTGAAACGCCTTTATTGCTCGATGCGAAAGTTAGCGATAGCCAGGACAGCCTAGGGAACATTCGGGCCACATTAACGGAAGTAGATGAGAGCCAGTGGCAATGGCAACTTAGCGGAACACTGCAACACAAGCCTATGCTTGATTGGCTCAATCTTGAGAGCACACAGGCACAGTTTCCAGTGCTGACGGGCGTCCCCGCAGCGGTGCAATTCGAGGGTTACTCTGATTATAGTGGAAACGCTATCCACCCCGCTTCATGGCCCTTCGAGAAGGCCCCAGACTCTCCCCTTGGCTTTACAGTCGCCACCACGGTTGCGACGCAGCACGTTATCGAAAGTCTGGCCATTGAGGAATTGTTAACCTCACAAGAAGTTGTCTTAAGCGCGCAGTGGAAATTATCAGACAGCGCCGCCACAGTCTCACTTGAACCATTCTCTGCCGACCTGTTAGTCAACTTACACACGATCGGTATTCCCGATGAAAATCGCGCCTGGCTTAAGCTCGATGAGCGCTCCCCTCTCGCCATAAGGCTTACCGATGCAGCCAGCGGGGAATGGTCACCCAGTGGCGGCGTGGCGGAATTCGACCTACGGAATCTACAGCTAAACCTGGGTAACGCCGAAAGCCGACTCAAGCTTGCACTCAAGGCAGTAGACGGTAGCATCGCAACGTCCGTGGAACCCGCCGCGCAGTTGTCTAACACTCAGCTGCACGCCGAGGGAGCCATCAGTACGCGAGCACGACGCCAGTCCTGGCCCGAATTTAACTTTCAGGTAAACGCGAATGGGCCAATCACCCATCAGAAAATCATCGCCAGCCTGCTAGATACGGCTGAAAGCCTCGCGATTGACGTAAAGGCCAATGTGAATTTAGATAACGGCAACGGCGACGCAGCGCTAGCAGTCAAGACGCAGGATCTTGGCTATATTACTAGCGCTTTGACTGGGCCACTGAAAGCCTACCAATTGCTCACAGAGGACATCTCTCTTTCCTCAGGGCAAGCTAGCCTAACCAGCAACATTCAATTCACGCAGTTCGCCAAACAGGCGCTTTCACAGGCTGGTCGACTAGGGCTGGAGAACCTCACTGGGCAATACGGCGAATACTCGTTTGAGCGCCTATCTGGCAAGTTTAATTGGCGCGGTGTTACCCAATGGCAAACCCTGTCGCCAGCGCACCTCACACTGGACAAAGTGAATGTCGGCTTTGACATTACCAACCTAGCGGCTACGCTCAACCTACCCAAGCCGACTTCACCCACCGCGCCAAGCGTGAATATTCAAGCGTTCTCTGCCAACGTATTTGGCGGACAAGTGTACTTACCTGAACCCGCCAACTGGCAAGTAGGCGCCATGTCGAACGAGGTTGCGATCAATGCCAGCAGCTGGGAGCTACGCCAGCTAGTGGCACTACAGCAAGGTCAGGAAATTGACGCGCAAGGGCTGCTCGAGGGAGAGCTGCCACTGACTGTTGAAGCAGGTAGAGTCATTATCAAAGACGGTTTTTTACGCGCGATTCCTCCCGGCGGCAGCATTCGCTACAAAGCGACGGATGGCGCTACGGCTCTCGCCGATTCGAATGAGCAGCTGGGTATGGCGCTAGAGCTGTTGGAGGATTTTCGCTTTAAGGTGCTAAGCACAGATGTAAAGCTGGATAAGGCTGGTAACCTTCTTCTGGGATTAGCGCTATCAGGTAGCAACCCTACGCAATTCGACGGGCGGCAAGTCAATTTTAATATCAACCTGGATCAAAACATCGACCCGCTGTTACAAAGCCTGCGGCTCAGTGATACATTGGTAGAAGAACTGGAGCGACGCATACGCTGAACTATCGGCGCAAAATACGCTCTAAGTAAACTGTGACTGCTCAAATGATACGTCACTAAACACGTAACCCAGAGGAACCCTATGCGAATTCTGCTAAGTGCAAGCTTGCTACTGTTCATCGTTGCCTGTACCCCCACTGTTGCGGTAAAGGCGCCAGAAGAGCCCATTACGATTAACCTGAACGTGAAGATCGAGCATGAGATTCGCGTCAAGGTCGACAAAGAGCTCGACGAGTTATTTGCTGATGACAGCGAACTGTTTTAGGGAGAATGTAAAATGTTATTAAAGACTATACGCACGTTATCAGCCGCCGCTCTCATCACTGCCTTATGCAGTTTCTCGGCATGGGCGCTGGATTTGAATGAAGCAAAGGCGAAAGGCCTGGTGGGCGAAGTAAACAGCGGCTACTTAGGTGCCGTTAAAGCGTCCTCTGATGTTCAAGCTTTGGTGGATGACATCAACGAAAAGCGACGTAACTATTATCAAAAGATCGCCGCCAAAAACGGCATAAGCCTGCGTGCGGTTGAAGTTCGGGCTGGGCAAAAGGCAATTGAGAAAACGGCTAAGGGTGGACTGATTAATACTGGGGAAGGCTGGGAGAAGAAGTAACCGCGGCGGACTCTAGCTGTAGCTTTGGATTCAGGAGGCTAAGTTATTCTCGCGTTTTGGTGCGATGCCCGCGGCGAGAACACACCCGTTTAGCTTCGCTTACTCGGAAGGCTGAGATACTCGACGCGAAGCTAAACGGGTGTGTGTTCGCCTGACTTCATGCCAATAGTCGACATCAGAGCTTTTAGTTGCAGTGTTGCGAAAGCACTGCCGCATTTTCGTCAAAGGGTGCAATCAGGCCCAGAGGAGATAAGCTCTCCAAGCGAATATCTCAGCCCGCTGAGCTAGGAGAGCTTATCTCCTCTGGGCCGGAATCGAAGCTCTATCCCCGACTATCCCGAACAAGCCCCAACTAGCTAAAAAAAAGACTGCCGCTATAGCAGGCACTACAGCAGGTACTACAGCAGCCCCTGCTCCTTCGCCATATCCAGTGCCAAATCTTCAATCATATCTTCCTGCCCACCAACAGTACGCCGCCGCCCGAGCTCTACAAGAATATCCCGGCTTGAAAGCCCATATTTCGCAGCGCTACGCTTGGCAAACAACAAGAACGACGAGTAAACGCCTGCATAACCGAGCGTTAAGGCATCACGATCGATACGCACTAGTTCATCCATCAGCGGCACAATGTGATCTTCTGCAACGTCCATCGCTTTAAACACATCGACCCCAGTCTCTACGCCCATTCGGTCGCAGACAGCAATGAAGACTTCTAATGGCGTATTGCCCGCCCCTGCGCCTAAGCCCGCCAGCGAGCCATCGATACGGTTGGCGCCGGCATCGACTGCAGCCAGCGAATTTGCCACGCCCATCGCCATATTGTGGTGGCCGTGAAAACCCAGCTCAGTTTCTGGCTTGAGCTCGGCTCTAGCTAGCGCAACACGGGAGGTCACATCGTCCGGTAACATAAAGCCTGCTGAATCGGTGATGTATACGCAGTTAGCGCCAAACTCTTCCATCATCTTCAGCTGCACAACCAACTCTTCGGCCTCGATCATGTGAGCCATCATCAAAAAGCCAACGGTATCCAGATCCGGATAGTCTCCGGCTTTGGCAAGATGCTGCTCTGAGACATCGGCTTCGGTGCAATGAGTGGCAATGCGAATGGTTGAAATCCCGCAATCGACTGCCATTTGCAGATGATCAACGGTACCAATGCCGGGCAGCAGTAAGGCCGAGACCTTGGTGTTTTTCATTTCCTTGCACACCGCGCTGAGATATTCCTCATCGCTGGCAGCCGGGAAACCATAGTTGACCGAGGAGCCACCCAGACCATCACCGTGGGTGACTTCTATCATTGGGATACCGGCTTCATCCATGGCCTTGGCGATGGTGACCATTTGATCCACGGTAATTTGATGCTGCTTCGGGTGCATGCCGTCACGCAGACACATATCGTGAACCGTAATTTTCTTTCCAGCTAAATTCATGATGTCGTCTCTTTTATGTCGCGCCAATCAAGCGGCTGTGGGTACAAAGTTGCCGGCTTGAATTTGCTCAGCGTACATTTCGGCAGTGCGCAGGCCCGCCGCCGTCATAATATCGAGGTTACCGGCATACTTGGGCAAGAAATCACCCAGGCCTTCCACCTCCATGTAAATGGATACGCGCTTGCCGTCAAACACCGGGCCATTTTTGAGGGTGTACCCGGGCACGTACTTTTGCACTTCGGCAATCATGTCGTGCACTGATTGCGTAATCGCGTCTTCGTCGGGGTCGTCTACAGTGAGGCAATGCACAGTGTCACGCATAATCAATGGAGGCTCTGCCGGATTGATAATAATAATCGCTTTACCGCTCTGTGCGCCGCCGACAGACTCGATGCCATTCGCTGTAGTACGCGTAAATTCATCGATGTTTTTGCGCGTCCCCGGCCCCGCCGATTTGCTACTCACGGTGGCAACAATTTCGCCGTAGGAAACGGGCTGAACGCGGCTTACCGCTGCAACCAATGGGATAGTGGCCTGGCCGCCGCACGTCACCATATTCACATTCATCGCTTTGGCTTCTACGGCCTGCGCCAAATTTACCGGAGGGACGCAGAAGGGGCCGATAGCCGCTGGCGTGAGATCAATCATCACCGCGCCCTGCTCATTTACTTTCCGACTGTTTTCGGCGTGTACGTACGCTGATGTGGCGTCGAAGCAAATCTGCACGCCGTCTTCTTTCATCGTGGGCAACATGCCATCTACGCCATCAGCGGTGATTTTCAGTCCCATCTCCTGCGCCCGGGCTAAACCTGGGGAGTCTGGCACAACACCCACCATCCACACCGGCTCGAGCACTTCGCTGCGCATGGCCTTCATTAACAAGTCTGTTCCAATATTGCCAGGGCCAATAATGGCCGCTTTTACTTTGTTACTCATGTCTGCTCTCAACTATGTATTACTGAGTACTACTGAATTTTGCTAAACGAATTGGCAGCTACAACCACCAATGCCTTCGATCTCTAACGACATTTTATCGCCGGCGACGACGGGAATCAGTGGCGCCAATGAACCCGACAAAATGACTTCACCGGCTTTAAAAGGAATTCCAAACTCACCCAGGGTATTGGCCAGCCAGGCAACGGCTGTCAGCGGATTACCCTGTACCGCGCTACCTAGCCCTTCTGCATTGAACTCGCCATTCTTGTAAATCGTCATTTTAAGATTAGGCAGATCAAAGTCGCGTGGGTCGACCTCGTTTTTACCCATCACATAAACACCGCATGAGGCGTTGTCGGCGACGGTATCTTCAATCTTAATTTTCCAATCTTGAATGCGTGAATCGACGATTTCAAAACAGGGCATTATGGTGGCGGTCGCATCAAGCACATCCTGCTCGGTCACTCCGGGGCCCACTAAATCCGATTTTAAGCGAAAAGCGATCTCGCCTTCGGCCCGCGGCGCAATCATGTTTCCAGCAATAGGAATGTCCGCTCCGTCCGGGTACTCCATCGCATCGGTCAGAAAACCAAAATCAGGCTGAAAAACGCCCAGCATTTCTTGCACCGCAGCGCTGGTAACACCGATCTTCTTACCCACAATACGCTCACCATCGCGCTCAAGCCGGTTATTCACCATGCGTTGCGATATGTGGTATGCGTCCGTAATGGTAATGTCGGGCTCGCGCTCGGTAAGCGGCGCCAGCGTGTTTTGGCTGCGCAGAGAGCTGTACAGCTCGTCGCCCAGGGCTTGAATTTTTGCTTGATCCATCGATCCGTTCCAATCGCCGTTTAAGGCGCTGATTCTACACGGAATGGAGAAATTTCCAGTACAAAAAACTGAGCGACAGACGATAACTTGTCGCGCGGCACTTTGAATCTAGCCCGAAGCCGGTAAGCGGCGCTGATCAGCCGTTTTGCAAAAAGTCGACACAAGCACGATTGAACATATCTTCATGCTCAACCATCACCCAATGCCCACACTCTGTGACCAGAATCAGCCGCAGCGTCTTGATGTTTTTCGCCATCGCCATGATGCCATTCTCAGGCATCATTTTTTCGTTCATCCCCCAAAAACCCAGCACCGGACACTCCAGCTCGTGCAGGCGATCGGTCAATACCGGCACTTGCATCGTCGCCATCACGTGGCCGTTCATGATCTGCATGATCTGCATCCGCTCAGCGACCAATGCATCTGTGGCCAACTCGGCGTTATGCATCAATCCAGTAGCGAAGAGATCCTTCATAACGTCGTGGGTAACCTCTTCACCCGAACCGAATACCGAGAAGACCTTTTGCATACCAGGCATCGCCTGGTACTCGGGCAACTCACTCAGACCACCCGGTGCCATTAAAATAAGCTTTTCAACTCGGTGGGGACTATCGAAGGCCAAGCCAAGTGCTATGGCTCCGCCCAATGAGTTGCCAATGATGGTGCACTTCTCCACGCCAGCAACATCCAGCGTTTGCTCAATGCACTCAACAAAAAATGACAGCGGATGATCAACGTCATTCGGTTTGTCTGAGAAGCCGTAACCGATCAGGTCAGGAATAATGCAGCGGTAACCCGCGTCAACAAAAGCCTGATAATTACCCTTGAAGTTGCTATAGCCGCTGGCGCCGGGACCGGAGCCGTGCAGAAACAAAACAACCTCGCCCTGCCCTTCATCCAGATAATGAATTTTATAGCCATTGGCACATTCTGCATAGTTACCTTCGGGCAACAGTCCGTTCATCTTCATCATCTAATTCCTTTATGCAGTTGTTCCATTGTCGATCGGCTGAGCTCAGCTACTAACGGGCTAGAGCGCAAAATCCTTGTTCTCTTCACCAAATATCACACCACCCATATTGATCGCAAACGGAGTCGAATTATTCGCCACATGCGCTTGGCTCGCCAGGATATCTAAATGAAACTGAAGCAGCTCGCTACCCGCGCGAATGCCGCCGCTACCCGCCGCTTTGAGCATACGGCTTGATAGCGCCAGGCAGCGATCCGCCACAACCGCTGAATCGTGCCTGTAGCGAACACGGTCTTCAACAGGGATCGGCTCACCGTTTCGGCAGGCTTCCATCATTTCATCGAAATTACGGAACATCGTCAGCTTCATTTCTTCGATTGCACTGCGAGTCTCTGTCGCAATCACTCGGGCAAACGGGTCATTCGCCATCTTGTTTGGCCCAACCTGACGGGTTTTGGCCACTTCAACAAAGGCGTCTAAGGCCCCCTCACAGGCACCAAGCGTGGCTGTACACACCGCCCGCACAAACACCTGCATAAAAGGCATGCGATACAGCGGAGCAGTGTTAACCGCGTTACCGGGGTTATCGCATAGAAAACCATCGATAGACTTGTGAGTACGATGTTCAGGCACGAACGCGTCATCAACAACTATGTCGTGGCTGCCAGTACCCTGCAGGCCTACCACATCCCAGTTCTTCACAATCTCATAGTCCTCAATGGGCACCATGAAAGTGCGGTAATTGGCCATATCAAAGGGGGCCTCAGGCGTAGGTACCACGGCGCCTAAAAACACCCACTTACAGTGTTCTGAACCGCTTGAGAAACTCCAGCGCCCGCTAAGCCTGAACCCGCCATCAACGACCTTCACTTTGCCAACAGGCGCATAAGAAGAGGAGATGAGTACTGTGGGGTCTTCGGCCCATGCGTCCTGCGCTGCTTGATCATCGAAAACAGCCAGCTGCCAGTTGTGCACCGCAATAACGCCTAAAATCCATGCACTTGATGGACAGTACCGGGCAACCTCTAAACCGACCGCATAGAACACTTGCGGATCCATCGCATAGCCGCCCCATTGTTCGGGCTGCAGAATCTTGAAAAAGCCCGCTCTCTGGAAATCCGCCACTGTTTCATCAGGTACGCGCGCGTCATCTGTGGCCTGTTGCCGCCGCTCTCGCAGAGCGGGGCCCATCGCTCGGGCTGCCGCCAGCAGCTCCTGCGCCCGAGGGCTGTCAATGGAGTAAGGGTTGACGCTTTCTTTCATGGCTACTGTATTCATTGTCGGTGCCTCCACTAGGCTTTACCAATCTGGGCTTTACTAAGCTGAGCTTCGATGAGCTATGCGCTATACATTACATTTCACTCTACAATTTTGTCTACCAAGCACCCGTTTCGCATCCTTCATTTGGGGTATCGAGAGCCTCTATACCCTACTCCACAACGGCATCGCCAAACGTC
Source organism: Halioglobus sp. (assembly GCA_045106775.1). GTDB lineage: Bacteria > Pseudomonadota > Gammaproteobacteria > Pseudomonadales > Halieaceae > Marimicrobium. The sequence goes on from JBGCFE010000060.1 coordinate 50,804, forward strand.
GTTGGGTCGCCAAAAAAGGCCCGATGTGAGGGTGGCAGCCTGTCATTGGTATCTTTCAGGTCGTAGAGCTCTCCTAATTCGGCGCCAATCCATACCTTTGAACTTTTTTGCATAAGCCCGGGATCTCGCGCTAATGCATCGATAACGCGACCGGTAAATTCTGGTGATTCAGCTGTTTCTGCTAAACCTGCATACAGCTCAGGGTCTGCGTCGAAAACACGCTGGGTACGTTCTGTCAGCAGCAGGCCCATCCAGATAGAGACTACCGCAACGTTATGCTCCTTAAAGTCATAGGCCATATCATGAGACATCTTGTCTACCGCGGCCTTTCCCGCACCATAGGCAGGGCCATGCATGTAGATTCTGCCACCAAAAGAGGAGGTGTTGACGATGAGGCCCTCACCGTTTTTCAGTAACAGCGGCGCGGCGTGCCAGGCGGCGAGATAATGCGATCGCATGCCAACATCCCATATTTCGGTAAGCTCTAGTGGCTTCTCCCAAAATGGCCCCGGCTGCGTGAGCGCGTCATGTAGCGCCGTCGCATTGTTGACCAGAATGTCTAATCGCCCCTGCTCTGCGTCCACCTGCTCAAAAAGCGCCGCCACAGCCGCCGGATCGCTGTGATCACAGTACACGGCAATGCCCTTACCACCGGCAGCCGTTACCTCGTCGGCAGTGGCCTGAACAGTTCCGGGCAGTGGCGCGTCTCCCTCATTCCGCGTACGGCCAGTCACGTAAACCGTTGCACCGGTTGCACCCAATGCTCTGGCAATACCTTTGCCCGCACCCCGACTGGCGCCAGTCACTACGACAACGCGATCTTGCAATAAGCCCATTACTCTTCCTCTACACCTGATACCTGTTTTGCAGTATCGTCCCTTTTAACCTACAGATACCACTTTGGCGGCTTAGATAATTACTCTGCCGGTAAGAATATTCCCTAGCCTGAATGCACCTACTAAACGCTAACTGGGCCTATCGCTCAACACGACACGCTATCGGCGCTCTGCTATTGCTCTTGCTATTGCTAATCCTGCCCGAGCGGGCAGGCGCAGACCCCACAGACCCAAGACAGGTATACCAGCACGGCTCCGCACATTGGCTCAACGCTATCGGCCAATTGAAAGTACCCTCAAGCCGTTTAGAAAATGGACGACGCAAACATTTCTATGAAGACTGCAGCGCCACGCTTATCAGGGAAAACAGTGCCAACGCAGCAAATGCAAGCAACACCGACGCACACCACGTTCTCACTGCATGGCACTGTCTTGAGCACTATCACGATTTAAGCCGCGCAATTGTCTTCACGCTGCCACATCGCAAAGGCGAAGCGATCAAGCGCTCTGCAACGATCATTGCGGATGGGGGAAGCATGGCAGCAGACTGGGCGCTGTTACGCCTTACATCATCGATTTCGAGCGAGGACGCTCAACCACTGTCATTGAATATGGATGACAGCTACCACACAGAGGGCAACGCAAGTAAAAACAGTGCATCACAAACTGCGCCAGCGAATATGCCTGCGCGCATGAAAGTAACGATGGCAGGTTTTTCGCGTGACAATGGGCTGGGCCAAAAAGGAACAGCACTCACCTATGATGCTCAATGTAATATCCAGCGGCTTTACAATGGTATCGGAGAAACCGATTGCACTGCATTCAAAGGCGCCTCAGGGGGCCCCGTTCTGCAGCGTAATTCTGAGGGACAGATGGTAATAAACGGCGTCATTTCACAAGGTGACGGCGCTGGATACAGCACCTACGTTACAACGGATAGTTTCTCCGCCAGCGTGGTACCACTCTTGGCGCATTGATCGGAAACACCTTAACCCGTCTTCTTCTGACGCTGCGGCGCAGGCGCTCCAACATGAGTTTCACCGCGCATGTTAGCTAACTCCATTTGCTTCTGACGCTCAGCAAAACGCTCACGCTGATCTGGCGTTAACGTATCGTAGCAACGCGGGCAGCAAATGCCCTTTTGGTACAGCTCTGATAGCTTCTCGGCTTCGGTGATTGGATGACGGCATCCATAGCACTGATCGTAACTGCCCTTCTCCAGAGTATGATCAACGGCCACCCTATTATCGAAAACAAAACACTCACCGCCCCACCGACTGTCTTCCTCAGGCACGTCTTCAAGGTACTTCAAGATGCCGCCGCGCAGATGATAGACCTCTTCAAAGCCCTCATTAAGCATAAACGCAGACGCTTTCTCGCAGCGGATGCCACCGGTACAAAACATCGCCACCTTCTTCTGCTTTTGCGGATCCAGATTGTTGCGCACATAATCTGGAAACTCGCGGAAACTCTCGGTCTTCGGGTCAACTGCACCGGTAAAGGTGCCAATGTTGCACTCATACGCGTTGCGTGTGTCAATCACAATCACATCAGGATCATCGACCAGTGCGTTCCAATCCAGAGGATCGACATAAGTACCCACTGTCTGGTTAGGGTCAACACCGGGAACACCCATAGTCACTATTTCTTTCTTTAACTTTACTTTCATGCGGTAGAAAGGGGGGGCGTTATCCTGCGACTCTTTATGCTCAAGATCTGCAAGACGCGGATCTGAGCGCAAGTAACTTAGCACGGCGTCCAGTGCTTCACGGGTGCCGGCTATCGTGCCATTTATACCCTCCTGAGCCAGCAACAACGTACCGCAGGTACCGGCCTTGAGCGCAAATTCGAGCAACGGCTCGCGCATCTCCCGGTAGTCATCCAACGTGACAAACTTGTACAGCGCAGCAACATAAATGGGCTGTTCAGTCACTTGCTAGCGACCTCTGGTTTGCTAGCGGCCTCTGCTTTGCTAGCGGCCTCTGCTTTGCTGCCGCCCAGACATTGTGGTGAATCGGGCGAACCGCCTACCAACGCATTCCACTCGGTGACCGAATAAGTGTGTAGAGCCAAGGCATGCACCGGCCCAGCCAGCTGATCTGCCAACACTTTATAAACCGCCTGATGCCGTGCAACTTTACGCATACCCTCGAACTGGTCGCATGCCAGTTCTACTTTAAAGTGGGTTTCTGAATTGGGAGGCACACTGTGCTGGTGGCTTTCGTTCTCAACCCGCAGGTGCGCTGGTTGGAATTGTTCGGCCAATTGCTCTTCGATCTGCTGCTGGATAATCATCGTCTTTTTCACTGGGTGTCCGAGACAGCAATTATACCTGTATGCCTCGGCTTTGCGACACGGTTGCAATCAGCTGCTATGCCCTCGCCTGCTATTCCTGAATTGGCCGGGCGTCTGGCCTGTCCATTTTTTAAAGGAGCGGTGAAACGCACTTGGGTCGGTGAAACCCATCTGCAATGCCACTTCATTGATGGATAGTTCCGGCCTATCAAGACAAAGCACTGCTGCTTCACACCGAGCCTCATCTTTCAACTGCTGAAACGTCGTTCCCTCGCGTTTTAGGCGCCTACGCAAGGTCGGAGCCGACATATGCAACGCGCGGCTAATGGTTTCAAAGCTGGGAAAGCCCTCACTAAAATCGTGACCTATCATCGCCTTCACTTGCGTCGACAGATTGTTGCCATCGGGCGTGCTCTCCATCATAAGCAGCTGATAAGGCGCAGTACGCAAGAACTCCCTCAGCGAGTGTTCGGTATGCACCACTGGCCAGGCGAGGCACTCACTATCAAAATACAGCAGGTCACTAGGTTGATTAAAATTCAGCGGGCAGCCAAATAGCGCTTCATATTTTTCCTGTCTCTGCGGTGGCTCGCCTGAAAAGTCGACCCTGCGTAATTCAAGCGGCCGCCCACACAGCCAGCCAAAAAAGCGATGCCACATCGACAAACCGTAAGCGTCTGCCGCGGCAACCTGAGCATTATCCGAACTGTGCTTGGTTCGGTAGCCTACCAGGGCATATTGCTCTGTAAAATTAGCGTAGAGCTGACTGCGCTCATCGAAAAAGGTTCGATAGAACTCCGATGCGCGACCAATCGCCTGCCCTAGATTGTTACAAGAAATAATGCAGTAGCACATCATACGAAAGGCCCCTGGCGCCACCAACTCGCTACCAGTGGTACCAAAGGTTTCATCCTGCAGGAGACGCAGAACGCTCTGATAAACGCGCGAGTATTGCATTGCACTGATTTCGGTGCGGTAATTCGCGGCAGACTCATCCAGCGGGTCAAACTCTATGCCTGCCTCGTTGAGCACCAGACTGAAGTCATACCCTTTGTCACCCGCCATGCGCAGCAAGGTGCGCACAAATTGGGTAGGCACGCGTTCGCTCATTGGGATAGACAGGGGCAAGTAATCACGCGCCGTAGTCTACCAGAAGCACAGAAAGCCGGTTAGCGGGAACAAATTTGCCAACAGTGCCACAGAAACGGCCAAGACCGGATTGGCGCTAGCGCGTATACTTGGACTATGTTTTCGACTCATGCTATTGATGGAATAGATTGATGGATACTCGCTATCACATCTTATTCGCTGGTGAACTGCTGGAGGGGCATGCACTGGCAGACGTGCAGGCAAACATCGCAAAGCTTTTTAAAGCTGATGACGCCACGCTGGCAAAACTGTTCAGCGGAAAGACGCAAACGATCAAGCGTAATTGCGACCGCGCAACCGCAGCCAAATACAAAGCAGCGATTGAAAAGGCCGGTGGCAAGCCAATAGTAAAAGTTGCCCAGGAGCAGGAAACGGCCGAGCAACCTCCCAGTCAACCTACCACTCAGCCTACCACTCAACCAAGCGCCGAACCAAAATCTGAGCCCGCTCCACAATCGGCAGCTGAAAAAATCGCCGCGTTGGCGGCCGCCGCCGATGTGCCCGTCGCTAGCGCCCCGGAACCGGCAGTCCCACCAGTACAACAGACCAACAGCAGTGCTGTAGATGATGGCCCTTTTGGCCTGGCAGAGGCTGGTAGCGATGTTCTTCGAGAAGATGAGCGCAGCCATGTGGAGCCAGCAGATATAGACACTTCGTCTCTACTCTTAGACGAACACGTAGACCGCCTCTCTCCTGAGGCCCAAGCAGCACCCTCGGCGCCCGATACCAGCCACCTTGATTTGGGAGAAGTCGGAGCAACCATACCCACCCTGCCTCTACACGAGGCACAGGTGAACCCTAACACCGATAACATTAGCCTCGCGCCGGAAGGCGGCGATTTGAGCGATTGCGCGCCGGATGCCCCGGAGATTCCCAACCTGGATTTATCCGCCCTGGACTTAGCACCAGCTGGCACCGAAGTGTTAGAAGAAAAGTACCGCAAGCAGGACACCGCAGTAGCGCCAGACACCGACCACCTTGCGTTGGATGACTAAATCACAGGTATCTCAAGGCAATCGAACGCGAACTCTGAGGCCGGGGTTGCTGCTACTGAGCACAACATCACCCCGATGATACTGGGCGATAGCCTGAACAAGACTTAACCCCAAACCATGGCCGCGCTGCTCTGAGCGGCTGGACTCTACGCGATAGAATCGCCGGAACACATTTTTCCTCTCTACGGTGGGAATCCCCGGGCCAGAGTCTTCAATGGTTACCGAATGGCCAAACTCACTGCCACTGGGTTCGGCCATTAAACGCAGACGCACGGACCCTCCGGCTGGCGTGTACTTGATGGCGTTGTCTACCAGATTGGTGAGCATCTGAAACAGCAGATCCACTTCACCTGTGCAGGTACCCATCGTCTGGGTTTCCAAGGTCAGCGAGAGCTCGGCCTCTGCAGCAAGCGGCTCATAAAGCTCTACAACATCTTGCAATAGTGCGTTCAGATTAACATCTACACCGCCCGCGATACCGCTCCCCGCCTCCAGCGTTGAAATTCGCAACAGCGCGTTAAATGAGGCCAGCAGCTCATCACACTCGTCGGTAAGGCGATCTACCCGTTCGGCGTGCGGGGAGGCAACAGCGGCTTTGAGCTGGCTCAAATCGTTGCGCATGCGAGTGAGAGGGGTGCGCAAGTCGTGGGCTATGTTGTCAGAGACACGCCGCACACCCTGCATCAATGATTCCATCTCTTCTAGCATCTCATTAACGATCTGACCTAGACCCCGCACGTAGCCTTTGTCTTCGCTCAGGTCTAACCGCTGATGCGGATCGCTGCGAATGATGCGAGAAATCTCTTTGTTAAGCCTCTCAACGCGGTTTAGCGTACTGGCTGCGCTGAAGTACCCGCCGATAGCCCCCAGTGCCACCGTCACTATCATCACTCTGAACAGCATCTGAAAAACTAACTGCGTTCGGCTAACGATATCTGCATAGTTGGTGGCCACTATGGCTTCGTAACCATCGCCTAAATCCATAGGATGAGCGAGAAAATCCACTTCGATTTCCTCGCCACGACTCTGTAGCGCCACTTCAAAGCCCAGCCAGCCGTCATCAAATTCCTGATAACGCGGCGTTAACGGCAAGTCTCCGGCTACTTTTTGCCCCGCTGCATCTGTCACCAAATAATGAAAGTGATCGACAGCAAAGTTCGCCCGCTGATCTTCGATATATTGATCAACGCCCGCAAGCGATTGGCCGCGATAAATGATTTGAAGGGATTCCAATTCTTCGAGTACTTCTTCGCCGAGTTTGGCAAAGGACGTGTAGCTGTAATAAACATAAACAAGCCCTACCAGCAAAAACACGGCGGCACTCAATACCACCACATATTTGACGATGTAGCGAAAAGGCAGGCTGTCAAAAACCTCTCGAAACTGCAATTCAATCGCCTATTGAACTGGCGCCGAGGCAATAACCCGCGCCCCTGACCGTGGCCAATAGGGGGTCCTCAAAGCCCTTATCAATTTTTTGACGTAGACGAGATACGTGAACATCAATCACATTGGTCTGAGGATCGAAGTGGTAACCCCAAACGTGCTCCAGCAGCATCGCGCGGGTTACCACCTGTCCAGCGTGTCGCATCAAATACTCCAACAATTTGTATTCGCGCGGCTGCAATGCAATCACCTGCTCTCCGCGCTGGACATGCTGGCGTAGCAAATCCATCGAAAGCTCACCAACAGCCAACCGGGTTACGGATTCAGCCTGAGGCTGATTTCCGCGCCGCTGCAACACTTCAAGGCGAGCGACAAGCTCGGCCATAGAAAAGGGCTTGACTAAATAGTCATCCGCGCCGCTTTGAAGCCCCTGAACGCGCGCATCAACATCGCCCAGTGCGCTCAATACCAGAACCGGGGTTTGATTCCCCGCCTCACGCAATTTGGAAATAAGGGTAAGACCATCCATTTTTGGCATCATGCGATCTACGATCAGCACATCAAAGCCTTCTTCTAACGCGCAATCCAGGCCAGCCTCGCCGTCCACTTCATGCACGCACCGGTGTCCGCCCGCTCTTAGCTCTGCAACAACGAAATCGGCCACCATAGCGTCATCCTCAACTACTAATACATTCATGCGCGAACCCTAAAATAGAGCTGTTCAATGTATCACTGCCGTAGTAGAGCCTCAATTTTGATTTCACGGCGCACAGATTGGCGGCGTGAAAGCCAAGGAATTAGTGGTAGACTGCGCGCCATGCCAGCGCTCGAAAACCAGCCATACCCCTCACTTGCAAGAAGACTAACAGCAATGCTGTATGACAGCTTGTTGGTGATAGCGCTTGTTGCGGTTGTCAACGCAGCAGCGTTGGGAATTGCGCACGAAATGTCAGGCGGTAGCCTGGACACACTTCCGCCATTTGCGGTCCGCATCGTAACGGTCCTGGCTGTATTTGGTTTTTTCACTGCGTTCTGGCTAAAAGGTGGCCAGACATTAGGGATGCAGGCCTGGCGAATTCAACTGATTAGCACTGAGCACGGAAAATCGAACATCAACACTCAATCCGACACCACCACCCGCACTGGAGACAACACCGACATCCGTTTCTTCCAGGCCATATTGCGCTGCTGCGCCGCATCGCTCTCACTGGCCTGCTTCGGCCTTGGCTACCTCTGGTGCCTGTTCGACCCCCAGCGTAAATATTGGCACTGCCATCTCTCACGGACTCAACTTATATTGCTGCCCAAAAGAGAAAAGGCGGGGCAAATAGCCAATGCCAACGCCAATGTCGCTGACACGAGCGACAGCTAAATTGCGATTAACTAAGGCCTTTTCAGTTCAGTTTCTACGCCGCAACGCATAAACTAGACACAATATTCGCTTCACCGTTAGGGACAAGGACATTTCATGGCAAGTATCTCTTTTTCAGCACGCGTAATAGCCAATGCATCGGCCGCGTCCACGCAATGCGCGGTCATTCCGATTTTCAAGAACAAAAAACTTGGCGGAGAGGCTGCCGCAATCGATAAGGCCCTATCTGGTGGCATCCAACAAGTACTAACACTAGGCGATTTTTCAGGTGCTATAGGCCAGACAATGATGCTACCCGGTGCAGGGAAAATGCAACGTGTGCTGCTGATTGGCTGTGGCGACGGCAAAACCCTGGAGCGTGAGCAGGCCCGTGAAGTGAGTACCGCGCTGGCCAAGCGACTGGTCGCAGCGAAAGCAAGCGATGCCATTTTGCACCTTGGACTTTTTCAGCTCAGCGATGCTGACACGCTCTGGACGCTAGACCACTTTGCACGCCAAACCATTCTCGCCTCATACCGCTATACCGCCACCCTCTCCAAACCAAAAGCTGCCACTGCGCTCAAGCGTGTCACTGTCAATATTGCCGACTCGGTCAAGAGCGCCCCTGCCAAGCGCGCTTTGGCACAGGGCGCCGCTACCGGCAAAGGAATGAACGAAGCGCGCGAACTGGCCGATTTGCCCGGTAATATTTGCACGCCAAACTATCTAGCCAAGCAGTCGCGAAAACTGGCACGCAGCTCCAGCAAGCTGTCTGTGTCTATTCTGGAAGAAAAAAAGATGAGAGAGCTGGGCATGGGCTCATTACTCTCAGTCTCTGCGGGCAGTGTTCAGCCGGCGAAATTCATCATCATGCAATATAAGGGTGGCAAGGCCTCAGCAGCGCCCCATGTGTTAGTGGGTAAAGGCATCACCTTCGACAGCGGTGGCATCTCGTTGAAACCTGGCGCCAAAATGGATGAGATGAAGTACGACATGGGCGGCGCCGCCAGCGTCATCGGCACGATGAACGCAATCACTGAGCTAGAAATACCCCTCAACGTTATCGGGGTCATCGCCGCAGCAGAAAACATGCCTAGCGGTATCGCAACCAAGCCTGGCGACGTGGTCACAAGCATGTCAGGCAAAACGATCGAGGTATTGAACACGGACGCAGAAGGCCGACTAGTGCTCTGCGACGCCCTCACCTACGTCGCGCGCTACAAGCCAGCCTCGGTTATCGATATTGCAACGCTTACCGGCGCCTGCATCGTGGCCCTGGGCTCACATGCCTCCGCACTGTACGCCAACGATGATGCACTTGCAGAGCAATTGTTGAACGCTGGCAGCCATACGCATGATCGCGCCTGGCGCATGCCACTGTGGGATGACTATCAAAAACAGCTCAAGAGTAATTTTGCTGATGTGGCCAACATCGGCGGCCCGGCTGCTGGCAGTGTCACCGCGGCCTGTTTTCTCTCGCGGTTTGCACAGGACTACAACTGGGCGCACCTTGATATAGCTGGCTCGGCCTGGAACAGTGCACCCAAGGGCGCAACGGGCAGGCCTGTTGCGCTGCTGACACGGTACCTATTGGATCGGGCTGGCGTTTAGGCCGTGACCAAAGTTGGCTTCTACGTCATACAGGCTAGCGCGCCCGAAAAACGGCTTGAAGTTGCGGTGCGCCTGGCCGACAAGGCGTTTCAAAGCGGCCACAAAGTATTCATCAATGCCGGCGATGAAAATCAGGCTCGCCACCTTGATGAGATGCTCTGGAGCTTTAGGCCGGCCAGTTTTCTTCCGCACGGCCTGCATGGGCAAGAACACTCCGATACGCTGTCTATTGGCTGGGGCCAAGAGCCCGTGAACCATCATGATCTGCTAATCAACCTGCAGCTGGAGATTCCGCCCTTTTTCAGCCGGTTCGCCCGGGTCGCTGAAGTCGTAACCCAAGACGAGCAAAGCCTGAGTGCACTGCGCGCCTCGTGGAAGTTCTACCAATCGCGCGGCTATAAACTGGAAAAGCATGACCTCAATGTATAAATCATCCAAGGCACCCTGCAGTGAAGACTGCGCAAACAGTGTTAACAACACTGACACAAACACACCCACCAACAACGCTGGACTCTGATTAATGGATAAAACGTTTCAACCTGCTGATGTAGAAACCCGCTGGTATCAAGAATGGGAATCGCGTGGTTACTTCGCCCCTCAGGGTGGAGAGCAGGCCTACAGCATCATGATCCCGCCACCCAATGTGACCGGTAGCTTACATATGGGGCACGGCTTCCAAGAAGCGATCATGGATGCCTTAATTCGCTATCACCGCATGTCTGGCTACAACACACTGTGGCAAGTCGGCACCGACCACGCAGGCATTGCAACGCAGATGGTCGTTGAGCGGCAGCTCGAGGCGCAGGGTGTCAGCCGCCACGATATTGGCCGGGACAAATTTGTAGAAAAAATCTGGGAGTGGAAAGAAGAATCCGGCGGTACGATTACGCAACAGTTGCGGCGCCTGGGTGCATCACCTGATTGGTCGCGAGAACGCTTTACAATGGATCCCGGCCTCAGCGACGCAGTGCAGACAGTGTTTATCTCGCTGTTCAATGAAGGCCTCATCTATCGCGGCCAGCGTCTTGTAAACTGGGATCCCGCTCTGCACACCGCGATTTCTGATTTGGAGGTGAACTCCGAGGAAGAACAAGGCCACCTTTGGCATTTTCGCTACCCTTTGAGTGACGGTAGCGGGCATCTCTGTGTTGCCACCACTCGCCCAGAGACCATGCTGGGCGATACCGCCGTAGCCGTCCATCCCGACGACGAACGCTATACGCATTTGGTCGGCAAAACGATCCAGCTTCCGCTCACGGATCGCGAGATCCCCATCATTGCCGATGACTATGTCGATCAGGAATTTGGCACTGGATGCGTCAAGATTACGCCAGCACATGACTTCAATGACTATGATGTTGGCAAACGGCATGACTTGCCAATGATCAACATTTTCACCGACGATGCAGCGATCAGTTCGGCAGCGCCGACAGCCTATCAGGGCATGGATCGCTTCGACGCGCGTAAGCAAGTGGTTGCAGATCTCGAAGCACTCGGGCTGCTGGAAAAGGTAGAAGATCACACACTCAAAGTGCCCCGTGGTGACCGCTCCAATGTGGTGGTTGAGCCCTACCTGACAGACCAGTGGTACGTAGATGCAAAAGCCCTGGCGAAACCCGCCATTGAAGCCGTTGAAAGCGGCGACATTCAGTTTGTACCCAAACAGTGGGAGAACACCTACTTTGCATGGATGCGCGACATTCAGGATTGGTGCATCAGCCGACAGCTGTGGTGGGGGCATCGCATCCCTGCCTGGTATGACGAGCAGGGCAATGTCTATGTTGGCGAAGACGAAGCCGCAGTCAGGGCCAAAAACGGGTTGGCCGACAGCATCGTGCTCAAACAAGACGAGGACGTGCTAGATACCTGGTTCTCTTCTGCCCTGTGGACTTTCTCCACACTGGGTTGGCCGGATGACACAGAAGAGCTGAAGACCTTTCACCCCAGCTCGGTCTTGGTGACTGGATTCGACATCATCTTCTTCTGGGTGGCGCGGATGATCATGATGACACTGCATTTTCGCAAAGAGGTGCCTTTTCATACCGTCTACGTACATGGCCTGGTACGCGATGCAGAAGGCCAGAAAATGTCAAAATCCAAAGGCAACGTGCTGGATCCAATTGACCTGATCGACGGGATCGATCTAGAAGCGCTAGTGAACAAGCGCACGGGCGGTATGATGCAACCTAAAATGGCCGCCAAGGTTGAGAAGGCTACCCGGCGCCAGTTTCCCGATGGCATCGCCGCCTACGGCACAGACGCGCTGCGATTCACCTACTACTCGCTGGCGTCGACAGGGCGCGATATCAACTTTGATTTAGGCCGTATCGAGGGGTATCGAAACTTCTGCAATAAAATCTGGAATGCTGCGCGCTATGTAATGATGAATTGCGAAGAGCAGGACTGCGGTATTCAAGAAGGCGCGTCGCTAGAGCTAAGCCTGGCAGATAAATGGATCATCAGCCGTTTTCAGCGCGCTACAGACAAAGTGCATGAAGCACTTGCCAACTACCGGTTAGACCTCGCATCGCAGGCACTCTACGAGTTTATCTGGAACGAGTACTGCGATTGGTATCTTGAGCTCTCCAAGCCTGTTTTATGGGATGAAGACGCGTCAGAAGAAGCACTCAGAGGAACGCGCAACACTCTCATCACCGTTCTCGAAGCCTGGTTGCGCCTGCTGCACCCGCTGATGCCGTTTGTTACTGAAGAAGTGTGGCAAACCGTTCGCCCCCTCGCCGGCAAGTCTGGCGATACAATCATGCTGCAGCCCTACCCCGCGGCAGCCACCTACGCAATCGATAAAAACGCCGAAGCTGATATTGGATGGCTTCGCAGCGTTATTGAGGGGCTGCGGAACATACGCGGCGAAATGAACATTCCCCCAAGTAAGTCTATCAACGTGCTATTGGCCAAAGGCTCGCAGCACGACAAAGATCGCGTCGCACAAAACTCGCAATACCTGAAAAAGCTGACTAAACTTGAGTCCATTGAATGGCACTCTGAAGACAAGGAAGCGCCAGCTGCCGCTACCGCCCTGGCGGGTAAACTAGAAATTTTGGTGCCGCTAGCCGGTTTGATCGATGTAGAGGCTGAAGTCACACGCCTACAGAAAGAAATTGATAAACTGGAGAAGGAGGTTACGCGAATCTCCGGCAAACTGGCCAACGAATCGTTTATTGCCAAGGCCCCTGAAAAGGTTGTGGCCGAGCAACGCGAGAAGTTACGGGCGCAGCAGCAGTCTCTTGAGACTCTGGCGCTGCAGCAAGCAAAACTTAAGGAAATTGACTAAGAAGCACGGCAAAATGGTACTCTGACTGAGTTCTCTCTATAAAAGCAATAATGCAAAGAGGTATGCAGCATGGATGATCGTATAAATGGTACGGTGAAGTGGTTTAACAACGCCAAAGGCTTTGGCTTTATCACCCGACAGGAAAGTGACGATGATGTCTTTGTGCACTTCCGCTCGATACAGGGTGATGGTTATCGAACCCTTAACGAAGGGCAGGATGTAGAGTTTAAGCTTATCCAGGGCCCTAAGGGGCTACAGGCGGAAGACGTCTCCAAACTCTAGCAATACTACCCGTACTGCTAAACAATACCAGCCCACCTTAAAAGGTGGCGCTGGGCGATGTTATTTGCTCCGGTGAGCAGTCAACTGAAGCAGGTTCTTGTTACTACGCTTTAAATTCACACAGCACCAGGTTTTAAATTCACACAGCGCCAGCAATGGCCGTTTGCGCGTAAAATCGCGCTCAAAGAGGTTCTCCATGAGTTTTCTGTCCAAGTTGGCTATCGCGCTATTAATCGCAGTGGTTGCCGCAACACTCACTACCGTCATGATGACCGGTGGCTGGTTTGACTTCAGGCTGCTAATAGGATTTTTCTTTGCGACAACAACAACGGCAATACTGGTTGGCACTGGAAGCCCAAGCGACACGCAATCGCGCACCCGCGCACATCAAGCAGAGCGAGCGCGTGGAGCGCAGCGCCATTCAGCTAAAACTGCCGACACAACCCCCCTACCGGACGGGCCGCGTGTTGAAGGCGACGTCAAATGGTTTAATGCAGCCAAAGGCTTTGGCTTTATCAAGCAAGACAACGGAGAAGAAGTGTTTGTCCACTTCCGGTCTATTCGCGGAAGCGGGCGTCGTGCACTACGCGATGGACAGCGTGTATCTTTTGTCGTCGCTGACAGCGACAAAGGGCCGCAGGCTGAAGACGTTGAGGCGCTAGCGTAGGTTATACGCCGTTAAGCCCCAGACGACTAACTTACCCGGCTAACCTCTATTACTGAACGGCGGGCCTAAAATCTTCAAGAAACTTGCGCCAGTAGGCCTCAACCATTGACGCTCCCGATTTCAGCATCCGGTCTGGGCACAAAGAGTCGTCTTCCAGTGTCATCAATACGAGCGCGTAGCCGGTTTCAATGGTCAACCGCGCTGTAGCACGAGCATCATCGTCGACTGCCTTTCCTATCTGTTGTTCAAGTAGCGTGCAGAAATCGTCTGTCATTTTTCGATGAGAAGCCAATCTCTGGGCTTGCAATGGGGCAACAGTACGCAAAGCCTGCATGATTTCTAAACCGCCCTCCTGCGCCTGCGTGACATCGTAAACAGCCCGTAACAATTGGTAGGTGTCTTTCACCAGCCCAGAACTGTCTCCTGCAGAAACATGATCCTCAAACCAAACCTCAAACGCCTGTGTTTGCTTTTCGATTAGTGTGATTCCCAGCGCATTGAGCACCGCATATTTATTCGGAAAATAGCGATAGAGCGCAGGCACCGTAATACCGGCTCGCTCAGCAATCAAATTGGTGGAAATCCGCTCAACACCTACTTCAACGAGCAGTTGCGCAGCCGCGGACAATATAGCTTCATATGTGCGCTTCGCGCGCTCTTGACGAGGCTTGTTCTTTTCCAGCAGTTCTACCTGAGGGCGGGTTGACATAGTTGTTCCCCTACTCGTTGGTGACGCCACCGATCTCTGAATTGGCTAGCTTAGCTAACGGTGCGGTGACACAATAGTGGCCACTATAATATCAGCTCAGGAGCCCAAAACAGTGCAGTGGACATACCCCAGTAGCCGCATTTTACATTTCTTTTGCAAAGCGCTTTGTATTTGCCTGCTCGGCGGTCTTGGTAACAACGTTTACGCCGCCGATTTTGAGCGCACCGAAGAACGCGAGCCCTGTTCCCACTACACGCCCACCAAGCGGCCCATGTTTGGTGACCTACACGTGCACACTAGCTTGTCATTTGATAGCTATGTCTCCAGCCAGCGCAACGACCCTGGCGCAGCCTACCGCTACGCAAAAGGCGAGCCCATCATGCTGTCTGATGAAGACGCCAATCAACGAATAACAGCGCAGATACAACGCCCTCTGGATTTTACGGCGGTCACTGATCACGCCGAATTTCTAGGGCCAATCAACCTGTGCACCCAGGACTCGTCCAAACTGGCGTATTGGTTTCCAGCCTGCATTGCGACCCGAAGCGAAAATTTTTACATCCAATTGCTGGCAGCCAACTACTGGGTGTCTTTGGGCGTAACCGACAGTTCTGCGGATAAAGCAAAGTCGTTCGCCTGCAAACTTGGCAATTGCGATACTGCACACCAGGAAGCCTGGAGCACTATTCAGAACGCCGCAGAAGAACATTACGACCGCAGCAGTGACTGTACCTTTACCTCGTTTATCGGATACGAGTACACGGACGCCCCAGATTTTTCCAACCTCCATCGAAATGTGATTTTTCGCAATGATCGCGTCACGCAAACCGCCATATCAACCTACGACACCGGTTCACAGAATTATCCCGAGCTATGGCAGCGTCTACGTACAGAATGTGTAGAGGGTGGCAAGGGCTGCGATGTGATTTCCATACCACACAACCCTAACCTGAGCCGTGGGCTAATGTTTCCCGATCCGCGCACGCAAAAAGAAGCCGAGGATCGACTGTACTTCGAACCCCTTGTTGAGCTGGTGCAGCACAAGGCGGCCAGTGAGTGCCGGTTCGACCGGCTATTGCAGCGAGGCGTGGCAACAGAGGACGAACTCTGCGACTTTGAACAGGCATTAGCCGACAACCTCTCTATGTTAGGCACGGTGTTTGGCGAAGTGCGCACCGAAGAAGCTGCACCTGTCGCAATCGACGATTTCGGTCGCAGAAACATGATTCGCAACGTACTCAAGGATGGCCTTTCCCTTGAGGCCAGCACTGGCACAAACCCGTTCAGACTTGGCTTTATCGGCAGTACCGATACGCACAGCGCAACACCCGGAGCGGCAGAGGAAAATAACTACGTTGGCCACTTGGGGCGCCGCGATTCAGGTTACCGCAACGTACAAGATCACTTCTTCGACAACCCGGGTGGCCTAGCTGTGGTGTGGGCCGAGGAAAATTCTCGGGATAGTATATTCAACGGTATGCGCAATCGCGAAGCGTACGCTACCAGCGGTACTCGCCCCATAGTTCGCTTCTTCGCGGGGCAAAACTATCCGGACAATCTCTGCACTGACGCGGACATGCTTACCAAAGCCTATGCCGGCGGTGTGCCTATGGGGGGCGATATCGAAGCCGGCCAGACGAGCCCGCGGTTTTTGGTTAGTGCGGCAAAAGACCCGGGCAGTCCCGGTAATGCCGGTATTGACCTACAGCGAATACAAGTTATCAAGGGATGGCTAGACGCACAGGGCAAAACGCATGAAAAAGTCTACGACGTAGCTGGCTCTGCCAAAAATGGGGCCAGCGTTGACCCGCAGACCTGCGCACCCACAGGCACCGGGCATGCAAATTTATGTACTGTATGGGATGACCCTGATTACAATTCAGAGCAGGCAGCGTTCTACTACGTTCGTGTTCTGGAAAATCCGTCTTGCCGCTGGAGCACACTCCAGTGTCAGGCAGACGGGGTAAACCCCTTCGCGAAAAATTGCAGCGAGCAAGCGCAACAGATGACAGCGTTGCGCCAGGATGAGGGTGCGATAGGCGATGTGTACAAAAATTGTTGTCTGGACGAAAGCCAGCAACCCTTTTATTCTCCCACCCTTCAAGAACGAGCGTGGACGTCACCCATTTGGTTGACCCCGCAGTAACACGCTAAGGATTAGTTTTGAGCCAGCGCAAGACCCCAACGTCGCGGCGTTTTCGCGGCGTTACCATGCCCACCAGTACACACCCAGAAATTCGCAAGGTAAGACGCCAGGGCCACACCACCACCATCCATGGCAATAAACTCTGGAAGTCGAGTTGCCTACTAATCGATTATCTACACCAGAACCCTCCGGAGCACACAGCACGGGTAATAGATGTGGGCTGTGGCTGGGGGATTGCCGGAATCTGGTGTGCGCGGCATCTTGATTCAAAGGTAACCTCTGTAGACGCCGACGCTGGCGTGTTTCCCTTTCTCGACGCCACGGCAAGCATCAACCATGTTACGACCCAGACTCTCAAAGCGCGCTTTGAAGAGCTGACCGTAAAACAGCTGGCGAAGTACGACATGTTGATTGCTGCAGACATCTGCTTTTGGGATGAGCTCGTGACTCCCGTTGCCAACCTGGTTAACCGTGCAGTGAGAGCCGGCGTGAAACACATACTCATCGCTGATCCCGAGCGGGGCACTTTTTTTGACATGGCAGAGCGCTGTGTCGATCGACACTATGCAGAAATTCTGCCGTGGGAGACGGTGACTCCCATCAAAGCCCGGGGCGCAATCATGGTGCTTGAAAACGCCTAGTTGAGGGCTCCCTATGCGATAGCGATCGATGGCCGTTTCCGCTGGGTTACCGGCATTTTGAGGCCAACTATTTAGCTTTACGCCTTCCTTTCCAATTTTTAATTTTGCGATAGACCAAGACCGATGGTATAAAGCGCCCGAATCATTTTGAGCCGCTAAAGCTCCAAGCGCGATGTAGCAGTTTTTCGTGTAAAAACAGTCAAATACGCTAGATTTGTATCTGTTTTTTCAAGACCACTGTGTGATGTCGCTAAGGTCGACTATTCTTACTCTATCCAGCCATGGCTGAAGGTTAAAAAACAATGAAACAACTCGGCATTCTAGACTCTGCGTTTGTCAATCTAGAGCAATCCAACACACCACAGCACGTGGGTGGAATGGGCATCTACGACCCTTCTACCGCTGAAGGTGGATTTGTTCGGTTTAAAGATGTGATTGCCAGCTTCGAACGCCGCCTTGGTGCAATGCCCTTGTTTCGCACACGCTTGGTTGAGGTGCCAGGCGGGTTAGATCGACCGTACTGGGTAAAGGACGCCAACTTCGACGTAGAATTTCACCTGCGCCACATCGCTCTGCCAGAGCCAGGCGACTGGCGTCAGCTGTGCATCCAGGTTGCACGCCTCCATTCTCGCCCTCTTGATATGTCCCGTCCTCTTTGGGAGGCCTACATTATTGAAGGGTTGGACAACATCCCGAACCTCCCCAAAGGTTGCTTCGCTGTCTACACCAAAATGCACCATGCTCTGGTGGACGGTGCGGGCGGTTCGTCGTTCATGGCAGCGCTGCATGACCTGGAGCCAAACCCCTCCACCGACGCCGCTGCTGATTTGGAGCCGCGTTTAGTCGATAACATCCCCTCCGTTGGCGAGTTGTTAGCACGCGCTGGAATCAACCGAGTTAAAAACAGTGTTCAGTTAGCCAGCGGCACCGTGAAAACGACGGCGGCGCTGGGCAAATACGCTTTGGATATTGTGCGCAAAGAAATCCCAGCGCCAGATGTCGATGCTCCGAAAACTATTCTCAATAAGCCCGTTGGCCCACACCGTACTTTTGATGCAGCGGAATTCCCCCTGGAGGGCTTTAAAGACATCAAGAACGCAGCCGATGTCACCATTAATGACGTTGCTCTGGGCGTTATCGGCGGCGCGCTGAAACGCTACCTTGCCGCAAAGGGTGCTGCGCCTGAAGAGGGCTCATTGGCCGCCGCGATGCCACTCAATATGCGCACCCGGCGCGGTATGACCGATGAAAACAATCAAGTTGGATCCGTTTTCTCATCGATGCACACAGACATAGAAGACCCGATTGAGCGGCTCAAGGCTATTCGTGGCTCAACCGTAGAAGCCAAGTTGAGCGGCGAAGCAAGCCCGATGGTTGATACCCTGAAGCTGGCCGGTGTTCTCTCTCCCGCGGTATCAAAAGCGATAGCCGGCTTTTGGTCGCGCAACGAGCTGTCGCGCCACATTCCTGTCAATATCTCTACCTGCATCTCCAACGTGCCAGGGCCCGACTTTCCCCTGTATTGCGCTGGTGCACGCATGGTCGACTATTATGGCTTGGGAGTGCTAACGCCCGGCATGGGCATCTTTCACCTGGTGTTTAGCTACTCCGGCAAACTCACCCTCTCGGTACTGGCAGACCGAGACATCATGCCCGACCCTGAGTTTTATCACGACTGTCTTATCGCCACCTACGAAGAGATGTACGCAGCTACGATTCCGCTACAGCCTAAAAACCTGAAGAAATCTGAGCTTGCTGCAAAAGCGAAAATTAAATCGCCGCGCCGTCGACGTAGCCTGAAAGAGGTGAAACCAAAGAGCGCCCGCAAAGCGGCCAGTAGCGCTACCAAACCGAAAACTAAGCGCAAGATAAAGCCCAAAGCAAAGGCCAAAACAAAAGCCTCGCCGAGGCTGAAGACAGCAGCCAAAGCGGCGGCCACCAAAAAGAGCACGGCAAAGGCTAAACCTGCTAAAAAGGCAGCCTCGCGCCCTAAGTCAAAGCGGCGGGCAGTGGGTAAAGCCACGCCTAAGCTCAAATAACCTGAGGCCTTTAGACCA
>JBGCFE010000061.1:0-4351 GCA_045106775.1 Halioglobus sp.
TGCAGGGCGCAATGACGTTAGGCGGTGGCAGTGCGATTACGTCGCTCACTATTGGCGCGGTTTACGGTTACGAATTGCTGTGGGTGCAGCCACTCTCTATGTTGATTGGCTGCGTGATGTTGTTTGCGCTTTCCCACCAAACGCTGAGCACAGGGCAGCGACCATTTGCCGCCATGCGCGATCATGTGCATCCATCGTTGGCGTGGTTTTGGGCCATTGCCGCATTGGCATCAAGCATTATTTGGGGCTTTTCGCACTACCCGCTTAGTGCGGGCATGCTCGAAGAAGTGATTGCCGTGGGTACTGGCTTTGCCGTCGATCCGCAGGAAGAGGTGGCGCGCAATCTGTATTTGTTTGGCCTCGCCATTTTAGTGTGGGCGTTGTGCGCGTATACCGCGTGGAATTATGGCGCCGGTGGACGGGCTGTAAAAATTTTTGAAACCGCCATTAAAATTTTGAGCACAATGATTGTGTTGGCGTTTGCGTGGGTAGTGTTAAAGGCGTCATTGAACAACCAGGTAGATTGGGGTGCTGTGCTGGCCGGGTATGTTCCTACCAGTCTTCCCAGTGATGCGGCAGGCGTAATGACCATCATGGCGGCTCTGGGTACAGCGGTGGGTATTAACATGACGTTCGTCTACGGTTATACGCTACTGGATAGAGGTTGGGGGCCATCGCATAGAGAGCTGTCACGCTACGACATAGTGATCGGCCTGGTCATTCCCTACCTGTTGGTTACCAGCCTTATTTCGATTGCCGCCGCCGGCGCCTTTTACGGCAGTGATATGAGCTTACAGGGCAAGTTAAGCCCTGCAGCGGCGGGTGCAATGTTCAGCGATGCAGGCATGGGCCCTGTTACGGGGCGCCTGATTTTTGCGCTGGGTATCTTGGGTATGGCGGTGGGGTCACTTGTCATGCACATGCTGTGCTGCGGCGCGGCTGCTGGCGCGATGTTCAACTGGGAGCCGCATTCTCGGGCGTACCGTCTTGCGCTTCTATTGCCCACGCCTGCGGTGTTGGGTGTGTTTTTGTGGTCGAAGATGGGCGCTTATGTGGTGCTACCCACTTCCGCTATCTGTGGGTTTCTATTGCCGATCGCTTACCTCGGTTGGTTGATGCTTAACAATCGGCAAGCGTATCTGGGCGACGACATGCCGCGCGGTAACCGCCGGTGGGTATTCAACGCAGCGATGGTGCTCTGCATTGTCACTGTTTTGGCCAGCGTCACCTACAGTACCGGCATTAAGCTGGGTTGGTTCTAACGCGCATGGTAGATATCAAAGATGGCGCGAATTACGCACCCAGCGCACCCGCTGAAAAAGTGGTGGCCTCCGGTGCGTTTAATTTTGGTGCTGCGTTTCTTGATCATGGGCATATTTATGGCCAAACCAATGGTCTGCGCGATGCCGGAGCTACACTTAAGTGGGTGTACGACCCGGACCCTGAGCGAGTGGCCAAGTTTGTCGCAACGTACCCCGACACGAAAATTGCTGAAAGCTTCGATCAAATTCTAAATGACCCAGATGTGGCGTTAGTGTGCAGCGCAGCCATACCCAATGAGCGCGCGGGCATAGGCCTCCAGGTGTTAAACGCAGGCAAAGATTACTTTACCGACAAGTCTCCGTTTACCTCGTTGGAGCAACTTGAGTCGGTGGAGCGTGTCGTAAAGAGCACCGGGCAGAAGTACGCCGTGTACTACGCTGAGCGCCTACATAACGAAGCGGCCTGGCGTGCTGGTGAATTGATAGCCGAAGGCGCGATTGGCCGAGTGCTTCAGGTGGTAAACCTGGCGCCCCATCGGCTTGCCCCTACCACTCGCCCTGATTGGTTTTTTGATAAAGCGTGCTACGGCGGCATTCTCACTGATATTGGCTCGCATCAGGTGGAGCAATTTTTGACGTATGCCAGTGCGGCAGGAGCAAGCATCAACTTTGCCCGCGTCGAGAACTTTAGTTATCCGCAGTATTCGGGGCTAGAAGATTTTGGTGAGGTGTCGTTAACCGGTGACAATGGCGCTTCATTTTATGCTCGGGTGGATTGGTATACGCCCGATGGCCTGCGTACCTGGGGCGACGGGCGCACGTTTATTGTGGGCACCGCAGGAACGATAGAGTTACGTAAATACATTGATGTGGCGCGCGATGCGCCTGCCTCTAAACTGTTCTTAGTCAATGGTGATGAAGAGCAAGAAATTGAGTGCCATGAAAGAACAGGCTTTCCGTTTTTTGGTCAGCTCATTCTTGATTGTATTCACCGCACCGAAAACGCCATGACGCAGGCGCATACTTTTGCAGCGGCCCGGCTTAGCATGGAGGCGCAGGCGTTGGCCGATGCGGCAAACGCCAACGCTGGACACTCTCAAGAAGGCAACCAGTAGTTGGGCATGCAGATACAAACGATCAAGGTTCAGCGGCTGTATGTGAAGGTGGCCGACCAGCTGCAAACGTTGATCGGCGCGGGTACGTTCACGGTGGGTTCAAGGCTACCCTCCGAGCGCGATTTAGCAGGCCAATTTGGCGTGAGTCGCCCGACGATTCGCGAGGCAATGATTGCGCTTGAAATCGCTGGTCTTGTGGATGTGCGTTCAGGTTCAGGTGTCTATGTTAGCGAAAATGCGGAAGCTGCAGCCGCGCAAATGCCGTCTATTGCAGACTTTGAAGAGCCGGGGCCGTTTGAGATTCTTGAGGCGAGGCTTTATTTTGAAGCCGAGGCCTGCGCATTGGCAGCCACGCGAATAAGTGATGAACAGTTGCTGCAGCTGAGCCAACTGTTAACAGCAATGGCTGAAGAAAACCGACAGCCTGCGGCTACTGAAAAAGCCGACGAGCAGTTTCACCGGTTGATTGCCAATGCCGCGGGTAACAGCGCGATAAGCGCTACGGTGGATTGGCTGTGGCAGCTGCGTAATGAATCGCGCATCAGCACGCATTTTCATGAACGCATTCGCGAGGAGGGCGACAGGCCCATACT
Organism: Halioglobus sp.; assembly: GCA_045106775.1. Classification (GTDB taxonomy): domain Bacteria; phylum Pseudomonadota; class Gammaproteobacteria; order Pseudomonadales; family Halieaceae; genus Marimicrobium. The sequence goes on from JBGCFE010000061.1 coordinate 2,971, forward strand.
CGCAGATCATCAGGCAATTTTGGATGCGCTACTTGCGCGCGACGAAGACGCCTCTCGAACCGCTATGCGCAACCACTTACAGCGCGTCATTGATCATCTGTTGGAGACGCAATAAATGGCTTTGCACCCAGACAGGCTTTTTGACAGCTGTCCTAAACAGCGCGCGATCGCGCAAGAGCTCTACAGCACCGTTGCCTCGCTGCCTATTATCAGCCCGCATGGGCACACCGATCCACGCTGGTTTGCTGACAATCTGCCGTTTGCCAATGCCAGCGAGTTATTGCTGCAGCCAGACCATTATTTGCTGCGCATGCTTTACAGCCAGGGTGTTCCGCTAGAGGCTTTGGGCCTGGAGCGGCTAGACAACGCTGCCGATACTGGCGGCGGTGTAGATCCCGCAGATGTCTGGCAGATATTTGGTGACCACTACCACCTGTTTCGCGGCACACCAACGCGGCTGTGGATGGACCACGTGTTTGGTGAGGTTTTCGGTTTCGACGAATCTTTTAGCGCGGGGAATGCCGCTGCGTTTTACGCTGAGATTAATCGCCAGTTGGCAACGCCAGAATTTTTGCCGCGGGCGTTGTTTGATCGATTCAATATTGAAGTGCTGGCTACGACAGAGTCACCCCTTGATCCGCTGGATGCCCACAAGCGGCTGCGCGATGACCCTTGGGAAGGGCGCGTGATTACCACTTTCAGGCCTGACCCTGTGCTGGATCCTGACTATGAAAACTTTGCAGAAAATGTCGCAGAACTGTCTCGCTTGTCTGGCATCGATTGCAAACACTATAACGGTTACCTGGCAGCTCTGCGCGAGCGTCGCCTGTATTTTAAGTTGCTGGGTGCAACGGCTACCGATCATGGTCACCCCAGTGCGATGACGGCGAACCTTGCGGCCAACGAATGTGAGTCGCTGTATCAGGGCGCTTTGATGGGCACGTTGCTGCCGGCACAAGCCGAGTATTTTCGCGGACAGATGCTCACTGAAATGGCGTTAATGAGTTTGGATGATGGATTGGTAATGCAGCTTCATCCGGGTGTCTACCGCAATCACAATTCACAAGTAATGGAGCGCTTTGGGCGCGACAAGGGCGCAGATCTGCCTCTTTCTGGCGAATTTGTGTGGGCGTTACGGCCACTCTTGGAGCGTGTGGGCAACAACCCCGACTTCACGCTCATTCTGTTTACGCTGGATGAGACAACCTACTCGCGTGAGCTTGCACCTTTGGCGGGCCATTACCCGGCAGTCAAGCTTGGCCCTGCCTGGTGGTTTCATGACAGCCCCGAAGGCATGTTGCGCTACCGAGAACAAATTACCGAGACTGCCGGCTTCTATAATACGGCGGGGTTTAACGACGACACCCGTGCTTTTCTGTCG
>JBGCFE010000062.1:0-6869 GCA_045106775.1 Halioglobus sp.
TTGCGGCGTGTGCAGACAGCGATACCTCAACCAAGATTGTTCAAAACGGCGGCACGATGATGCTGAGCGTGGGTGCTTACGAGGAGCTAGGGCATATCAATTTTGATGAAACGGATATCACCGCTAAAATCACAGATTCCAACAGCACAGAGACCTTTGTGAAGGTGCGAGAAGTCTTCCCACTGTCGGCAGATCGGACGAGTCTCATTAATCGTTACGAGATTGCCGATGCGGGTGGCGCACAAGGTATTCGAAATGGATTTAGTGGCTTCTGGTTTGTCGTGGTTGATTTGGTAAACCCAGCAAACAATGTCGCCACTAATTTTGCTCTTGGTTCGGCCACGCTGGAATTATTCGGTCTGCCTTCGCCAGTGGTGCGAGCGGTGGAGGTGCTTGCTGGTCCCGGTACCATCAATCCGGTGATGGATTTTGGTGGGATTAATACGCTGAACTGGCTAGAGCCTTCAGATCAAGTGAAGTTTACGGTTGTCGATCCGACAACCACGTTCACAGAAGCCAATATGCTGGGTGCTCTGGAGTTTGCGTTTGATTACAACGCGAGTGATGTCGCTGCGCTGCCAGCCAGCCAGTGGCCTCGCGCAGTCAGTGCAAGCAACGACGACAACCTGCAGATCAGCAGTTATACCAGCTCTGACGCTGGTACCAACACGCTTCACATAATGGTGTTGAATCCGGCTGGAATCGGCAGAGCGTCCGAGGCCAACAAAAACACAGCAGCCTTCTATCAATCCAGTGAAGTAGAAACCATTCGATTCAGCTTGGTGTACCCGCCTCAAGTGGGCGCTGCGCCCTTTTCTGTAGGCGCCGCCTCGGTAGCTGGGTACGACATTGACGGCGACGCGGTGAGTGTCAGCGCGCTATCGCTTACGGCGCCTACGCTTTAGCCCGCTGTCGGTGCATCCCTTTTTAAGCCCTTGGTAGCAGCTCCTGAAACGCTAATGTTTGCGGCAGGTTTACGCTGCCGGCCGCGAGGAAAAAAAATGAGATTGGTATTGTCTAAGAATATCGCAAGGCTGATGTTTCTGTTCGCCCTTTGGTTCGCACACTCCGCATCAGCGATAGACAGTGGTCAAAGCCTCACCGGTACCATTGCGACGCCCGGTGGCGTGGATAGCTATACCTTCACTGCAGCAGTCGGTGAGAGTTTTACAGTACAGGTTGCAGAGCTCAGTGGCGCGGGCTTTGATGCTAGCATCGAGGTTCGTGCACCGGGCGGGGCGTACATTAACCAGTCTAGTAATGGGTATGACGTGTTTACCTGGACGCCCACAGTGGCAGGCACCTATACCGTAGAAGTATTTGATTTTGGCTCAGGCGTTGATACGGGGAGTTACCGCATCTCGCTGTTTGTGGGTAACAGGGGTGTCGATCAGGGAGCCCTTACCAGCGGTGGCACGCTAGGGGGTAGCCTTTCTTTGGGAGATTTAGATTCCTACCAATTCGATTTGAATGCTGGGGAGAGTTATACACTGCAGATAGCCGAAACCGCAGGTTCGTTGGATGCGGTGTTTGAGGTTTTTGGGCCTGATGGCTCTTATTTGAATCAATCAAGCAACGGTTACGATGTTTTTACTGGTACAGCAGTAACCGGTGGTACCTATTCTGTGGTTGTGTTCGATTTTGGCTACAGCGATGTGACAGGTAGTTACGCCTTATCCTTTGTAAAAGGTAATGGCGCCGTTGATCAAGGAACGCTTACCAGTGGCACAACCGTTACGGCCAGCCTGGGTTTGGGAGACCTAAATTCGTACCAAATTTCATTGAATGCGGGAGAGAGCTACACACTTCAAATCGCTGAAATTACTGGCGCTTGGGATGCCGCGTTTGAAGTCATTGGGCCCGATGGTTCTTATTTGAACCAAACCAGCAATGGCTATGATGTTTTTACGGGCACAGCGGCTGTTGCAGGTACTTATACTGTTGTTGTTTTCGATTTTGGCTACAGCGATGTGACAGGCGATTACGCACTGTCTTTCGTGAAAGGTAATGGCGCCGTTGATCAAGGAACGCTCACCAGTGGCACCACCGTTGCGGGTAGCCTGGGTTTGGGAGACTTAAATTCTTACGAGTTTTTACTGAACGCGGGTGAGAGCTACGCACTCCAAATTGCGGAAACGGGCGGTTCGCTGGATGCGGTGTTTGAAGTGATTGGGCCCGATGGTTCTTATTTGAACCAAACAAGTAATGGCTATGACGTTTTTACGGGCACAGCGGCTGTTGGCGGTGTTTATTCTCTTGTTGTTTTCGATTTTGGCTACAGCGACTTGGCAGGTAGTTACGCGCTGTCTTTTGTGAAAGGCAATGGCGCCGTTGATCAAGGAACGCTCGCCAGCGGCATAACCGCTGCGGGCAGTTTAGGTTTGGGAGACCTAAATTCTTACCAGTTTTCAATGAACGCAGGTGATAGCTATACACTGCAAATCGCCGAGACTGGGGGTGCTTGGGATGCTGCCTTTGAAGTGATGGCGCCCGATGGCTCCTATATCAACCAATCAAGCAATGGCTATAGTTCGGTCTCACGTGTCGCGACATTAGGGGGTACGTACTCTCTTATTGTGTTCGATTTTGGCTACAGCGATGTGACCGGTAGTTATGTACTGGACTATTCGAGGGCGCCCGGCGGCATCAGCGTACCTGCTGGGCCAGTTGTTTCCGCGCTATCCAATGGAGGGCGTGTGGACGGCGCATTGCACGTGGCCAACGCTATCGATAAATTTCAGCGCCCTGTTACGGCGGGGCAGTATGTGCAGCTGAGGTTGGCGGAACTTGGCGGTAACAGTTCGTCAATAAACCCAGTGCTGCAGGTGTTTGATTCAAGCGGAAACCTCATAGCACAAGATAGTGCTGCTGTTTTAGCCGAAGTAGAATTTGTGGCTGAAGCCAGTACGACGCTGACTGTTGCTGCTATCAATACGTCTAGCGGGCTCGGAAATTATAGCCTTTTCACTGCAGTAGCCAGTGCCGGTTTCGGTACGCCCAGTGGAGATGACGGCGGCGTGATAGGTAACGGCAGTCGTATACTCGGCAACCTGACGGTAGGTGATCTCGATTTATTCAGTTTGGATGTTGTCGGCGGTAGTCTGGTGAGAATTGCTTTGTCAGAAGCGTCCGGTAATTCCTCTGCCATTAATCCAGTGTTACGCATTTTTGATAGCAGCGGCAATCCCATTGCTGTTGAAGGTGCCACAATCAAAAGCGAGGTCAGCTTTATAGCCGAGCAAGACGACACGGTTTTTGTCCTAGCCTCCAACAATGGTACGGCGGGCTCTGCAGCGTATGAGCTTACCGCGCATATGTCTGGCCAGCCGTTTTCGGTGCCTGCTGGTGATTCAGGTGGGCCGGTTAGTAATGGCAACCTGTTGACGGGCACGGTGACTAGATCCGATGTAGACGCTTACACAATTTCTGTAAAGCAGGATGAATGGGTTGCGGTAAGGCTCGCCGAGGCAGGCTCGGCTAACTCCTCCGGCGTGAGCCCGCGGCTCGAAGTGTTTGGTGAAGACGGTCGACTGCTGCTGCAGGGTGCGGCTTCGATATTACTTGATCGTCGCTACCGTTCAGAGCTTGATGAACAGCTGACGATTTGGGCGAGCAACACAGGTACTACCGACAGCAACTATGAGCTTCAGGCGAGCATAGCCTCTCAGGCTTATGCGACTAGTGCCGGCGATCAAGGCGGCGGGCTCACTTCTGGCGTTGTGGTTAGTGGCAATTTGGCGCGTGGCGACATGGATTTATTCACCATTGATGTCGTTGCCGGTACCGATGTTAGCGTTACGATGTCGGAGACAGGGGGTAACTCGAGCAGTTTCAATCCAACGCTGAGAATCTATCGGCCAAGCGGAGCGCTGTTGGCTACTGGTAGCGCTGCCGTTGCGGCGACCGCAGCGTTTAGGGCGCCTGCGAACGAGCAGTTGCTCGTGGTTGCCACCAATGATGGCAGCTCTTCATTGGGGAATTACGACATCGTGGCGAGCAATGTTGGCGGTGACCCCGACGGCGATCTGGACGGACTCACCGACAGCCAAGAATCCACGGAGGGGACTAATGCACTCAACCCGGATACGGATAGCGACGGTATGCCCGATGGCTTTGAAGTGGCCACACCGGGTTTGAACCCTCTTATCGATGATGCGGCCGGGGATCTCGATGGGGATAATGTTACCAATCTCGAAGAGTTTGAAAATGGTACAGACCCTAACGTGCCCAACAATGCACTGCCTGGTGATGTCAATAACGATGGGCTGGTCGACGTAGCAGACATCCTGTTACTGCAGCGACACCTGCGCGGGTTAATCACACTGGATGCTGCTGCTAGCGATAGAGTTGATTTGTATCCAGCCGGTACCCCCGATGGCGTTTTGGATGTATCAGATCTGCTCGCGTTGACACGGCAAGTAACAGGCAACTAACTCGCTTGTCATTGTGCTTGCTGCAAGTTAGCGATACGAAGGGAGAGATTCATCCAAGACAGGGCAGGTAGCACTAGTCATTCTCCCACTCAAGGCCCATTAAGTCGTATGGCGGCTCGGGGGTTTCGTTGGAGAAATCATAGTTGAACACCAGCGTCTCGCCCGGCGCTCCTAATGATCGCAATTGTGGCCAAATTTTACTTTTCGACACAAAATGAACGAAAAAGTCACCCCCGCATGATCCTTTGGGTCATTGAGGCTTCCCCCCCAAGCACAGATACTGAGCGACCTGTTTCCATCTAGCCATTCATTCGAACGAGGAGGGCTGTGACTGTGTCGCAACCAGAAATTCTCAACCAGGCTTTTGAGCTTGGCTACACCTACACCCGATCCACGGGCCCCGTGGTAGGCCGTTTTCTCACTGAACTACGCAATCGCAAGATCGTTGGTATTAAAGCCAGCGATGGTCGTGTGATTGTGCCACCCATGGAGTACGACCCAGATACCGCTGAAGAATTGAGCGAGTTCGTGGAGGTGGGCCAGGAGGGCGAGATCGTGAGCTTTGCCTGGGTTACCGAGCCCCGAGAGGCGCACCCACTGGAAAACCCCTTTGCCTGGGCCATGATCAAGCTTGATGGTGCTGATGTGCCGATGATCCATTGCATTGCCGCCGATAACGAGGCCGCCGTCAGCACTGGCGCGCGCGTCAAAGCAGTGTGGGCCGATGAAACCATTGGCTTTATTACTGACATTCGCCACTTCGAACTAGCATAGGAGGCACCGAGCATGAGCGACGAGATCATCAAGGGCATCGACGTGCCCATCGTACACAAATACAACTTTACAGCCGGAGCGGCCCCCGCGCGTTTTTTGGCGCAGGTTAAAAAAGGCAAGCTCACAGGCGGGCGCTGTCCCAAGTGTTCGGCTGTGTATATTCCCCCCAGAGGCTCTTGCGCCTCTTGCGGTGTAGCCACCACCGACGAAGTAGAGCTTTCCGATAAGGCTACCGTGCAATCGTTCACGATTGTCTCTATCCCTATTCCTAACAATCCGATTGAGCCGCCATACATCATTGCCAACCTGGTGGCAGACGGCGCCAATATTTCGTTCATCCACCTGATGAGTGAATGCGTCAACGAAGACGTGCACTTGGGCCAGCGTGTACAGGCGGTATGGAAGCCTGAAGAAGAGTGGGATTACGCGATGGACAACATCAAGTATTTCAAACCTATCGATGAACCGGATGTGCCGATTGAAAAGATTGGCAAACTTCCCGTAACCGGCTTGGAGGGCTAACGCATGAAAGACATAGCGATTGTTGCGTATCAGCAGTCCACCAGCGTGGCAGATGCCGGTGCGATGAATGAAGTAGAAATTATTATGCCTGTGTTGGAGAAAACCTACGCGCAGGTAGGCATTAACAACGCACAGGATGTGGACTTTGTGTGTTCGGGTAGCTGCGACTATCTGCAGGGCGCAGCCTTTGCGTTTGTGGCAGGGGTGGATGCATTGGGCGCCGTGCCCCCCATCAAAGAATCACACGTAGAGATGGATGCCGCTTGGGCGTTGTATGAATCCATCCTCAAAATTCGCATGGGCCATGCAGACTCTGCGCTGATCTACGGCTTTGGTAAGTCATCACCCGGTGAGTTGCCGATTGTGATGTCGCAGCAGTTAGACCCTTATTACCTGGCACCTTTATGGGTGGATACGATTTCACTTGCAGCAATGCAGGCACGGCTAATGCTGGATCAGGGCTTGATTACTGAACGCGATATGGCAGAAGTTGTTGCGCGCTCGCGGCGCAATGCAAAAAACAATCCGCACGCGCAGCTCAGTGGCGATGTCACGGCAGATGACGTGCTGGCGCAAGACATGTTTGTATCGCCGCTGCGCAAGGGCGATGTGTGCCCCGTATCCGATGGTGCTAGCGCCATGGTGATTTGTACGGTTGAGAAAGCCAAAGAGTGGGGCAAGCCCTACGCGATCATCAGCGGCATGGATCATCGTATCGAAAGCCACAATCTGGGCATGCGTGATCTCACCGATTCTGTCTCTACCCGCAAAGCAGCGGAGCAGGCGGGTGTCGGCAATGGCAAGATTGATGTTGCCGAGCTTTATGCGCCCTTTAGTCATCAAGAAATTATTCTGAGCCGGGCCCTTGGCCTGGACGATAGTGTAGACGTTAACCCCAGCGGCGGTGTGCTGGCCGGTAACCTGATGATGGCCTCTGGCCTGTCACGTATCGGTGAAGTGTTTAACCGCATTGTGAGCGGCGATGCAGAGCGCGGGGTTGCACATTGCACCTCTGGGCCTTGCTTGCAGCACAACCTGGTAACCGTAGTGGAGAAAGCGTAATGGCGAATTTGGCAGCAGTGGTTGGCGTAGGCCAAACCAGTTACACCACCAAGCGCGACGATGTGTCTATTGCTGGCC
>JBGCFE010000063.1:0-11087 GCA_045106775.1 Halioglobus sp.
CAGCAACAGCATTGGCGCTGCACAGTTGTCGACCATGTGGACGGACCCTGATTTTAATCAGCGTGAGCGGGCCTTCTATTACGTTCGCGTGTTAGAGATTCCGCGTCCGCGTTGGACCGCTTACGATCAGGCCTATTTTAAGCTCGACCTGCCTGAAGACGTGCCGATGGTGATTCAAGATCGTGCCTACACATCGCCAATTTGGTACACACCCTAAACGTTCGATTCTTCAATCCCAGAGGCCATTAACTTGATTCAGTTATACGGCTTACGCATGAGCAACTACTATAGTTTGGTTAAGGCGGTGATGATTTACAAAGAGGTCGAATTTGACGAAGTAAAAGCGCCGCCTACCCAGAAAGACGATAACCTTGCCCGCAGCCCGATGGGTAAGATGCCTTCTATTGGCGTAAATGGTCGCTACCTGTCTGAATCAGTTGCGATTGCTCAATACCTAGAGCAGATCGCGCCTGAACCTGCGTTGCTGCCCAGTGATGCATTTGCTGCGGCAAAGGTAATGGAGCTGGTTTTTCACATTAAGCTTGATGTGGAGTTGGTTGCTAGGCGATGCCTTGGTGAATTGCTGTTCAATCAGCCAACCAGCGAAGAAACCAAAGAGAGCGTCAAAGTCGATCTCGAGCGCGGCATGGCCGCACTTGAGCGGATCCTGGTCGCCTCGCCCTATGCGGCAGGCGATGAGATTACGCTGGCAGACTTTTATGCTTTTTACAGCTTTGGGCTTGCTTCCGGTATTGCGCATAAGGTGCTCGGGGTCAACCTGCTCGGCGATCACCCGCGAATGCAGAGCGTAATCGACAAGATGGCGGAACACCCTGCGGTGGTGCAGGTTGAAGCGGAGAAGGCCGCATAGATTGGCGCAGCCTCATAGAGGTTGATTGAATGACGGTGGAGAAACGCGAATGAAACCTGTGTGTTTAGTCATTGGAGCTGGCGCTGGTATTGGCGGAACGGTCGGCGCGCATTTTGCGCGTCACGGTTACCATGCGTGCCTTGCAAGGCGGAGTAATCAAGAGGGTTTAGATGCTCTGGTTGCCGGTATCGAGAGCGAGGGTGGTTCGGCGAGTGGTTACATACTGAATGCGGTGGAGCCTGACAGCATTGAGCAGTTGGTCGCGGCCATCGAGTCTGAAGTGGGTCCGATTGAGGTTGTGGTTTTTAACCTTGGCGCGCAAATTGGCGATCGCTCGCTCGCAGACACGACGTATAAAGCCTTTGAGATGGGGTGGCGTATGGCTACGTTTGGTTTGTTCCGGCTGGCGCAGTCGGTCTGTCCGCTGATGGCTGAGCGTGGTAAGGGTACTCTTCTTGTAACATCAGCCACCGCGGCCGTCCGGGGCAACGCGGGGCAGCATTCGCATGCGGCCGCAATGGGTGGTCGACGTATGCTGTGCCAAACACTGAACGCGGAGTTTTCCAGCCAAGGCATTCATGTTGCACACATTGTTGTGGATGGGGCAGTGGATGCACCCGACACGCTTGGCAAAATGCTGGGTCCTGAACGTTTTAAGGAATTGCGTGCAACCCGCGGTATGGAACATGACGGCCTGATGCTCCCGGCGAAGATTGCGGAAACTTATTTTCACATTGCGCAGCAACATCGATCGGTATGGACGTTCGAAACGGATCTGCGGTCGTTTTCGGATAGGCCCTGGTGGAACCACTAGTTAAGAGTGGCACCACTAGTTAAGAGTGGAACCTTTAAACGTCAGTGTATGTACGTAGCAGTTGTTAGATTCGAGGATTATGAAAGTAGTCACGACATGAACCTCGATTACGTTCTTTAGCTGAATGGCCTTGCTAAATCTCTACCAGAAATGTCACGCCATCACGTCGATAGAAGGCGTAGCGCCCGACCTAAGCAACATTTCTCTAGGTCGTGAGCGAGGGGCTCGTTCTGGTTTTGAACCCTCCCCAATAAGGGGCAGAAAAAAGGCAACAAAATTTGACCATCTGGTTGCCATGGCTTTTAAACAAGTCGCTGCCTTTCCGAAGAACCTTTCCGAGCGATATTCAACTATTTTTAGCCTGTCGCAGATTTCTGCTTTGAAAAAGTTCGAAGACTGACACTGTCTGATAGCCTGCGAGGGCTCTCTTGTCTGCGGGTGTTTTACGGCTTTGCTGAGAGTCGCTTCTCTCTCGGCAACCCGTTTCAGGCTTGGAAGCCATATCTGCAACGTGCCAAGAATTTGTGATGGGCGCTCACTGTTAGCGAAGTCAGTCTGCTTGTGGAAGTTCGGTAAGTACATCGACTTGAACCCGAAGGGAGCGAGTTCTGCATTCTTTTCTTTGGAGCTACCGGCTTTGGGATGTCGGAGATGTGTAGCAATCTGGTGCTAGTAACCTATCGTTGGAGGCGGAGCAGGACATCTTCTATGCCATGCCAGTGAGTGTGCGTTAATGGGTATTCGTCTGCTGCCCGTATCTGAACGAAGTGTCCTTGTTGTTGATGGAGGTATGGTTGTGCATGGCGACCTCAGCTAGTTGGTGTTTTAGGTTGCAGTTGTTACGTGATTCAGGGACCACCCGGTGGCCCCCAGTGCGTGCCAAGCAATTGATCGATAGATGCAGTATGAGAACCGAAATCGGCATTGAATAAATCGCCGTCGGTGAAATGCTCTAGTGTGAACCCGGAAGGGTCTTTCCAGTAGTCGAATACCTGGCTACCTAGCTTATGCTTACCGACTCCCCAACTATGCGTATAGCCGGCTTGTTGCAAATTGTAATGTCCAAGCATCAGCGAGTCCCAATCGGCGATTTCGAATGCAGCGTGATTGAAGCCGGAGTTTTCTGCGCCAACCAAAAATAGTGTGTGATGATCGACAAATTTTTCGCCACGATTACACCGCAAAAATGCACCGATAACGTTGCTTGGATCACCCGCGTAGATTTCATCGCTGGTTAACAACCCAAAACGTTTTTTGTACCAAGCCTCGGAACGTCGAAAGTCTGATACCTGAAGTACGCAGTGACCCAGTCGTTTGACACTTTGTGGAGGGCTGACAAAACTGACTCTTTCGCCGATACGCTGTCGTAGGGCTCCGCTGTTTATTAGTGATCTACTTGGAATAGGCAGTGGTTTAGGTGAATCCATCCCCCACAACACATCCACTTGAATTCCATCCGGATCGAATAGTGAGGCGATCAACCCGCCCCCCATGGCCGGGTTTTCGGTTATTGACGTGTTGTCAATTGCGGCGATGTCTTCAAGCGCCTGTTTTGATTCGGCCTCGAAACCTAAACCTAGAAAGGCAGGTTCTCCTTGATCAGCCTGATAGATAAATGGGCTTGGATCTGTTCCCCGAGCGTAAATGGTCTGTGCGTGTTGAGTGACCTGCAGACCAAAATCGTTTAGAAACTGAGATTGTTTGGCTAAATCGGGTACTGCGAAGCGCACATAAAGTAAGTCCGTTATTCCTGCCGTCACATGCGCCTCCAGAATTTGAGCATATTCATGGTGAGGTGATCCTTAACTATCCACTGATGATAGATTGCCGCGAGTACGTGAATCACGATGATTGCGATAACGGCATTAGTGGCTAGCTCATGGAACTGTCTCATGAACTGAAATTGGGTTTCATCAAGCTGACCTATTGTGATGTCGAAGCTACCGAACAACGGTACCGGTGAGGCGGCGTTGATTGCTGTGGCCAGACCGCTGGCGATTAAAAAACCAATGAGAAAATACAGCAGCCCGTGTCCGACGCGAGCTGCCCGAAGCTGCCAGGACGGCATGGAGGCTGGTAGCGCTGGAGCGCCATGCCGATACCGTAGATATAGCCGGATGAGAAAAAGGATCGCTACTATGGTGCCTAGAGTGCCGTGATCTACTCGTGACTCGAGGCGATCCCACTCTTCCATCGTGTCACCGAACTTTTGCGCAACAAACAGATCCAGGGTGATAAGGATGGCCATGAGCCAGTGGATCACTTTTTGTGCAATGGTGTAGTCGGTGCTGGTCATTGTTCGGGCCCTTGGCTGGAATTGAGCATCAAATTGTCTATACTTGCAAAGTGACAAATATATAAACACTAAATTTACCTAAGTGCAAAAATAAATGACCCTAGCCAAACCACGACAACGTGCTGTGCAACGACGTGCAGAAGAAACCAAGGATTCCCTGCTGACAGCAGGGGTTGATCTGTTTTCATCCCGAGGCTTTGAAGGCGTCTCGATCCGGGCTATTGAAGAGGCCAGTGAGACCAAGCGAGGCTTGGTCGCTTATCACTTCGGTAGCAAAGACAATTTCTGGAAAGCGGTGGCCAAGCGAGTATTTGAGCAAGTACCCGCCACCTCATCTAAAACGCATGATGCTCTGCAGGGTCTAGATAAAGAGGCCCAAATTCGTTGGTACATGACAAGCTTCATTTATTACAGTGCTGAACATCCAGAAATTAGCAGGCTCATTATTCAAGAGGGGAAGGTTCCCTCTTGGCGTCTTGACTATTTAGTTGAGAACTATGTCCGCCCACGACTAGATTTGTTTAGAGAATTACTAGGTCAAGAACTGGATGCTCACATGCTCTACACGTTCATCGGCGCGGCAACCGTGGTGTTTGATGTGGAAGCAGAGTGTGAGAGCTTGTTCGGCTTTAACCCTAGGAACAAAGCGTTTGTTAAGGAGCACGCTAGGCGTGTCTGTGATTTGTTAATCAGCAGTATTTCACCGGCAACAGCCAAACTATGATCGGTGCTGAACGAATAGTTTTCAGTAGATAACGAAAGAACTGCCTCTGCTGGTTCCTTTGTGAATCTGGGTGCCTAAGTGGCCGATTTTTGCCGTAGCTTGAACGCGTACTTTTTCTAGTTTTGACCTTTCCCGGAAACCAATGAGAAGACAAATGTTTGAGAAGTAGGGGAGAGAAATTTTGCGAGACTGGAAGTTGCTACAACTGAATCTTCTAGCCTAGAGTGAATGTCGCTCCGCTTGTTGGACTTTTCGTTTGCTGAACTCCTTTTCGGATCTGCGGTCGTTTTCGGATAGGCCCTGGTGGAACCACCAGTTAAGAGTGGAACCACTAGTTAAGAGTGGAACCACCAGTTAAGAGTGGAACCAATAGTTAAGCGTGGAGCCTTTAAACACCAGTGTATGTACGTAGCAGTTGTTAGATTCGAGTACTATGAAAGTAATCACAACATGAACCTCGATTACGTTTAAGAACCCAGATTTGGGAGCGTTAAAATGTAGGCATGAAGAGAATAGTTTCTGAACACGAGTGGATTTCGCAGCGCGAAGACCTATTGGCTGGTCGTTGGCTTCGGGAAGATGGCACCTGTTACTGCGAGTGGCAATGGAATGCAGACACTGGGGCCCTGAACGTAAGCGCTGAAGGCATCGAGGATGAAATCAATTTTGATTTGGACGATTACGTTCTAAAGCTGAATGGCCTTGCTAAATCTCTACCAGAAATTTCACGCCATCACGTCGATAGAAGGCGTAGCTCCCGACCTAAGCAACAAATTCTCTAGGTCGCGAGCAACGGGCTCGTATCGCGCTGGGCAAAGCTCTTACGTCACTATGCGAAGACGGGATGCTGATAATTGGGTCCCGCATGTCGTTTCACAATCGAGTCGGTTCGGTTGAGCACAGCGGGTGTTTTCAGTCGTAGTGTTTGACCGATATATTTTCGCTTTCATGTGGCGATAGGTCCGAGGAGGTCTCACGTTCTGGGTGCGGATTCAATCTGTTAATGCCCCGACGGCGGATGTCACCTGAATCGTATCCCACAGATCACACTCGGCTTCATCCAGGGCCGCGCCGCTGCCGAGTGGAATCGACAGATTCATATGCTCGTCACTGGCCGTAAGATACGGCGGCCAGAAAATCTCAGAACCGGTCCCGTTCGGATTGCCCGACGTCGCAAAGTCGATCCAATACTGCATCATGCTGTCGCTGAGTGCGGCGCCGTCCGCCGTATCGTCGACGTCGAGTACACCGAATACGTAGGGAATTTCTGAAGCATGAAATGCACCCAGAGCCTCCAGACCGGGCGTGAGGTGCCGAAATTCGTAACGCCACGTCGGCATACCCAGCGATGCGAATGCTCTGGCCTCGCGACGCGACGCGCAGGTAAAGACAGATTCGCTAAACGCCTTTTCAAACATGGATATAGCTTCCAAACGGGTACTGGCCGGGTAGGCCGCCAACACCTCGGCAGCCGGACCGTTTAAAATCAGGTCGTCGTCGTTGTCGTACAGCGCTTCGAGGATGAGTTGGTACGCCGCCACTGACGGAATGAGAGCCGCAATGGCCGGTCGCCAGAAGCCCGCTTCATTTTCTGTTGATCCGGTGATCACGGGAACACGATTAATCTGCCCGCTCTCGATCACCGTAAACGGCGCAGCGGGCACCACAACCCCGTCTGAGATCAGGCCGAAACGCGCGCCGTCGCCGCTGTTGAAAAACGCATCGGCTGGCTGCAGCGTGGTGTAGATGGTCTCCGGAGTTAGCTCGCGTAAGCACTGAACCTGCGACATTGCGCTGCCACAACCAAGTGCTGCGGCAGACTCTACACCGGTGCTTTCGGCCGACACACCCAAATCCGGATCATCAATGCGCAGATCGACTATCTGCTTGGCGCAGAAGCCGCTCTGCATGATCGCTCCCTGGAAAAGGCCCTCGGCCTGAGGACTGATCAGCATCGCGCAGCTGTTCACCGCACCCGCGGATTCGCCGAAGATAGTCACCCGATCTGGGTCGCCGCCAAAACTCCTGATGTTGTTGCGCACCCATTCCAACGCGGCGATGATGTCGCGCGTTCCATAGTTGCCCGAGATATTCTGCGGGTTTTCTGCGCTCAGCTCAGGGTGTGCCAGATAGCCCATCACGCCGAGTCGGTATTGGATAGAGACCAAAACCACGTCTGCACGCGCGAAGTATTGACCATCGAAGGTGGGTGCCGCGGCTGACCCCTGTAGGTTACCGCCGCCGTGAATCCAGACCATAACCGGGAGTCCTGCCGTCTCACGTGCCTGCGGTGTGAAGATATTCAGATACAGGCAATCTTCCGACATGTTGTCCGACGGATCGAAACTGGTTACCGTGCCACCTACCGGCTGGTAGCAGGCCGGCGCAAACTGTTGCGTGCGCAGCAGACCGCTGCGCTGGGCCGGTGGTGCGGGCGGACGCCAGCGCAGATCATCCACCGGCGGTGCCGCGAACGGCACACCCTGAAACACTGTGACTTCGTCTCCGATTGAGATTCCCTCGACAAAGCCTTCTTGGGTGAGTACCCGCAGCGGCGACTGGGAAACCATTACATCGATCTGGGTGGTGGCGGAAGCGCCGAGATCGTCCACCACGCTCAATGCGAAATCCAGCGCACTTGTCGCGTCCGTGGCAGGTGCCTGAAACGTCAATATCGCCCCATCGGTATCGCCGAGTTGAATCTCTGGCCCCGATGTCTGGGTCCAGGCGAAGCTCACGATCGTGCCGTCAGGATCACTGCTTCCGCTGCCATCGAGCGTCACCATGTCGCCTTCAAGCACGGTCAGATCGGTGCCTGCATCGGCAATGGGGAGCGTATTGGAGAGGGGCGGTTGAGTGTCGTCTGAGCCGCCACCCCCGCAGCTCGCGAGCAGGCAGCAAGCGGCCAAAGTGGCCAAAAATTTCGTGTTCAACATTAAGTTTCCATGGTCCCGCAGCCCGATGTAAACGCGATATTCCGCCTGAGCACACCTAGGGTCGGGCGCAATGCAAGCCATTATCAACGTCAGTGCTTCTAAAACGTTGACCGAGTGCAAGAGGAGACAACAAAAATATGTTTAGCAGATTCTGATGTCGCTCGCGCTGCGCGTGGCGCGTGGACTCACTCCGGCTTTGGCGGACAGAGACATCGATTTGGCCGGGTTTCTGGTTAACTCTGCGTGTTCACGGTTGGCAGTATGGGTTGAGAGCGAGTCTAATGTCGCGGGGGTACGGTGAACTGTCCGTGCTCTGAAAAGCGATGCAGAAATGGGTACTAGGGACGACGCAATGAGTCTGCTGAACAATCTATTTGTCCGGGCTGCGCGATCATTCGCGGCGCCACCTAGTGGCCATCCCGTGCGGTTTGTTGGCCGTGCAATACTCATCGTTCCGGTATTTTGCGCGCTGTTTTGGTCGGCGGCGGCACTTTGGATAGACGGGCCTGAATCAGAGTTGCTGGCTGGTGGACTGGTCGCTGCGTTGTTGCTCTTATGGTGTGCTGTGATGCTATTCATTCGCCCGTTCTGGCGCAGCGTCCTGGCCATGCTTCTGTTAGTGGCGCTGGTGTGGGGCTGGTGGCTCACGCTGGCGCCCAGTAATGATCGGGAATGGCTGGAGGATGTGGCGCAGCTACCTGTGGCAACGCTCAATGGATCGCAGCTGACGATCAACAATGTTCGGACCTATGGTGAATTGGGAAACCCCGAGTCGACGCTCGATTGGACAACTCAAACCTACGACCTGGATGAATTGATTGGGTTCGATATTGTGTTGTCGTTTTGGGGGCCAAGTGCTTACGGGCACACGATGACCAGTTGGGAGTTTGCAGATGGTCGGCATCTGACTGTTTCTATTGAGACACGTAAGGAAAAATCGGAAGAGTACTCAGCGGTTCGCGGTTTCTTCCGGCAGTTTGAACTCTATTACGTGGTTGCTAGCGAGGCCGATCTCATTGCGTTGCGCACTCGTTATCGGGGGGAGCAAGTGGAGCTCTACCGGGTGTTTACGCCCGACGATGGTGCGAAGGCGATGCTGCTCGACTATGTGAAAGATATTAACGAACTGGCAGCTAAACCTCGATGGTATAACGCCGTCATCGCAAACTGCACGACGTTGATATGGCGTCACGCTAAAGCCATAGGCTCAAGCTTCCCACTAGATTGGCGGTTGCTTGCCAATGGCTTTGTGGTGGAACTTGGTTACGAACTCGGTACGGTTAACAACACGATGAGTTACCCTGAGCTTCGTGCGGCCAGCGATATCACCGAGCGTGCTGTTCAGGCCGCAGACAACCTTTCTTCAGCGCAAGAATTTAGCCGAGCGATTCGAGTTGGGCTACCCGAGCGCCCTAGCGAAATTTTGCGCCGGTCGTTGCGGTATGAGAGCTAACTCGAGGTAGCTCGATGCTAACGATCTTGATAAACGGGGGTGCTATCGCCCAAACTACGCGGTGTGGATTAACTGTAAGGACGGGTACGTGAATCGTTCCGTTGGCCTGGCTTGGCTTGTACATTTTTACACCAGCCTTGGGTTGGTTTGCGCTCTGTTTGCGGTTCTGTCGTTGCTGGAGAATCGCCCGCTTGAGGTGTTTTTCTGGTTGGCTCTCGCCTTTGCCATTGACGTGTCCGATGGTGCCCTCGCGCGCTGGGCCCAGGTTAAAACCCATACGCCGCAGTTTTCAGGGCGTAAGCTCGATGACATCATCGACTATATGACCTACACTTTTATTCCGGTGTGTTTCATCTACCAGCAAGACTTACTGTCTGAAGCGTGGTTGCCGGTACTCGGATTTACGCTCATTGCGTCTGCGTATGGCTTTTGTTCGGAAACCGCCAAAACGACGGATGGTTTTTTCACTGGCTTTCCATCCTACTGGAACGTGGTGGCGTTTTACCTCTATTTCCTGGACTTACCGTCGGCTGCCGCTGGTGTGCTTATTTTGGTCTTGGCGCTCATGACTTTTTGGCCCGTGCGCTATCTCTACCCCTCGCAGGCGAAAGAGGGGCGTTGGGTAAGCATAGGCGGTGGTGTAGTTTGGGGCCTGCTGTGTTTCTGGATGGTCATGCAGCCCCAGCTGTCGCAATTGGCGGTTCTGGTGTCGTTGATCTACCCCCTCTGGTACATGGGCTATTCGATCTATCTCCACTTCACTCGGCCAGCCTAGAATTCCCTGATTTGAGCTTGGCCTTACCCGTCGGTTTGAACTGCTGTGCTAGGCTAATTAGGTTTCTCCGTGAATCTCGGCAGTTCTCTATGCAACTCTCTGAGCCAATGACTGATCGCCGTTTGGCGATAGTGGCGATCTATTGTCTCTTGCTCGTTGGAATCTCACCACCGGTTCAGGGAAAAACGCTCAAAGATGCACCGGCGTTTACGCCCGACGTGATTGGTGGCACGCCGGCTCGGGTCAATGCCTATCCGTGGATTGCAGCCTTGGTTCGGACGGTTGAGTTAGGTGGAGAGCCGATTGGTTGTGGTGGTTCGCTGATCGAACCGCTATGGGTTTTGACTGCGGCACACTGTCTGTTTGACCCCGACTCTGCTGTTCAAGAATTGCCGTCGCAACTCAATGTATTGTTAGGCACTAACAATCTGCTGAGCGGCGGGCAGCGTATCGCGATAGCCCAAACGATTGTGCATGAAAACTACAACTTCGATGACGTTAGCCAGAAAAACGATATCGCGTTGTTACGCTTGGCTACACCAGCGACTCAAATCCTCATCGCGCCTCTAACACCGGAGCAGGCGCCTCTTGCTGCCGTCGGTCGTATCGTCACGGTAGCCGGATGGGGCGCAACCGACAACTTAGGCAACACCCTGTCTTTTAATAGTTTGCTGGAGGTGGCTCTACCCGTTGTCTCTGACAGTGAATGCAATGCGCAAAGTGAGAATAATGCCGACACCCAATTGTGTGCGGGTGGTGACGCTAATCGAGACTCCTGTCCTGGCGACAGTGGCGGTCCGCTTACTGTTCCGTTTGACGGCGCCCGCGCAGCGCTCGCCGGTATTGTCAGTCGGGGCCCTTCGATGGCCCCAAATTTTTGCGGTGACAGGGGTTTCCCGGGTATTTATACCCGCGTCTCTGCATATCGCGACTGGATTGTGGGTACCATTGAGAGCGTTCAGGCTCGTTCTGCCGTCATTGCATCAGCCGTGCTGCCGTCTAGTCGTTCGATCGTTGCCGGTGCGTCTGCGACAGCCTTTATGTCTATTGTTAATGCGGGTCAGGTAACGGCGCAGAGTTGTCAACCATTGGGCCCGCGTGGTTTGGGTGACGCGCAGTTCTCATTCACAGCGACAGATCCTGCGACGAACACCCCAAACGCTGGGCTGAATGCGCCAGTAAACATAGCGCCTGGAGCTTCACGCAGTTTTGTATTCT
>JBGCFE010000064.1:0-3147 GCA_045106775.1 Halioglobus sp.
ATTCGCCAAACTGCCGGCATGTCTAACCCTGTGGTGAAAGCACATGGCTGATGTAAATCGGTTTGATGTTGTGATTGTTGGAGCGGGAATAGCCGGCGCATCGCTTGCCCTTGCGCTGCGCGGCCAGGGTTTGCGCATAGCTTTGGTTGAGGCCAGATCTATGCAGCCGCCCTCGTTACCACAGACGGTGGCAGTTGATGATTTCGATTTGCGTGTCAGTGCGCTGACGCCACGCTCGCGAACCTTTCTTGAGGGTTTGGGCGTGTGGAGTGCGATCACCGATTACCGCTGCTGCACCTACCGGCACATGACGGTTTGGGATGCTCAGGGTACTGGCCAAATTGACTTCGATGAGTCGGATGTGGGTGGCGCAGCCCTGGGTCATATTGTAGAGAACCGCGCTATTGTCAGCGCATTAGTTAATGCGCTGCAATCCTGCGCGGATGTAATGGTTTACGAGGGGAGCGGCCTTACTGACTGTGAACGGCTTGGGGCGTTTTTAGAAAATAGCGATACAAACGATCCAGATTCCGCTAGCGAAGGGTTGGTGCGTTTAACACTGGCGAATGAGTCAGTGTTAGAGGCGCAGCTTGTGGTTGCTGCTGATGGCGCGCTTTCAAAAATACGCGATCTTATGTCATTTGAGACGCGAGAGTGGGATTACGGCCATCGTGCGATAGTCGCCACTGTTGCGGTTGAAGATACTCATCAATTCACAGCCTGGCAGAGTTTTGCTCCCGATGGGCCGTTAGCATTGCTGCCTCTTTATGCAGATGAAGAACAAACGCTGGTATCGATTGTCTGGTCGCAAGATGAAGCCGCGGCTGACGCTTTGATGGCTTTGGATGACGCCGCTTTTTGTGCTGCACTGGGTGTTGCCTCAGAGCATCGGTTGGGCGCGGTGACGGGGTGCTCACAGCGCGCGGCGTTCCCACTGCGGCAGCGGCACGCCATTGATTATGTTCAGGCGGGGGTAGCATTGGTGGGCGACGCAGCGCACACCATTCACCCCTTGGCTGGGCAGGGCATTAATTTAGGGCTGCAGGATGTCGCCGCTCTGGCACAGCAGCTGATAAGCGCCAGCGCGCGGGATGAGTCGCTGGGTGATGTCGCCGTATTGCGCCGCTATCAGCGTGTGCGCAAGGGAGACAATCTATTGATGATGGCGGCAATGGATGGGTTTAAACGTCTGTTCGAGCAGCCTGCGCTGCCTGTGCGCTGGCTGCGTAATACCGGAATGCGCATGCTGGATGGCGTAGTGCCTATCAAGGCACAGATTATGCGTCATGCGATGGGGCTGGATTAGCTGTCATCGCATCATTGTTTTTCATCGTCGGCTGGTTAGAATGAGCCGCTTGTAGCGTTTTCGCCGATTGTTTCAAAACACGGCACATTTTTGTTGAGGATTTTCCATGAGCCAAACGCCTGATGACCTTAAATATGCCAGCAGCCATGAATGGGCGCGCAAAGACGAAGATGGCAATTTGACCATTGGTATTACCGATCACGCGCAGGATGCGCTGGGCGATGTTGTATTTGTTGAGTTACCGGAGGTGGGTGCTGAGTTTGAGGCCGGCGATGAGGCAGGTGTTGTTGAATCAGTAAAAGCGGCTTCTGATGTGTATGCACCGGTTAGCGGTGAAGTAATTGAGGTGAATGGTAAAGTCGAAGACGATCCAGAGACCGTGAATGCCGAGCCCTATGGCGACGGCTGGTTTTATCGTTTGAAGCCCAGCGATCTGGCTGAGCTGGATAACCTGATGAGTGCTGAAGATTATCAATCGCAATGTGATAACGAATAACGCACCAAAGCCTTAACGCCAAACCCGTTAACACCAAGCCGCTAACATCAAGCCCGGTAGTACCTCCCGTCTATGATGCAATCACTGTTTCTACGCAAAGGCGCAGACCGTCGCCTTCGCGGGGGCCACCTCTGGGTGTATTCCAACGAGATAGACACGCAACGCTCGCCATTGTCTGCATTTAGTGCAGGTGATCTTGTCGCGGTTGTAAACGCGAGCGGTACGCAGATAGCGAGCGCCTACATGGAGCCGAACACACTTATCTGCGCGCGTGTCTATGCGCCAGGTCAGCTGTGCGAATTTGATTCCGGGTTTATAGATTCACAGCTCAAGCGGGCGCTTTCTCTACGTGAACGCCATTATGAAGGCCGCAGCTATCGCCTGGTCTATGGCGATAGTGATGGGCTGCCTGGTCTGGTGGTCGATCGGTATGGCGACGCTCTTGTTGTACAGCTCAACAATGCCGGCCTAGAGCGCTACCAAGCGATGATTGTAGACTGCTTAGTGCGCGTCACTTCGCCAACAGGCGTTTTATTGCGTCTGGATAGCCGCCAGCGCAAAGAGCAGGGCCTGCCGGTGGTGAGCGAAGTCGTGTATGGCCAGGTGCCAGAAAAAGTGCCTTTCGTAGAAAATGGTGTTCGCTTTCTCGCGCCTGTGCACAACGGGCAGAAAACAGGCTGGTTCTACGATCACCGCAACTCTCGCGGGCGGCTCAAAGCATGGGTGGCGCAAAAAAGCGTGCTCGACGTGTATAGCTATATCGGCGGCTGGGGTGTTCAGGCTGCTGCCTTTGGTGCGCAAAGTGTGTGCTGTGTCGATAGCTCCGCGGATGCTTTGGCGGGGGTTATGGAAAATGCTGAGCTTAATGGGGTAAGCCAAAAGCTGGAAACTGTCAGGGGCTCTGCTGCTGAGAGCATGGCGGCCATGATCAGCGAGGGCCGCCAATTTGATGTGGTGATTCTGGATCCCCCCGCGTTCATCACGCGCCGTAAAGATTTGAAAAAAGGCATAGCGGCTTACCGACGCATTAACGAGTTGGGTTTGAAGCTGCTGAGCCCGGGAGGTTTGTTGGTTTCGGCATCGTGCTCGATGCATCTGCCGCGAGCCGATTTGATTAGCGCTATTGGTCAAGCTGCGGCGCGCGTCAACGTACCACTTCGTATCGTCGAGCAGGGCGGGCAGGGCGCAGATCACCCCATTCACCCGGTTATTCCCGAAACGGAGTACTTAAAAGCTGTCTTTGCTGTTCGTGATTGAGGCTGTTGCTGGCGCCCCTTGTTAAGGCGGGCGTTTGGCGGCTTTAACGCAGCGAGATCACTGGCCAATTGGCGCTGACTGCGTGCGC
>JBGCFE010000065.1:0-20662 GCA_045106775.1 Halioglobus sp.
CCAATCGCAATGGCAGATTATGGCATTAGAGCAGCCTCGCCCACTGCTACAGCAAGAGCGCAGCCAAACCGCCAGCTACTTTGATGATGGCGTGCAATTGCCTGCGCCTCAGGTGGCTGAAGAGGTGCTTTCAGATTACCGTGCCACAGGCCTCACCCTGCGCGCCCACCCTATGAGCCTACTGCGTTCACGCAAACCATTTAACCGCTGTAAGCGCTACAGCGATCTAGCTGGCATGGGCACTAATCGTTTTGTGCGTATTGCCGGGCTGGTTACCTGCAGGCAGCGTCCCGGCAGTGCGTCGGGCGTACTGTTCCTTACACTGGAGGACGAAACAGGCAGTAGCAATATCGTGGTATGGCGGCGCACACAGCAAACGTTTCGTAAGGCGCTGATGACAGGCCAGTTGCTACTCATAAAAGGCGTTGTAGAAACCAAAAGCAATGTCACACACGTGATCGCCGGGGCCATTTACGATCACACCCATGAGCTGCAAGATTTGCAGGTGCAATCGCATGATTTTCACTAAAAAAAAGCAGCGCAAATCTAGCCGGAGAAGCTCTTAAATATGAGTACATGTTACTAATTTTTCTCTAGTCTTTCGCCACATCCTTTCTTCATGAAAACTACATATAAATACGTAGGTACATATTACTAATCTAATTTTTCTGGCAATTTTATCAAAGCGAATACTAGGTACTTGTTACCAAACAAATCCTATATTTATAGCGTATAAACCATCATTCAACGGCTATAAAACTAGCGTTTCGTCAGTTTTTTTTACAAATTTTTTTCACTTTTTTTCATGTTTTTTCAAACCTTTTCTTTTCAATCATAGGCTTACATTTCGATGGCACACATATTGCTTTAACCCCAACAGGAAAAACTAAAAGCAAAACCAAAAAAACTGCAGCAAAACGGAAAGGAATGTCATGAAATATCTAAAAATTGCGGCAACAGGCGCCCTATTAGTGGGCGGATTTTCATCGGTGTCTATTCATGCGATGCCACTTCTGGGTGAGCAATACTACGTACGGCCAGTGCTTCGCGTAGGCGGCGGGGAGATTATAGATGGCCTAGTCCAAAACGGAGCCACTGTGGCTACCCAATCACAGGGCGTAACGGGCAACTCCCGCTCAGAGGTAAACCTCCGAGAAGGTACCGTCAAAATGTACGCTGAGGAATTTACCAACTCAGCGGTTGGCCTACAGACATTTGGCGGCTTTGGTGAGCGCATAACGGTCAGAAATGGCGCCGGCACTAGCTGGGGAATCGATTTTGGCGTCGAAGGCGAAGTATTTGGCGACTTAGGCTTTCGGGCCCCGGGGGCACCAGCGCCCACAATCGTCTACAACGTCGGCGTAGTGGTTCTAGAAGCAGGTCTGGCGGACTACAGCAACTTTCTTTCGTTCGCCCGAGACCCGTGCTTTGGGCAAGACCCACTCAGTTGCACCCCGGCACCGGCAGCACTGGCAAACGAGTTTTCACAACTTCAGTATGAAGTACCCGTTGAGGACTTTTTTGACGGCGATGGAGGCTTCTACGACTTCTTGAGCACCGCAGTATCTGTAGACATCGCTATTGATAGCAACCTGGAACAGTTTGATCTGTTCACCTATACAAACGTGTTCATGGCGTTTGATACGTTGGGGCCTCAGTCTGGCCTGCAGAACTATGTCATGGACTTCGAAAATACAGCGCGGTACACACAACAGTTCGCGCCTAACGTTGACGTGTTCTCAAGCTCGGGCGAGTTCCTTGGCCTAACTACCCCACCAAACGACCCTCCAGGCACTGTACCCACTCCTGGCGTGCTACAGCTGTTTGGCCTAGGTTTGGCAGCACTGTTCATGGGCCGGCGCCGCAAGCAAGCGTAGCGCAACACCATGAACGAAAAAGGGCGCCACTAGGCGCCCTTTTTTATCTGCGATAACGGCTGATAAACCCGCCGAACACATTAACCCAGCGGCGAGCGCCCTTTGCTGGCCGCAATACGCATACGCAATGCATTCAGCTTAATGAAGCCTTCTGCATCTGCCTGATTATAGGCGCCGGCATCATCTTCAAAGGTGGCAATGCTTTCATCAAACAGGCTGTCTTGAGATTGCCGGCCAACCACAATCACATTTCCTTTATAGAGCTTGAGCCGAACTCGGCCGTTAACAACCGTCTGTGATTCGTCGATGGCCGTCTGCAGCATCGTGCGCTCGGGCGACCACCAGTAGCCGTTGTAAATGATTTTGGCATAGCGCGGCATCAGCTCATCTTTCAGATGTGCCACTTCGCGGTCTAGCGTAAGCGACTCAATCGCCCGGTGCGCCTTCAGCATAATGGTACCGCCGGGAGTTTCGTAACAGCCGCGAGACTTCATACCCACATAACGGTTCTCAACCAAATCGTCTCGGCCGATACCGTTTGCGCCGCCAATTTTGTTCAGCGTTTCTAGCACAGTGGCAGGGCTCATCGCCTCGCCATCAATCGCCACAATGTCACCGCGCTCATAATCCAACTCAATGTAAGTTGGCGTATCGGGTGCAGCCTCAGGGCTAACACTCCAGCGCCACATGTCTTCTTCCGGCTCTGCCCAGGGGTTTTCCAGCAGATCACCTTCGTACGAGATATGAAGCAGGTTAGCGTCCATTGAGTAGGGAGACTTTTTCTTGGCGTTAGCAAAATCCACAGGAATGTCGTGATCAGCACAATACGCCATGAGCGATTCGCGCGAACCCAAGTCCCATTCCCGCCAGGGGGCAATCACCTGAATACCGGGCTTGAGCGCATAGGCGCCCAACTCAAAGCGCACCTGATCATTGCCCTTGCCGGTGGCGCCATGTGAAATAGCGTCGGCATT
The DNA here is from genome assembly GCA_045106775.1 of Halioglobus sp. Taxonomy (GTDB): domain Bacteria; phylum Pseudomonadota; class Gammaproteobacteria; order Pseudomonadales; family Halieaceae; genus Marimicrobium. The sequence continues at coordinate 2,852 of JBGCFE010000065.1, forward strand.
GGTCTCATTGGCTATCTCAATGAGGCGCTTGGCAATCAACGGCCGCGCTATAGAGGTGCCCAACAGGTATTCGCCCTCGTACACGGTATTGGCACGAAACATGGGGAATACGTAGTCACGCACAAACTCTTCGCGCAAATCATCGATGTAAATTTCTTTAATACCCATAGCCTGGGCTTTGGCGCGAGCTGGCTCTACTTCTTCACCCTGGCCAATATCGGCCGTAAAGGTCACTACCTCGCAGTTGTAGGTCTCTTGCAACCACCGGGCAATTACCGACGTATCCAGGCCTCCAGAATAGGCCAATACTACTTTGTTGATATCAGACATCGTGGGCTCCATCGAGCGATGTTAAAAACGGCGGCCATTCTACTCTCGGCAGAAGGCAATTCCCAGCCTGTATTCCGCAGCAGCCGGCTTTACTGTAGCATTCGCCCGTAACGCTCAAGCTAAGGAAACCCGTGACAGCTAACACGCTCACACTATCGCGCCCGGACGATTGGCATGTTCACCTACGCGATGGCGATGCCCTACAGCACACCTGCCAAGACATGGCTCGCTACTTTGGTCGCGCCATTGTTATGCCCAATATCACACCTCCCGCCACCACGGTTGAGGATGCCAGAGCCTATCGCGAACGCATTCTTGCTGCGATGACAGGGCTGCCACGCACCTTCGACCCGCTAATGACGCTGTATCTTACCGATCAAACGAGCGCAGAAGACATACAGTTGGCTGCTCAGTGCAGCTTTGTACACGGTGTAAAGCTCTACCCAGCTGGCGCCACGACCAACTCAGATGCCGGAGTTGCTCAGCTAGATGGCCTGTATGACACCCTGGCGGTAATGGAGGAGGTCAACTTGCCTTTGCTGGTGCATGGCGAGGTCACCGATGCGGATATCGATATCTTCGATAGAGAAAAGGTATTTATTGATCGCCATCTGGCCCCCATCGCTGCGCGCTTTCCTGCGCTGCGCATAATCCTGGAGCACATCACTACGGCAGACGCAGTGAGCTTTGTTGAGTCATCCGGCAGCAATGTAGCGGCTACTATCACCGCACACCACTTGCTACTCAACCGTAACGATATGCTGGTGGGCGGTATTCGCCCGCACTACTACTGCCTACCGGTACTCAAACGTCGCTCGCACCAGGACGCACTGCGCGCTGCGGCGACGTCTGGCAATCCAACATTTTTCCTCGGCACTGACTCCGCCCCTCACAGCACCCACACCAAAGAAAACGCCTGTGGCTGCGCAGGGGTATACACCGCACACGCCGCTATCGAGCTGTATGCGGAGGTATTTGAAGAGCTGGGGGCACTTGAGAAGCTTGAGGGCTTTGCTTCGCATTTCGGGCCAGATTTTTACGGCCTACCGCGCAACGAGGACTCCATCACATTGCGGAAGCGGTCATGGCAGGTACCCGCCACACGCACATTGGGCAACACGGCACTCACGCCCTTGCGCGCCGAAGAGGCGATCGGCTGGCAAGTAGAAGCAACTGATAGCGCGAGCACTACACCGTGAGTGAATCAGCGGCAGAACAAATCAGTGATCGCTTTCGCGGTTTTCTACCGGTTATTATCGACGTAGAAACCGGCGGATTTGTTGCCGCCACCGACGCTATTTTAGAAGTAGCCGCCACTACGGTGCGCATGGACGATGAGGGTTTGCTGGCAGTACATCGCACCTACAACTTTCACGTAAAGCCGTTTGAAGGTGCCAACATCGAACAATCCGCACTCGACTTCACGGGAATAGACCCGCACCACCCATTCCGCGAAGCCGTTGAAGAAGCCGAAGCACTGGCTGAAATGTTTCGCGTGGTACGCAAAGAAATTCGCGACCAAAACTGCACCCGAGCTGTGTTAGTGGGCCACAACGCACATTTCGATGCAGGCTTTATTAATGCCGCGGTGGAGCGTAACGCCATTAAGCGTAACCCCTTTCACCCCTTCTCTCATTTTGATACCGCCACCCTCGCCGGTCTGGCTTACGGGCAAACAGTACTGGCCAAGGCCTGCGGCGAAGCGGGAATTACCTTTGATAACAGCGAGGCGCATAGTGCCGCCTACGATGCAGAGCGCACCGCTGAATTGTTTTGTGAAATTGTAAACCGCTGGAAGGAGTCTGGCGGTTGGGTTCCAAGCTTCGATCAATAGCGCTGTGACTGCTACCGCCTGGAACATTAGGGGCATGCCGGCCCGCAGTTCAATAAACGTTAATCTTCTCCGCTTATTTGATTGAGCACTCCATCTAGCTCGCCCATCAAATCTTCGATGGAATCCATGCCCAGCAGTTCATACTTCAAATGCTCATCCAGCGGCAATACCTGCACCAGCGTATATCCCACCTGCCAAGCGTCGTTGTAATCCACCCGTAACTTCATGCGCTCCACATGGGGGTGCGCTTCAAGTGAGCGCAACATGTTTGACATGGAATCCCATTCTTCTTCCATGCGCGCAGCAGCGGGTGATTGGCGCATAGCCACCTGCCCCACTACTAAACCGTTTTCACGCCGCGCAGTTTCATCCAGATCAAAGCGCTCACCGCCTTCTATCACAATGCCCAGCAGGCCGTTGGGCAGTTGATCGAAATCCACGATTCGCGCATAGGTACCGTAATCACCCAGCTCAGGCGAGCCACGGCCAGGCCGCACAGTTTCACCACCGGAGCGGATCCACACCACGCCAAAAGGGCTTTCGGTTTTCATGCAATCGCGCACCAAATCGAGGTAACGCGGCTCGAAAATTTGCAGCGGCATGCGCCCAAAAGGCAGCAGCACGCTAGATAGCGGAAATAACGGTAGCTCAGACATGATAATAGTTACGCAAGAAAAGCAGGATTGGCTCTCCTGCTTTAGGCAACGTCTCCTTCAGGCCCGAGTGCCTTGAACAGAATAATTAAGCGCGGCAACAGCAGCAGCGCCCCGATAACCGCAGCAGCCATTGCCAGCACCGTGAGCAAACCAAAATAAATGCTGGGGTTAAAGTTAGACAACGTCAGCATCGAAAAGCCAACTACTACCGTGCAGGTTGTGTAATACAGCGCGCGCCCAATACTCAGATGGCACCGATACATCGTTTGCACATAGTTCCGATCCACCGGAAACTCTCGCTTAAAGCGGTGCACGTAATGAATGCAATTGTCCACACCAATGCCCAACACAATCGCGGCAATGGTGATTGTCATTATATCCAATGGAATACCGGCTAACCCCATAATACCCAGCACCATACCCGCAGCGAGCAAGTTTGGCGCCAGCGCTATCAGCGCCAACGAAAGCGAGCGAAAGAGAATCAGAAACATAACAAGAATGGCGCCGAACACCGCACCCAGTGTGAGAATTTGTGAACGGAACAGGCTTTGCAGCACGTTGTTGTACAGCACGAGCATGCCCGTTAGCTCAAACTGATCGGGCTCTAAACCTAAGTCGTCGGTGAGATACGTGCTCACCTCCTCCAGAAAAACGTTGCGCCGCAGGGTTTTGCTGGTTTCTTTCACACGCACACTAATGCGCACCTGTTCTTTATCCAGCGAGAAATACGGGTCTACCATCAGCTCTTTGATATCTTCGGTGAGGCTCTTTTGCACCAACGCCAATTCAACGCTACTGATATCTTGCCCAAGCAAATCTTTAACGACAGCAAACACAGTGGAAAGCGAAAGCACCTTGCCTGTCTCAGGGCGGTCTTGCAGGTAGTTATGCACCTTGTCTAACTGGCGCATGCCGCTCAGAGAGAACCAATAGCTGGGCTGAAAATCAGCTTGCTTACCAGCGCCAAAACCGTCTTCTTCGCCGAAGGGGTCGTCACTGGCAAACGGGTCATCGTCGCCAAATTCGTCATCAAACTCATCGGCAAACTCATCTTCTTGCGCAACGGCATCCAGTTCACCGCTGAAGTCATCACGGGTGTCGCCAAAGTCATCACCGGTGTCGCCAAAGTCATCACCGGTGTCACCAAAGCCATCACCGGTGTCGCCAAAGCCATCATCGGTAGCAAACGGATCATCCTCATCAACGGGAAGGGTATCCGCAGCATCACTCTCCAAGCCTTCCAGGCCCGGCAGCGGCGCACTCTGATCGGGCGCATTAATGACGATATCCAGCGGGATAGTGCCGCCAAGCTGGGCATCGAGTAACTCCATGCCCTGATAAATCTCAGTGGTGTCTTTAAAGTAATCGATAAAACGGTTTTCAACTTCCAGGCGAGAGATGCCATACACCGTCAACGCGAGCAGCAGCGCGCTACCTACCAAAATAAAACCGCCAAACTTATCGGCTATCTTGGCAAAATACATTGTCAGCGGCGGCGTCTCTTCGGCATGTGCCATCGGCTTGCCTGTTGGCCAAACTAACATCAGGCTGGGCACCAAAAGGAATGCAAGCACCAACGCCACCGCAATGCCCACGGTCATCATCAAACCAAAATCAATTACCGGCTGAATACCAGAAACCACCAACGAAACAAACGCAACAACCGTAGTAATGCTGGTGTAAACACACGGCACAATCATCAAACGCACTGTATTGAGAATGCGCTCGTGCAAATCACCATCAGGGTTCTGCGCATGGAGTTCGCGGTAACGCACAATCAGGTGTATCGATAACGCCAACGAAATAATCAGCAGCACGGCCACGAAGTTGGAGGAAATAACCGTCATCCGCCAATCGAGCGCGCCCAACAGCCCGAGCATAACGGTGACCGCAGAGCTACAAGTGATGAGTGGAATCACCACCCAACGCACGCGGCGAAACACAATCGCCAGCACGACCAGCATGATGCCCAAAATCGCGCCACCAAAAATCACCAGGTCACTTTGCACAAAGCTAACCATGTCAGCGGCGATCATCGGCACACCGCCTACAAACAGCTCTGCATGCTCGCCATACCGGCCAGCAATTTCGCGAACGCTCACCACCAACTGGCTCTGGCGCGCCAGTGCAGCGGCGTTGCCGGCTTTCACCTGCGCCTCCGCCTCTGTTAGCTGCAACGCTTGCTGCGCATTTAGACCCTGCTCACGCTCTAGCTTGCGCAAATCTTCCCGGGTATCTACCCAATCATTGTATTGCTCGTTGCGTTCAAGATTAATTTGTACCGCGGTGAGCTTGCCGTCACGGCTGGCCAATAGTTCGGTGTAAATGGGGCTGTCGGTTAGCTCCTGCAACACCAGCTCCCGGTCGATGCCGGGCTTTTCCAAACTTGGCAGCGGGTCACCAGAGGTAATGTCTGAAAGCGTAACGGGCGGGCTTTTGAGCAACGGCACATCCCACACCGTTACCACAGAAGACACGCCTTCAAGCTTGCGAAGCTCGTCAGCCATCGCTCGCAGCGGCAGCAGCGATTCATCAGACAGCAACGGCGCTTTGGGCTGCCAGGTGATGAGCACAAACTCCTCAGAGCTGTACTCGCGCCCAACCTCACGGAAAAACTCCAGCGAGGGGTCGCCCTGTAACATCAGGGAATCAGCAGAGGCATCCAGCGTAATCTTGTTCAGCTGGGTGGCAAACCCCGCTACCAACACGGCCACCAACGCCAGTGCAATGAATGGGTGCCGTAGCACGAGTCGGTCATATAAAGCAGTAAAGGTATTAAGCATGTGCGGCTTTTTCTTCCAGTGCGTGAATGAGCAGCTGGTGGATACCGCCAAAGCTGCCGTTACTCATGATTATAATCTTATCGTGCGGACGAGCTTCGACCACCACCGCCGCAACCAGTTCCTCAGTAGCAGTATGCAGATAGGCTGGCACCGGGCTCTCGGCCAATACCGCCTCTAACGACCAGTCCAGGCCCGCCGGTTGAAACCAGTACACAGCATCGGCATCTTGGGTGGCGGCAGCCAGCTGCTCACGATGCTCGCCCATGCGCATGGTATTTGAACGGGGCTCTATCAATGCCAGCAATCGGCCTTTGTGCGAACCGCTGTCTTCGATACCCGCTCGCAACCCCTGCAACGTTGTCGCAATGGCTGTCGGGTGATGTGCAAAATCATCATACACAGCAATATCACCGGGAGAACCCAGCAACTCCAGCCTGCGTTTAACGCCCTTGAAGGCTCGCATTGCCGCAGCGCTGACTGAAACAGGCACGCCAACGTGATGCGCGGCTGCCGCTGCCGATAAAGCGTTCTCAACATTGTGCGCACCGCAGTAATCCCACTCTACCGATACCGGCGCGGCAGCGTCTCGTGCAAAGCTAAAGGCGGAGCCGTCGGTATTATCGTAGTGCGCCTGCCACTGCGCATCTGAATCTGAATCTGAATGTGAGCCATGATCGCCCTGACCCGCTATGGCAAAAGAAGCTGTGGGCGTCCAGCAACCCAGTGCCAATGTCTCATCAATCGCCGGGACACCGTGACGATGAATGATCAACCCCTCACCGGGCACACAGCGCACAACGTGGTGAAATTGTTTTTGGATAGCCGCCAAATCGGCAAAAATATCGGCGTGATCAAACTCCATGTTGTTGATACACAGTGTGCGCGGGCGGTAGTGAATAAACTTGGAGCGTTTATCGAAGAAAGCAGTGTCGTATTCGTCTGCCTCAACTACGAAAAAATCCGATTCTCCCAGACGAGCCGAAACACCAAAGTTACCCGGCACACCGCCGATAAGAAACCCCGGCGACATTTGTGCATACTCGAGTAACCAGGCCAGCAAACTGCTGGTGGTTGTTTTGCCATGTGTGCCAGAAACCGCCAGCACCCACTTGTCATGCAGAATATTCTCCGCCAACCACTGTGGGCCTGATGTGTACGGGATGCGCGCGTTCAGTAGATACTCCACTGCGGGATTACCACGGCTCAGCGCGTTACCCACCACTACGCAATCTGGCGCGGGCTGCAAATGCTCAGCACTGAAGCCTTCCATGAGTTCGATGCCGGCAGCTTCAAGCTGAGTGCTCATAGGCGGGTAAACGTTGGCGTCAGAGCCGGTGACGCGAAAACCCTGCTGACGCGCCAAAAGCGCAATGCCACCCATGAATGTGCCGCAAATGCCAAGTATATGAATATGGGTGGTCAACCAACGCTCCTTGCGCGAACCGTACGAAATTGGCTTTGTAGAGAGTTTGCGGCAAATTCAGGAGCCGAGCTTCAGAGCCCCGCCCGCCGCGCTGAGATAATAGCATGCAGCTATGCGCTGCCACAGTGTCAGTGGAATATCCCCATCCATGTGCACATCCCTTGGCAATTGCCGTATCATTGCCTTTGCTCGCGCACTTTCTGCCAAAAACCATCGCCACCCACAAAGCGCCCTATCAGGATTTAGATAAAATGCCGAAGAAAAACGCCTTCTACGCCCAATCAGGTGGCGTAACCGCCGTCATCAATGCCACCGCTTGTGGCCTGATTGAAACCGCCCGCGAACACCGTGGCGAAATTGGCAAGGTCTACGCTGGGCGCAATGGCATTATCGGTGCACTCACTGAAGATCTCATCGACACCAGCAAAGAAAGCAAAGCCAATATTCGCGGCTTGCTCACAACACCCTCAGGCGCGTTTGGCTCCTGCCGCCACAAACTGAAAAGTCTGGAAGATAACCGCGCTGAATACGAGCGGCTAATTGAAGTCTTCAAAGCACACAACATCGGTTACTTCTTTTACAACGGTGGTGGTGATTCTGCCGATACCTGTCTGAAGGTCTCGCAGCTTAGCGAGCAAATGGGCTACCCATTGCAGGCCATTCACGTACCCAAAACCATCGATAACGACCTGCCTTTCACAGACAACTGCCCTGGCTTTGGCTCTGTGGCCAAGTACGTGGCTATCTCAACGAAAGAAGCGGCAATGGACGTTGCCTCTATGTGCGAAACCTCTACCAAAGTCTTTATTTTGGAAGTGATGGGCCGCCACGCAGGCTGGATTGCCGCTGCAGCAGGGCTCGCCGCACAAAAAGAAGGGGATGCCCCGCATATCATTCTCTTTCCCGAAATCGCCTTCGACGAAAAGAAGTTTCTAGCCAAGGTCGAACGCACCGTAAAGAAGCACGGCTACTGCGTGATCGTCGCCTCTGAAGGCGCCCAATATAAGGATGGCAGATTTTTGGCTGAGTCTGGCCTCAAAGACGCTTTCGGCCACAGCCAGTTAGGTGGGCTTGCACCGCACCTGGCCAACATGATCAAACAGGCCCTGGGCCACAAGTACCACTGGGCGGTAGCCGACTACCTACAGCGCTCAGCCAGGCACATTGCCTCGCAAACCGATGTCGATCAGGCCTACGCACTGGGTAAGTCCGCAGTAGAGATGGCATTAAAGGGCAAAAATGCTGTGATGCCCTGCATTGTGCGCGGTAACGGTAAGCGCTACAGCTGGTCTATCGGCGAAGCTCCACTGGATAAGGTGGCTAACGTTGAGAAGATGATGCCGCGCAACTATATCAGCCGCGATGGCTTTGGCATTACCCAGGCCGCGCACGACTATCTTGAACCTTTGATCGCCGGTGAGGCTTATCCCACCTACAAAAAGGGTTTACCTCAGTACGTCACGCTCAAAAACGCACCGGTGCCGCGCAAGCTAAAAAAGCGCTTCAAGATCTAACCACAACTCTCAGCGGTGCCAAACAACGCACAATTTCTACTGCTGCGCGAGATTTTGCTGCCGCAAATCTGTACAATCCGCGCCTCGAAACTGACACGCAGCAGTGTCACAACGTTTTTAGTAGCAACCACCAGCTTTACAGAACAGAGGTAACTTCATGTACAGCAATCAAGACTTCAACCGCTGGCGCCGCCACCCCTGGCACGGCCTTCGCACACGCCCCGATGATATGCCCGAGGATATCGTGCAGGTTTACATCGAGATGACCCCAGCCGACGTGGTCAAATACGAGCTAGACAAAGCATCCGGCTTTCTCATGGTTGACCGTCCACAGCGCACAACCTCTAGCCCGCCAGCGCTTTACGGCTTTATCCCCCGCACTTACTGCGCCGAAGAAGTTGCTAAGCGCTGCCCAGATGTAGATGTTGCCGATGGCGATCCATTAGACATCTGTGTTTTCTCAGAGCGCCACATCACACGCGCCGACATCGTGCTAAAGGCAAGAGTCGTGGGCGGTATTCAAATGATTGACGACGGCGAAGCCGACGACAAGATTGTCGCTGTACTCGACGGCGACAACATTTGGGGCCATGTTCAGGATATTTCTGATCTGCCAGACATTAAGACAGAGCGCCTACAGCACTATTTTTCTACCTACAAAATGCAGCCTGGCAAAGATATCGATATCAAAGTCGACTTTGTGTATGGCCGTGAAGAAGCGCTAAAAGTAATCGCTGCATCCAAGGTAGATTATCGCAAGCACTTTGGGCACCTTCACCAGGAAGCCAAGGCGAAAGAGTAATACAGGCCTTAGTTTTTTGTTTCGTGGCGCTACGGGTAAGCTAGCGTTTCAAGCAGCGCCACGAATCACTCCCCCGCCCAGCCATCATCGGGCACAGTGATATACCGCTCAAAAATAGCCTCAAATTCTGCTTCAACACTGGCCTGAAGTAGCAAGCCCTCGTCTTGAGATAAACAATCCCAACACGCTTTCAAACTGTGCGGGCTCAATGCCTCACTGTATTGTCGTGCAGTAGGCGCATAGCTTAAGTGCCAGCGCTCAGGCGCCACCCCACCCCGATCTATCGCATAGGGGCGAAAGAAGCCAAAGCTTTCGCCGCGCTTCATGCAGTCGTCGAGCCAGCAGTGCAATGCATCAAACACACCGCCTGGAGCCACTTCTTGCAAAGAAAGCTGCACTGAATAGTCTGCAGCCACTGCGGAGGCATCATACACATCCATATCAGTGCCCCAGTGATGCCGAGAAGCGCCCGGTAAAGCGGAATAGCGCAGGATCGCGTGCATTTTTTCTACATCACTTAGGCAACTCATATCAACAGCGCACCCGCTATCGTCGTGCACTGCCCTCTGGCCCGCGGCTTTTGCGTTCCAAATGCTCCGCTGCCGCTCGAAAGAGCGAAAACTGCTGGCGATGGCTAGCTCAAAACCTGCCTTTTGCGCCGCACGCTGTAGCGCCGTGAATGCCAGCGCCACTTCTTTTTGCAACAGGTGACCACCGGGCACGGAAACGAGGTGACCCTCAGTTTGCCCCAACAGTGTTGCGCTTTGAATTGCCTCTTTGCTCATAAAGCCTTTCTAAAATTTCGCACCGGTACCCGTGCAAGGTATGATCATTCTCCAACATCCTACCGCGAACCCAACAAAAGCAACATACGATGGCAGACAACAAACCCCCTGCAGATTCATCTCTGGATCTACCCAATAACAGCAGCTGCAGCGTCACGCGCGAAGGCCGTGAGCTGCTATTGATTCACCGCCACGGCGAGCACTACCTTTACGAAAACCGTTGCCCGCATACCGAAGAGACACTAGACCCTATGGGTGGGTCTATCGTCAGCGATGATGGCCTACTGTTTACCTGCCAGCGCCATGGCGCTGAATTTATCGCTGAAACGGGCGAATGTGTGGGCGGGCCCTGTCAGGGAGAAAGCATGCAACCGGTAGCCTTCACATTGAGCGGCGGCCAACTTTACCTGGACTAACCGCAGCGTGGATCTACCGAAAGGCCTATACGAGTGGGTCTAGGCTAAAGGGCAGGCTTTGAGTTAACCGTATTTTTTGAGGGCTGATATCTGCACGCCATGCCAGCACTTCCACGCCTGCGGCCAATGCTTCTTGCATCGCCTCGCGATACTGAGGATCAATATCCGCGGCAGTGCTCACCCGCTCAATACCGGTATGTAGCACGCAAAAAAGCAGTACCGCCCGCGTTTTGGGCTGCTGAGTTAATTGAGCCAGCACATTCAGGTGCTTACGGCCTCTTTCGCTAACTGCATCCGGGAAAAGGCCCTGCCCGTTCTGGCTGGCGAGCGTGACAGATTTCACTTCGATAAAAACAGTGTGCTCTGGGTAATCGAGCCTAAAATCTAAACGCGTTTTATCGCTCAACTTCACTTCAGGCGTGAGCGTTTGAAAATCACTAAGCTCCGGTATCAACCCCGCTTCCAGCGCTTCGCGCGCGAGCTTATTGGCCAGAGCAGAATGAATGCAGGCAGTACCACTGCTACTTTCAACCAACTCCCAGGTGTTGGGATACTTGCGCGTTGTCGAAGTACTGGTAGAGAGCCATACTCTTGATCCCGGCTCGGCGCAGCCCGTCATGGCGCCCGTATTAGGGCAATGCACGGTGAGCGTACTGCCATCGGCAAGCTCCACATCTGCCAGAAATCGCTTGTAACGCTTTAGCAGTGTCGCTTCGATTAAATTTGAGTACTCCATGATTAACCCAGCACCTCGTTATTACTCCAGCGCCTCATCATTACCCAAGCACCTCTTCATTAACCAAGCACCTCGTCATTACCTAAGCACTTTGGATAGCCGCTCAACCGCAAGCTCAAGACGATCCATGCCCGTTGTATAAGAGAACCGTAAATGCTCATTAGAGCGATGGTGACCAAAGTCCAAACCTGGTGTGATCGCAATGCCGTGCTCCTCCAGCATTTGCAGGCAGAAAGCTTGGCTATCATTCGTAAAACGGCTGGCATCGGCATAGATATAGAAGGCTCCATCTGGGCTGCAGGGCACATCAAAACCCAATGCGGTCACCGCGGGGAGCAAGAAATCGCGCCGCTGGGCAAAAATCTCGCGCCGCTCCTCCAAGATTTCACGGGTTGCAGGCTCAAACCCTGCCAACGCGGCATATTGCGCCATCGTAGACATAGAAATAAACAGGTTCTGCGCCAGCTTCTCCATTTCTTGCACTGCGGCTTCGGGCGCTACCAGCCAACCCAGACGCCAACCCGTCATACCAAAGTACTTTGAAAAGCTGTTAATCACGAAGGCATCGGGATCCACCTCCAACACTGAAGGAGTATCAGCGCCATATGACAAGCCGTGATAAATCTCATCAACAATCAAGTGGCCACCCCGGCCGCGCACGGCAGCAGACAAACCCGCCAGCTCTTGCCGCGATAGCGCTGTGCCCGTGGGGTTGGCCGGGGATGCCACCATCGCACCGACAGTATTGTCCCCCCAATGCGACTCCACCAACTCGCCTGTTAATTGATACCGAGTGCTAGCATCTACCGGTACCAGCTGGCCTCGCCCCTCCACTAGGCGCATAAAATGCCGATTGCAGGGGTAGCCCGGGTCTGTCATCAACATGCTGTCACCGGGATTCATCAACAGTGCAGCCAGTAACAACAGAGCGCCAGATGCCCCCGGCGTAACCATAATCTGGGCGGGCGAAATAGATAGCCCATAGGATTGCGCGTAATGCTCTGCGATCGCCTCGCGTAAAACAGGGATACCCGCTGCTTGAGAGTAATGTGTCGCACCATCGGCAAGTGCCTGGCGACCCGCCTCGATAATGGGCGCTGCAGTGGAGAAATCCGGCTCGCCCGCTGCCATGTGCACGATATCGGCGCCCTGAGCGCTGAGGGCAGTAGCCCGCTCCAGCACCTCAACCACACGAAAGGGGTCAATCTCTGATACCCGCTGAGCAAAGCCCCTGCTGGCTGATGAGTGTTTAGTGGTGTCGTGGGCGGTCATTAATGGCTCCAGCAGATGCGTGGCGCCATTCTAGCAACAGGCCTTACAGGCCGGATAGTGACTGACGAAAACTGCAAGGAAATAGTGGCGCGCATAGCGGTAATCTGGTAGTTTCTGCGCCCTTGGAAATGGGGCACACTTTGCACCTGCCTCTACTTAGACTGTATTTTCTGTAACTTTGAGCCGACAGGCCGTATGGGAATTTGATCATGCCCCGAGCAGCCAAAAAAGCAGCAACTAGCACCGCTGAATTCAACAACTTTAAGCCCTATAAGCCAAAGCGGGGTGAAAAGTACATGAACGAGAAGCAGGCCGACCACTTCAGGGCAATTTTGCTGAACTGGAAAAGCGAGCTGATGCAGGAAGTCGATCGCACGGTTTCCCACATGAAAGACGAAGCAGCTAACTTCCCTGATCCAGCCGACCGCGCAACGCAGGAAGAAGAGTTCAGCCTTGAGCTGCGCACCCGCGATCGCGAGCGCAAGCTGATCAAGAAAATAGACTCCACCATGGAGCTGATTGATCAGGAAGACTATGGCTACTGCGAAGCCTGCGGTATCGAAATCGGCATTCAACGTCTGGAAGCCCGCCCCACTGCTACGCTTTGCATCGATTGCAAGACACTTGCAGAGATCAAAGAACGGCAGGAAATGGGCTAACGGAACAATCGTAAAACCCTTCACATTGCCCGCACACCTGTCAGGCAACGCATGAACTACCGAGGGCGCTTTGCACCCTCCCCCACCGGGCCACTACATCAAGGCTCTTTGATAGCCGCTCTGGCCAGTTATCTCGATGCGCGACATGCCGGTGGCACATGGCTTGTGCGCATGGATGATCTAGACCCTCCGCGGGAAGAACCCGGCGCAGCAGACGCTATTCTTGATACGTTACAGGCCCACGGCCTGCACTGGGATGAAGCCGTCATGTTTCAAAGCCAGCGCGCGTCTGCCTACGAAGCCGCGCTAGCAACATTAACAGCCGGCGGTCATCTTTTTTATTGTGAATGTACGCGCGCAATGCAGGGCCCCGAAGGCATCTGCTGCGGTAACTGCGGCTATCGACAGGAGTGGGTAGGCGAGTCTCGTGCTGTACGTACACGCGTGCCAGACGCCACTGAAATCTGCTTCACCGATTTAATTCAAAATGAACAGCGCAGCGCGCTAGGCCAAGACAGCCCCGACTTCATCGTCAAGCGCAAAGACGGCTTGATCGCCTATCAGCTGGCGGTCGTTGTCGATGACGCTGCCCAGGGCATTACGCACATAGTGCGCGGCTCTGACCTGCTAGAAACAACACACAAGCAGGTATATCTACAGCAGGTGCTTGAGCACTCAACACCCACGTATGCGCACCTGCCCGTTATCACGACGGCTCAGGGCCAAAAGTTCAGCAAACAGAATCACGCACCCCCTTTGGTCAATGCCTTGGCGCAGCAGAATCTAAGAAGCGCCCTACTATTCCTCAATCAAGCCATGCCTGATGAGACCATTGACAGCGTGTCAGGCATTCTAGAGTACGCAATACAACATTGGGCTCTTGATGCGGTTCCACGCTGCCTAGCCATTCCAGTGGTTAGACCGTAGGGCTGCCACGCTTTACCGCGTGAAAGGGCTTTTGTACTATCCATCACGACATTGCGCTCGAGGCTTCGGCCAACGCTCCCGGGAAGTTCTACACCATGTATATCAGTCGCACGCTCTTACTCGCCCTGGGCATACTTCTCATTTTTTACCCCGTGCTCGAGGATTGGCTCTTTAGCACACAGCCCGCGTGGTACCGCCCGTACCAGCTGTGGCTGCTCTTAGTTGTCGCCACCTTCTGGAACGAACGCAGCGGATCGTCTGATGAGCTTTAGCGCTCCGCAGATTATTTTATTTAGCATCGCCTATCTGAGCTGTCTTTTTGGCATTGCTTACTTAGCCGACCGCGGCTCAATACCCGAGCGCATTGTTAAGCACCCTGCAATGTATGTACTTTCGCTGGGCGTCTTTGCCGGTGCCATGGCCACCAACGGCGTGATTTCTCTGGCAGCACAGTACGGCTACAATTTTTTGCTGTACTACTTTGGCGCGGTGTTCATGTTCGTGCTCGCTTCGCTGCTGCTAATGCCGCTGTTACGGTTATGTCGCGTCTATCAATTGGCATCACTGGCCGACTTACTCACCTTCAGATTCCGCAGCCCCAGCGTCGGCGTGGCTGTCACTATCGCTATGTGCGTCACTTTACTACCGCTAATAGCACTACAGATACAGGCCGTATCCCACGCGATTCAAATACTCGCCGGCAGTGGCGCACAGTCATCAACTAGCAATATGCCCAATCAATTGGCCATGCTGTTCTGCGCAATCATCATTATATTTTCGATTCTTTTTGGCACTCGCCATAGCACATCCCGGCGCCGCAACTGGGGCCTTATTACGGCCATAGCGTTCGAATCAGTGGTCAAACTGATCGCGCTGCTGATTGTGATGTCGGCGGCTATCTACAGCGTTTTCGGCGGGTTTGATGGCTTGGAGCAGTGGTTGATGCAGCACCCACAGTTGAGCCACTCGCTAAACCACCCGATAAGAGACAACAGCTCACGCGCCCTACTGCTGGTGTTTTTTGCAGGCGCCGTGTGCATGCCGCATATTTTTCACATGATGTTCACAGAAAACAACGACAGCCGTGATCTTGCAAAAGCCACGTGGGGGCTGCCGCTGTATCTGCTACTACTCAGCCTGCCTATCTTGCCCATTGCATGGGCGGGCATGACACTGGATCACTCACTGCCTATAGACTACAGCGCGATAGCGATAGGCCTTGAGCTGCGCTCACCGCTCATCAGCACCGCTGCATTCATGGCCAGCCTGTCTGCCGCCAGCGCCACCATCATTGTCACCACGCTCGCATTGGCAAACATGTGCCTGAATCATTTGGTACTACCCATTCGACCACTACAGACAGATTCGTCTCAGGGCATCTACCCACAGCTCACCTGGATGCGTCGCGCGCTCATCTCTGTTCTGATTCTGGCAGGGTATTCGTTTTACGCCGTGCTTGATGGGAGTCATAGCCTGTCGCAGTTAGCGCTGGTCGCCTTCAGCGGAACACTGCAGTTTCTGCCTGGCGTTCTTGCTACGCCCTATTGGCCGCGGGGAAATCGCAATGGGCTGCTGGCAGGACTCACCGCAGGGCTGTTCATTTGGACATTCACCATGCTGCTGCCGCTGCTGGGTGTGGCTGAACCTCTAGCCGTCACCAATGCTTTGAATTCGCTGCTGGGCGCGGGCGATGACCCCTGGTCGTCCGCTACGCTGTTTTCATTGGGGGCGAACATGGGGTTCTTCCTGTTGATCTCGGTAACCACCAAAACCAGCAATGAAGAAACCGTGGCCGCAGAGATTTGTTCTATGGACGACATGGCCCGGCCAACCAGGCAGATGCTGCCGATAAATAGCGCCGCTGATATCCCCAAACGCCTGACTCCCGCACTTGGCGAGCAAACCGCCGAAGCAGAATTCAGCAGGGCTCTGGGCGAACTCCGTTTCACGCAGGAAGAAAGCCGCCCCTATGCCCTGCGCAGATTGCGAGCCAGACTAGAGGCAAACCTGTCGGGCCTATTGGGCCCGGCCGTTGCCATTCGCATCATTAACAATGCCCTACCCTTCCAGCCTGGCGCGCACACGCAAAACGCAGATACGTTTTTAATGGAGCGTAATCTCGACCGCGCCAAGCCACAAATAACGGGTATTGCCGCCGACATTGATGATCTGCGCAGGCAGCATAGGGAGACATTGGACAAACTTCCGATTGGCATTTGCACCGTGAGCTTCGACAGTGAAGTTCTGATGTGGAATCGCAGCATGGAAACGCTAACAGGTATCGCCCCTGAACAAGTTCTGGGTTCGTTGGTAGGCGCGCTTGATGCACCCTGGAGCCACCTGCTCGGGGATTTTCTGCAAGGCGACGCCGGTGTGTCTATCACCACGCAAATCGGCGAAACCCACGAGAATGCCAAATGGTTGAGCCTGCACAAAACATCTGTTGATGAAGCCGGTACGGACGATACGATTATTCTTGTAGAAGACGTCACCGATCTAGAAAAAATGGAAGACGAAGTACTTCATACAGAACGCCTGGCGTCGATTGGTCGGCTTGCCGCTGGCGTAGCGCACGAAATTGGCAACCCGGTCACCGGCATAGCCTGCCTTGCGCAAAATCTGGAGTATGAAACAGACCCGGAAGAAATCCGGCACATGGGGCAAGACATCCTAAAGCAGACCAGCCGTGTCACGCGAATCGTGGAATCGCTCATGAATTTTTCGCACACCGGCGACAACGGTGGTGAAACCGAACTGGCGCCGGCCAACCTTGCCGACTGTATTGATGAGGCAGTGCATCTGCTAACACTCGATCGCGAAGCAAAACCTGTGAGCTTCACCAACAACAGTGACCGCGAACTCCTGGTACTGGCCGATAGCCAAAAGCTGCTGCAGGTGTTCGTTAACTTGCTGGGCAATGCCCGCGATGCCTGTGAAGAGTACGGCTCTGTCACGATCAGTGCCGCCGCCGATCTCACCGAGGTGATCATTGAGGTAGAAGATACTGGGTGCGGAATTCCGCCAGCGGTGCAAAGCCAGGTGTTTGAGCCGTTCTTCACCACCAAAGATCCAGGCGCTGGCACTGGCTTAGGGCTGGCATTAGTGTTTAGCATCATGGCCGAGATGAACGGCAAGGTGCATCTTACAAGCCCCATTCACGAAACGGGCAATCCGGGAACACGCATCACCCTGCAGCTACCTAGAGCGCAATACAATCTGGATATCGCCGGCTAACGTTACGCTCAGACCTCCCCGCATACTAAAAATGTAACGGGAGTTCACACCTAAGCACCCCCAAAGAGTGGAAAATTTCGCAATCTAAGAGTATGTTGGGAAATATCTACCCAAGGTAACGTTGTATGCACAAAATTTTATTGGTTGAAGACGAGTCGGTGATTCGCACCGCGTTGCGCCGCCTCTTAGAGCGCAATGAGTACGAGATCAGCGAAGCGGGTTCGGTTGCCGAAGCAGAAAAAGGCCATACGCTGGCCGACTTCGATTTAATCATCAGCGATCTCCGCCTGCCCGGTGCGCCGGGTACTGATCTGATTAAAAAGGCAGGCGATGTACCCGTTTTGATTATGACCAGCTATGCCAGCCTGCGCTCGGCGGTTGACTCCATGCGTATGGGTGCCGTCGACTACATTGCCAAACCCTTCGACCACGGCGATATG